>JBBQBA010000001.1:0-491555 GCA_038317055.1 Saccharimonadales bacterium (SeqCode)
TATCTGTTGAGGCACCCCAGCTTAGACTGACTGGGTTAGAAGTTGGTGAAACAAGAGTAGCTTTAAGGTTAGATGGAACGCTTGGAGGTGTAGTGTCAGCTGGTGGAGGAGTTGGTGTTGGAGTTGGAGTCGGTGTTGGGGAAGTACTACCTGAGTGACAAGTTGCAACACCGCTATCATTAATGTTAGTTCCGGGTGCATTTACAAATTGCCAATTGTAACTATCACTATGAAGGGTCATCTTCATTACCCCGAAACCTTTAGATCTATAAACACTTCCGTTTACTGTACTTCCAAATCCATATTGACTTTCACCACCAGTACCAACAATGAATTCAGTAACTCCTTTAGTAGGATCAATATTTCCTGATGGATTTAGGGGTTGGAATCTCTCGTAATCATGGTCATGTCCATTTAGAACCACATCAGCATGCGCAGCATATAAGTCATTCCAAAAAGCGGTGTAGACGGTATCATGTGCAGCATCATTATGGTGCGAGCTACCACTTGAAAAACGTGGAACGTGCCAATATGCAAGAAGACAAGAATTAGGATGTGTTGCAAGATCTGCTTTTAACCATTTTTCTTGAGTAGAGCCAGCTTCACAGCCAGTACTTGAGCCATTAAATACATAAGTACCACAGTTACTATTAAGTGAAATTATGTGCCAGCTACCAACGTTATAGCTATAATAACCCTGACTTCGATTTCCTGCGGGCCCAGCTTGAACTCCAATTCCGTTAAAGTAGTCGAAGTAACCTGATACATTTCCGCCTTGACCACCTTCATGGTTACCAATACCTGGATGTATTTTTGATTTAAAAGCACCCCAACTTGAATTAAACGAAATATTATAATTAGATAGTTGAGCAGATTCGTACTGATTATCTCCAAGAGTAAGAACTGCAGTTGGATTTAACGCGGTAATTAATTTTGCAGTTGATCTTTGCTGACAATTTGTAGCTGTTCCATTGTAATTTGGATCAGTCGGATCACATGCTATATCACCAGCTGCCGCAATAATAGGATCATTTCCGGGAGGAGTTGGTGTTGGAGTCGGAGTAGGAGTAGGTGTTGGGGTCGGTGTAGGAGTTGGAGTAGGCGTTGGCGATGGAGTTGGTGAAGGTGGTGGTGTCGATGCTCCTCCGAAAACTCCACTAATCCATATCTGGGTATATCTTGGTGCTCCTTGGTCTCCCGTATTTCTAAGAGTAACCTTAGTTCTTAGTTGTGCACCACTAATCGATAAACTTCCGAAAGTGTCGGAATAATTCTGATAAGAACTACCTAACTGGTGTTGAGGACCGGTACCGATTAATTGATTACCATTATATAGCTGGACCTGAATACTTCCACCGCTAGCTGAACCTTTATATGCTCTAGTATTCACTGTTGCTTGAGTTAAGGTTGTACTAGTTGAATATGCATAGTAGCTAAGTGTGCTGGTAGCCGGAGATACACCGTTTTGACCTCTAATATAAGACGTATTATCATCAGCATTTGAGAAAGAAGTTCCATCTGATACATCTTTATATAATGCAGTTGAACTCTTGCCTACACCAACAACGCCACTACTAGATACATTACCTATAGGTTCAATGCTTGTAGTTGCTGCATGAGACTGAAAGAGAAAGTGTGCACCAATTACAGCTAACAGTAATATGATTAATATTGATTTAACATCTAGTAGTTTTATTGATTTCTTTTTTGTCGATTTCATACTCTATGAATGTTCGTTGAACCTTTTTACTATTTTACTACGACAGTTCCTGTATACGATGGGTTATCTACATAATAATAGTGGAAAGTTCCGGTTTGACGTATTACAAATGGGTATCCACCATCAGCTATTATTGTTCGGTTATTGTAAAACTGATAAGGTATATTCTCACCGGGAGATATAGCTATCTCATGAGATACGCTGTCGCTATTTTTCCATATAATCTTAGTGTCAACTGGAACTGTAAGTGTTTGCGGTGTTGCACCAGAAGCCGATACGTTTATATCTGCTGTTTGTTTAAAATTATTTAATTCATCTTCAGATTGATTATATCCAGCTTCGTTTACTCCAGTAGTAGCTTGTTTTGTACTTTTTGTAGCAGGTTTGTGTGCTACTACCGCTACTATTACTACTATTGCAACAATTCCAACCAATATAGCGATAATAAACATTTTGTTAGATACTTTAGGTTTCTGTGGCGGTTCTGTTCCGGATGTATCTACTGGCATACTTAAGCCTGGTTGAGGTGATACATTTGGTGGCGTTGATGTTGGTTGGGGTGTTGTTGGTTCCATTATATGGTTTCTCCATTATTTATAGTCATATTCATTTCCTTATGGTGTTCCTACTATTGATCTTACGTCTGGTGCAGTAGAGATTCCACCTAAGTTACTGGTTGGTGAACCAAGTAGGTTTAGCCACATTTGAGTATGAGCAAAGCTTTGTAGGTTAGTGGTCGTATTTATTTGCTGCTTACATGAGTAGCAAGCGAATGTATTTGGCTTAGGACTATCTTCGTCGTACCATATTTCGACTAAGACTTGGCCGGACTTGTAGGCTGCGCTGTTAAACAATGCTGGTAGTCTGCTTGAGTTAGACAACCAAGTGTCAACGGTGTTGTCGCTACAGTCATGTCCATCATTACATAGGGTTGGCGTTATGAAGCTGAAACCAACTGGAGGAGTTCCGAAGCTGAATTGACTTATTGGTAATACTTCGCTGGCACAGTTAGCTTTATCTGTTGGATCGTACATGTATAGATCTGGGATGTGCTTAGCGGCGTTACCGGAGGCAGAACATGTTGAGCTTGCACCTTCTACGTATTCACGGTGAGGTATGCCAGCGTTTCTCATGACTCGGAATATGTTATTGCCGGTGTATGAACATGAGGCAGATGGAGAACAATCTTGGTTAACATGTGTGACTGATGAACCGTAGCCTGTCCAAGCTCCTGCATACTGAGTAGCTGAGTTTTGAGGATTAAGTTCTGTTTCTTGGTCGTGAGTGAAGTAGGTACATTTAGCAGCTAGGTTGTGTAAGTAAGGCATGCTAGTTGCTGAGAATCCAGTACCGCCTACAGCACTCCAAGTTCTGTTTTCTTCTGAGATTACGATCACTGTGTTGATCTTATTGCCGGTTGGCGCATTACCACAGACGGAGCTACCGGTTACTATTGGTGGGTTTGGAATGACACTTGCTGGAGCAGACTGAGCTGATGGGTTACCAGCAACGTCAGTAGCTAGTACTGTGTATTTGTATGACTGACCAGAGACAAAGGTGGTTGGACCATCGTTAGTAGACAGTGTAGTATTAGAGACTTTTCCTATTTGAGTGCCGTCACGGAAGACCGTGTAGCTAGCAACGCCCGAGGCTCCTGTTGCTGGATTATCTGAAACTGCCTTCCAGCTAATTGTGACCTGAGTAGGCGAAACAACTGAAGCGGATGCAACTGGAACATTTGGAGGTAGAGTATCTGCACCACTAGTTGGAGTTGGTGTAGTTACACTTGCAGCAGCAGAAGGTGCGGATGGATTAAGCGAAGTGTCTTGGGCAGTTACGGTGTAGCTGTACTTGGTACTTGCAACTGTAGAGTTATCTGTGTAGCTATTTGTACCGAAAGGAACTGTGAAGTTTACTTTATTTGAACCATCTGTTCTTACGATTATGTACTGTTTTACAGCAACGTTATCTGTTGAGGCACCCCAGCTTAGACTGACTGGGTTAGAAGTTGGTGAAACAAGAGTAGCTTTAAGGTTAGATGGAACGCTTGGAGGTGTAGTGTCAGCTGGTGGAGGAGTTGGTGTTGGAGTTGGAGTCGGTGTTGGAGTTGGGGTTGGGGTTGGAGAAGGAGTTGGTGATGGTGATGTACCTACTGGTGGAAGTAAGTTATGGAGAGCATCTATGTATGCTCCGTAACCAGAAGGTGTAGCCCATTCTTGTGCTGATTCAACTGCTGTACCTTCACCCCATTCGTTAAATGTAGTAACAAGCTGTAACGGTTCTTTACTGGCTAGCATAGTGTTAATGCTCTGGTTCCAGGTTGCGAGTGTTCTTACAATTCTTGCACCAGATTCACCTTTTTTATTAAATCCAGGAGATATTTCTATAGCTGTATTACCCTGTTGAGAAACATATGATGCAGGTGCGTATTGATGCCAGCTACTAGGCTGTGATGCACAACTTGCATAACCTGGGAATACTTTAAGTACGGTGTAGAATGCATTACCTACAGCAGCGTTTGCCTGTTTCCATCGGTCAGCCATACCACAACCGTCATTTGCATCGCCGTAAACGAATATTACTGGTTTTCCACCAATCTTTAGGAAGTTTGCGTTAGAAGTATAATTAGATTTAATGTAATTTAGATCTGCTGTTAGTTCTGAAACTGCTGGATCTCCGAAGCCTTCCTTTTCGTAATAGAGTCCCCATTTAAATGGTGAACCTTTAGCGGCTGCAAGTTGAGCTGGGAATCTAGTATTTTCCTGGTGTTGACCTTGTCCCCACCACGATGAAATACCTGCGTCTAAATGTGCGTATTGCATTTCAGCTACATGTTTAGCTATTACTGTTGGATCACTAGAGTTGTAGAAACCTAATGTTGGGTGATAATTCGTGAATGGGTCAGATAAGTTACTTCCCCAAGTCTCTGGGAACCAAGGATAGTAGAAAGCGGCTCTTATTATTGTAGATGGTGGTGGAGGAGTAGGCGTTGGAGTTGGTGTGGGAGTTGGAGTTGGTGTAGGTGTTGGAGTTGGAGTCGGTGTTGGTGTGGGGGTAGGAGTTGGTGATGGTGGAGGTGTGGTTGATGCACCGAATTGAGCGCCAATCCAAATCTGAGAATAGCGTGGAGCACCCGATTCGCCTGTGTTTGTTAAAGTAACTTTAGTTCTAAGTTGTGCACCCTTAATAGCTAATCCACCGAAAGTATCGGTATAATTCTGATACGAACTACCTAATGCATGAGTTGGACCGGTACCAACAAGCTGAGCACCATTATATAAAGTTACTTGGATACTACTACTACCAGTAGCAGAACCTCTATATGCTCTTGTATTTACTGTAGCTTGAGTTAACGTGGTTGTACTTGGATAAGCATAGTAACTTAGTGTATTGAAAGCAGGTGATACTCCGCTTTCGCTTCTAATATATGATGCTGGACTTGTAGAACTAGAAAAAGATGTGCCATTGGCTACATTTTTATATAGTGATGTTTCGCTTTTACCTACTCCAACTACATGGCTACTTTGAATATCGCCAATCGGTTGAATACTAGTCGATTCAGCATGTGACTGGAACAAGAAATGAGCGCCAATCAAAGCCAAAAGTATGACTATAATAATTAATTTAATATCAGGTTTTCGCATTTTTTTTGTTGTAGATTTCATAAGTGACTATATTACCGTTAGTATTATTATTGATTTAATCATAACAAGTTTTTTTATTAAATCCAGCATAAAATCAGTTTATTTGTTTTATTAGTGTTAACTTCACTTACATTTATACATATATTAATATAACTATATAAATACTTCTGTATTTCAACTATACTAATATTTATACTAGTGCTTATCTAAAAAGGGTATAATATAGAAACTTATGGCAAGATTACCTACACCAGGAGGTGATGACGGTAACTGGGGAAGTATCCTCAATGACTTCTTAAGTGTCTCTCAAATACTGATGGTTCTCTAAAAGGTTCTGCTATAGGTTCCACTGGTCCCCAAGGACCACAAGGTACCCAAGGAGCAACTGGTCCTGGAGCTGGAGCTACTGGTTCAACTGGACCTAATGGTGCAAGTGGAGCAACTGGTGCAACAGGTGCAGGAACAACTGGAGCTACTGGTCCTACTGGCCTACAAGGTACAACTGGACCAACCGGAGCTAATGGTACCCAAGGAGCAACTGGAACAGGAACAACTGGTGCTACTGGTACAACTGGAATACAAGGCACTACTGGTGCAACCGGACCTTCAGGTAGCGTAGGAACTCAAGGAACAACAGGACCAACTGGTCCTACTGGTATAGATGGTGGAACTGGTGCAACTGGTGTTGGTACTACTGGAGCAACTGGGCCAATTGGAGCAACTGGTGCAGGAACTACTGGTGCTACCGGCCCTGCCGGAGCAGGTACAACCGGAGCAACAGGTCCTACAGGAACAATTGGAGCTTCAGGAGCAACTGGCCCTGCCGGAGCAGGTACTACTGGAGCAACAGGACCATCTGGTTCTCAAGGAACTACTGGTCCTACCGGACCAACTGGAATCACAGGAGACACTGGTACACAAGGCGCTACCGGAGCAGGTACAACTGGAGCAACAGGACCATCTGGTTCTCAAGGAACTACTGGTCCTACTGGGCCAACCGGTATCACAGGAAACACTGGTACACAAGGCGCTACCGGAGCAGGTACAACAGGAGCAACAGGACCAACAGGCGCCTTTGGTCTTACCAGAAGTGCCGTTATAAATGCTAGCGCGAGTCCATTTACAGCTTCAATAGCAACTTCCGTACAAGTCGACTTGAGTACCGGTTCTGTTGTTGTCAATCTACCTACGACGCCAACCGCAGTAGAAAACAGCACAATAGCGGTTAAAATTATCACAATTTCGACAACGACGGCGGCTTATACGTTAACTATTAATGCAACAGGTTCAGATGTCTTTAATTTTACAGGTAATAGCACTACGAGCTTTTCTCCAACGATACTTAATGAAACTCACCTCTTACATTGGTCAGCTGCAATTCCTGGGTGGCAAGTATTAGACGATAGTTATCCACTAACAAGAACTATACCGACAGTCCGTCAGTCAGTTGGTCCAGCAGCTTGGACGTACTCTAGCACCGCTATGGCGACATGGTTGAATGCTTTAGGACGTTCATTTGATAATGGTTCTATTAGTCCAGCCATCCTAATGCGATATACGGATTCATTTGGGAGTGATTTTGTAAATTCATGGGGTGGTTTCGATAATGCAATGTATCAGAAATATAATCTTTATGCTCAATCTCCGAGAGGCCTATCAAATATCAACGGAGGGAACGGAACCGTAGGCTACAAATGGCCAACCGTGACAGGTACAACACTCACAACACGAGGAATATCTGGCTATGCTCAGCAATTAACAGCCGGTCAGACTTGTACCAGTAGTTCCTATTTCACTGACGGTGTATTGTTTATGTGGCTCGATGATGCAAGTACGAGTATAGCTCTCCAAGTTGATGGGTCTACCGTAAATACCGTAAGTGGAACATCGAAAGGTACATATTATTATGCTATGCCTAACGGTGCAGGACTTCATACCGTTGGCTATTCTAATACAGATTCGGGTACCGCCACAGTTGATAGTGTCTATTTCTATTTAGGAAATCGATCTGGTAGCTATCAGGCATGGGACGTATCACACACTGGTTTTAAAACTAGCGATTATGCCGGTAACTCGGATACAGCATATTATCTCGGCCTGTTACAGCCAGCTGCAGTTCAGTTCAGCACCCAAACAAATGACAGCAGTGCTGACCAATATAGAACAGATTTGAATACAATGATGGCTACCGTTACGGCAAATGTAACAGTCCCACCATCAATAGTTGTATATTCTTCATATTGGGCGAGAGGTAAATCTAACTGGCTATTGTATGAAGCGCAAGCACAAGCATTTTGCCTAACAAATAATGCAGCTCTCATAGATATATACCCAATTATTGGCAACATTCCTGCAGGTAGTGGAGCAGATACTCCGCTCGCCTGGACGATTGATGGCACGCACCCTTCGGCTAGGTCAATAAATTCAGTTTTTGGGCCGACTTCTATGGCATTATATGACATAGCTAGTATCCGCGGCATCCAAAGAATGGCCAATGGAATAGCTTTTTCCACGGCGGGAACCACTTATACAGTTTCAGGCTACGAAAGAAAAATAATCTTCACTTCAAATACAGCGGTTGCGGTAAGCATTGCACAGCCCATTACTTTAGCGTTTGGTGGTGCGCCAATTTATTCCGGACAGACTATTGAGCTCATTCAGGGCGGAACTGGATTGATAACCGTAACAGCTACTTCTGGTAGTCTAGTTTCATTAGGTAATAGTAATTTTTCAACTAAAGGTCAGTATGGTCGACTTATGCTTACATCATATGGCATTAGTAACTGGATTGTTAATAACTTCGCACTCGATGAACCACGTATAACGGTTCTGACGGATGCTGCGACAATTGCTGTAAATGCCGACCTAACCGATGAAGCTACGGTAACTCTTGGGGGTAACCGTACTATGGGAGTACCTAGTGGAACACCGGAAGACGGTCAAAAACTTCTATTTAGAGTTAGACAGGATGGTACGGGCAGCCGAACATTAGCATGGAATGCAATTTTTCATTTTGGTGCCACAGTTCCTACACCTACCTTATCCACTGCAATAAATAAATCTGACTACATAGGTTTTATATATAACGCCGCTAATACAGCCTGGGAATGTGTAGCCGTGGTATTAGGATACTAGTATGGCAATTGCAAGAGTATCTGCTAGCGACAATACCGGTTCGGGCGCAACAGTAACGTTCGGATCATCAACAACTACTGGCAATTTATTAATAGTTGCCGCATATAATGCATCCGCCGAAACAACATCAGGTGGATTGACAGTTGCTACTAGTGCTGGAGTCAACGGAAATGCCTTTTTTATCACGGTGCTCTACTGTATTTCGACCGGCGTAAATACTTTCACATTAAGCAATACTGGCGTTACTCAGTGGATAACTTCAGAGTATAGTGGAGCTGCCAACCCCGTGTTCCTTGATGGTACACCAGGCACAAGTGGTAACAGTACTTCTACTACTACGTCAATTACTACTGCCGCAATTACCACTGCTCGAGCAGGAAGTTTAATCTATGAAGTATTAGGAAGTGGAACCGTCGTATTATCTGTAACTGGTTGGACGCATGCAACTACTTTGCCATCTATTGGGAATAAGTTAGCTGCAGCACAGTTTATCCCCGGGGTTACGGAATCAGGTTACACTGATACGGCTACTACAAACAGCAAAACTTACAGCACTATAATTGCTGGTTTTGGAAATTTTATAACCGCTCCCTCGATAACGGTTAGTTCTGCTACTGCGTTGGCAAATGCAAGTGCTACGGGTAACGGTAACATAACTTCACTCGGTGATTCTCCTGTAACTCAGTCGGGTTTTGTTTGGAATACTGCGGGTACCCCTACTCTTGGGAGTAATCTTGGGAGTAACCTTACAGGTCCTACGGTTTCAGGCGCATATTCTTTACCTATGACCGGACTTAGTCCAAACACTACTTACACTTACAGAGCATTTGCCACAAACTCTACCGGTACAACATATAGTGCTGGATCAGGTACGACTTTTCTAACAACTAGTACATCAACTGCTGGCTTAATAGATTTCTTCTAGCGACAGTTAACTTATTGTTTTCAATTCATATAAAATTAGTAATTTTCTAACTTTTTAGTATAATTACCTCAGTTATTGGGGATTGGCCAAGTGGTAAGGCAGCGGATTCTGGTTCCGCGATCGGGGGTTCGAATCCCTCATCCCCAGCCATAAGCGTTATATATGTTATATTACTTGTGGATATTGAAAAATGAATTATGAACCTCAAAGAATCTCCGTTTTATACGCTGCACCCGGTACATATGTATCAAAAGTACCGGCTAGCTTAGAAACAAGTAACCAACATTTAAAGCTCACGTTACCAGCAACTCCCCCTGCCTCCGATACCATCGCCCTAGATATAGCTTTTTCTCAGATTAGTAAAGTTACGTTGTTACGAGGTGTTTTCACTCTCTGGGTAGACAATAAAAGACACGTAATTACTCCCGAAGGCCCAAGCCACCAAGATAATCAGACTAGCCTAGACCTGCTAAAGCAATTTCAAGAGGCTGGTGTGAAAATTTCTAACAATACTAAGAAACTCAGGATCTATTGGATGATCGGTGTAGTTGTAGTGATACTTGCAATCTTGCTAACCAAATTTCATTAAAGAGTTCGGAACTCATCCCTGAGCCCAAGCCATAAGCATTATTCTGATTTCAACAGATCTTTAACTTTAATTCTAATTCTTCGCATGGCATTTTCTGTCACTTGATAGTTTCTACCCATTGGATCTCGTACTTTCCAATAAGTATAATTTGGTAAGTCAGATAACCATTTAGGAGTGTACTTTTTTCCCGCCATATTGATGATAATGTCATAATTACTGGCTATATCTGTGGTCAATTGCTTAGTTTTTTCATTAGATATATCTATCCCGGCGTTATTCATTACATCCACCACAAAGGATGCTCCAGGTATATCTAATTTTCGTTCTAATAATGTCTGCCCTGGTTTATCTACTCGAGTACCTGCTGAATCTGCATTAGAAGTAGTGGTTAGTTTGTTATATATCGCAGCTCCCATTTGGCTTCGTCCAACGTTACCACGACAAACAAATAATACTTTCATAATGTAAGTATATCTTCTTTTTATAAAGTTCGAAACTCGGACTCTAGCCCTAGCCATAAGCACTTTATTCAAATCTACTATTCTTCTAAAAACGGACATTCTGATTTACTGCAACTCAATATAATGCTTGCTGTATGACTAATCTATTTATTTCTTGGACATTTCGTTTTTTAATAAAACAAAGTCTTTTTTAGGTATCTCAGCTAATCCAAGCCTAAATACATAACCCCATGATTTCTTTGATTTAATAAAACTAAGTTTTTCGATTAAAGGTCTTATAGGAGTATCTATCACTTGAATATAAGTAACTCTACGACGGTATGGAATAAAATCATCCCTTATAGGTTCTTGATAAATCTCATCATCAGTAACTTGACCCATAGCAGTAAATGATTGGAGTGGATTTTTGTCGGCAAACATATGAACTGGAGAATAATATATAATCCAATCATTCTTTTTTAATCTAGCAAGTGGAGCACGTTTACCATGACCAATTTGCATAATTCCGTCTTTAATGCCATTTAATACATGATCCTTGCTAACTACACCTATCCAATATCTCATATATATATTTTACTCTGATTTCGTTGAAGTTAAGTACTCAGATTTTATTTCCAACCATAAGAATTTTATTTAGATTTATGATATCCTAAAATTAAATTAAGAATAAATATGGCAATTAAAAAAAATACTAACAAATTAAGCGATCAACAAAAAGTAGTCAAAAAAATTCACATTATTGGTTTTTGGCTAAAAATGTTGGCACTCCTATATGTAGTATTAACTCCGATTATAACTTTTGTATTTTATTCTGCTGCTAGCTCAAAGGGATACAGCAAACAAACAATGTTAATTGCTTCGATTATATTAGGTCTCATTTTAAGTGGAATATTCTTAAAATTAGGTCTTTCAGTTAAAAAAACAACCGTTAAAACTATTAGTCATGCGAATCGCCTACTTCTATATTCTGCTTTATATATAATTTTTGTAGTTATTTTAGGGCTAGTTGGTGGAGGTCTTAAAGGAATAAGTGGTCTTTTGGATCTTATTACTTTTGTTCAGATACTATTAGCTCGTTCTCAAATTCGAAAACTTAATCGGTAGGATTCTTAGCAACTTTCCGTTTGAAGATTACAATTTTATAGCCATCAGGATCTTTTATTACAAATTCTCGATTACCCCAACTCATATCCTTTGGTTCAGAATCTGGTTTAATTCCTAAGCTTAATAATTCTTTATAAGTTTCGTCGACATCATCAACGCTGAAATATAAGAATACGCCATTACCCTTATTATCTGAGTTAATTTCAGATTTAATTTCTGGACTACTTTCATTATCGATTGCTACCAGATCAATTCGATACCAGTTAAGATATATGATTAATCGCTCCGAGGTTCGTTTTTTAACTAGCAGGCCTAATTTTTCATAAAATTTAGCTGATTTTTCTAAATCTGACACATAACATGCGTAACCTGATGCTGCTTTAAGTTTCATGCTAATCCCCTCTTATTACTTATCTATTATATATTTATTTTAACTATCTTTATCCTAATATATTTACGGCTCGTGCAGTAACTAAAACTACTGCAATTAACGAGATCAAAGACTGTAACCCCATTAACAATTTTGCGGTATGCGTAAATGGCATCGTATCTGTTGGACTAAATGCAGTGGCATTGGTTACTGATACATAAAGGTAATCTGTGTAACTTGGTTCCCAACCCTTAGCCTCTTCAACTTTGGATTCCATTTGTGGAAAATCAAATTGAGGTTCTTTGTTATGTTTCCTAATACCAGTTAAGCCAGGGCTATCAAGTTCCCAATACCAGATACTAAAGATTATTATATTCGTTAGAAATATAGCACCGGCTGATGCGATTAATGTCCTACCAGATATATTTACTCCAAGAATCAATGCCTTTGCAACAAGAAACATTGATAGTGCATTTGCGATAGATATTAGTGCTATTAATACCAGTGAAATATTTCTTCTATGTTTATTGATATCAGATAGTGTATGTTGCCGAGTTAGTCCAATTCCAAAAATGAGTAAAAGTTCTAATCCCGCAATTGCGTATTTTGGACCAACAATTAGACTTTGGTTTAATGTAAATTGTAAAACTATTGCTACTAACAGAGCTAATTGAGCATGAAATTCTTCAGATTTTTCAAT
Source organism: Saccharimonadales bacterium (SeqCode) (assembly GCA_038317055.1). Lineage (GTDB taxonomy): Bacteria > Patescibacteriota > Saccharimonadia > Saccharimonadales > DATKHC01 > JBBQBA01. Next base: position 12,649 of record JBBQBA010000001.1, read on the forward strand.
TTGGTTTTTAACCATAAGTTTAGTATAACTCGACCTAAACCAAGTGGCTATTGTCTTTCAATAACATTATGGAAAATTTAGTTTACATAAAAATCAATAATATTAATTATTCTGTATAGTAGCGAAAGTTGAGGGGAAATTTTGACTTATACTGCACGTTCCTGCTGTTGTACCTTCATTTCTTAAGTTCCAAAAATCAGAACCAACCGCAGAATATGTAGCTGGAGCTTGACCATGTTCTAGGTTATACATATCCTGTGCGTGTGAAGCCATTGCTGAATCGGTTGTAGTGTAAAATCCGTAAGTTTGGCCACTAGGTTGATAACAGGAACTCCAAGCTGATAAAAACCACGGCTTTCCGATTGACTGACAATAGCTAGTAAACTTATTTACACTTCCGCTAACATCATTTGCCGAATTAACTTCTAAATCACAAACGCTATTAGATGGGTCAGCTACGATATTTTGCCATGGTATCCCTGAACTGTTGCCGGTATTTATATGTGAGAAGCCACCACTACTAATAATAATGTTTGGTGCAAGAGCATGCCATTCGCTTTCTGTTCGCTGAAAAAATGACTGCATTTCAGCTGCTGTTCCACTAGTGCCCGCCGGGCATGTACTATCCGATTCGCCAGGATAACATATCTCTCCAAAAATCTCAGTCATTGCAATAGTTGGATCATTCTTATATTGAACCCCAGTTACTGTATTAGTTCGGTTAGCAATGAAACTTAAATAATTTTGCCAATCTGTTGTAGTAGGTGTTTGACCGGCTGCCTGAAGTGACTGACCGTAACTACTTAAATTGAGTATTACATGCATTCCAGCTTGTTTAGCGGCTGCTATAAATCCATCCACTCGAGTCCAAGTTGCTGACGAGGTAGTATCGGAAAGTGTATGATATTTCGTTTCAAACTCTACTATCTCAAGAAGATTAATCTTAGCCTGTTGTGCTAGTGCGACTTCTGTTGAGGGGCTAGAATATGTGCCATAAGCTGTCGATCCATGGATCACAAAAGTCTGTCCATTAATACAGAGATGAGTACCACAAACTTGAACAAAATTCGAACCAACAGGTAGATTCCCAAATTTAGTATAGGTGCCACCGCTAGCAGCTCCATTTGCGACTGATGTTGCTAATCCTCCGTAACTACCTTTTTCAGCCTCACTAGATATTGAAGGACTTAGGGCATGACTCGGAATTAGAATCCTTACTCCAACAATGGTAATTACTGCAATAACTAATATGCTTATAATTTTTTGATTATTATGGTTATTTAACCTAAAAATGGTATTTTTCATTTCGACTTTAATTAATAGAATTAATTGTAATGTATAACGTAATTAGTCTCTAATTTTAGTCCATACTAATAAGTATTTGCGAGCTAATAAATACTTCGCTTTCTGATAAACTATTGTAAGCATGACCGCTCGTACACATGATCTCGCCGCAATAACATCTTTGGGTATTGTAGTATTATCCATATCATTTGTTAGTGTCACCCTAGGTACTGTAATTATTGCAATATTAGCTAATCTAATTGGCGGAATTACTCCTGATATTGATCAACCAACAGCACCTTTTTGGCGAAATCTTCCAGTTGGAAAATATTTCGGGAAAATATTCGACAAAATGCTAGGTGGTCATAGATTTATTACTCATTCAATTCTTGGTTTGGCGTTGTTTGGATTCCTATTTCATCTATTATTAAAGTTTCTACATCCAATTATGCCCCACGTTAATAGTGGTTATGTGTGGTGGGCATTTATGATTGGTATGTTGTCACATCTGATTATGGATACACTCACTAAAGAGGGTGTACCTTGGTTGTTACCGATACCCGTCAAATTTGGTTTTCCACCGATTAAGGATTGGCGTATTACAACCGGCAAATGGGTTGAAACTTTAGTTGTTTTTCCATTGTTAATCTTATTCAACATCTATTTTTACTCACAACATTATCAAGAAGTTTTGCACATTATTCATAACAAAATCGTGTAGTAATTGAACTAATACGTTCAACTTGTGACGCAAGTCTTAAGAAGTAGTAACATATACATTATGAGATCTAAACCCTCCCGTAAAAAAGCTAATTACGAGATTATAAATTCAAAAGCATTAATTGCAGATTTTCAGACAGCTAATATGCTTTTACAAGCTATATCTAATGCTAACTACCAGGCTAATCAAGCTGAAAACGCAACCCTAGATAGGTTCTCTAATTATAAACACCAGGGTGACCCTTATGTTAAGCCACAAGATTTACCATTTGAAGATGACAAAAGTCTGACACATGCCAGCCTAAACTCGCATCTTCAAAAAGTACAATCAAAACAGATTGAACAACATGGGCTACAAACAATAAGAGACCTAGAAAATAACGCATTAAATAATTATATAGATAAGAAAGTTACGATCAGAACTTTAGACAATAAAAATCATCCTTTTCATAACAGTTGGTTAGATCAACGAACCGGGGAAAACTATTTTGGTAATAATCATAATAAATCTATTAGCGGCAAAATTATCGAAATTAACCTAACGAAAAACTATATAATCTTAAAACCGAGTGCTGGACGACAATTTGTTAATAAAGCCTTGAGAGGTTATTTATCAGAAGTAATTAATTATTCAACTGGAATACCTTTTGTAGAGATTGAATTTTAATTAGGCTGTTGTCTTCACGTCTTTGTGGCTAATAAACAAGTAACTCACCACAATTATTATTAAAATTGCCAAAATAGCACATAACTTAATTATTTGCTTCATTATTTAATTTAATCATTTTATTAATTAACATATAGTAAAATAGGTTGATGAGCACAGACAATAAATCACCACTAGAGGGTACAAAGCTTCAAGACTTTGAACCTCGCAAATCTGTATCAGAACTAGAAATTATAGATATATCACCCGGCGATGGCGATGAAGTACCTGAAGGAGCAACTATTACTGCTCATTATACTGGAGCATTAGTTAGTGATGGTACTATTTTTCAAAGTTCACATGACTTTGGCAACCCAATAAGTTTTGGTCTAAATCAGGTTATACCTGGTTGGACTAAAGGCGTACCTGGAATGAAAGTCGGTGGAATTCGTAGGTTAGTTATACCAGCTGCTCAAGCATATGGTCCTAATTCTCCAAGTTCAAATATCCCACCTAATTCCGATTTAGTTTTCGATATTGAACTTGCTGCTATAAATTAGTAAGTCTATTTTCACTATTCATTACAGTTAACGTAAAATATCTTCTTCTTTATTTCTTATTTATTCGCTTCGAGACTCTGTTTTTAGATATATAGATACCGAATACTATTAGCCAGATGGTCTGTGGATAAGCAACTATTCGTTCCATCCCACCAATTCCTATCCCAAGATAGTTATGGGTTATAAAGAAAACAAGTGCAACCAGTGCTATAACACCGGATAAAACAGAGTAATTCTTTATGGACTTGGGTAAATCTAATATTAAACCTAGTATAATAATCGCTAAATTCCCTATTAAAAACGGCATAAATGCGCCTAGAGAATGTAGCTGATTGATTGTGTTCTCGGGAAATATACCTACCATTGCTGTACCTATACCGGCAATTGCCATAAAACTAAAGCCAACTCGAGAACCGTGACTTTTCTTGAACTCTTGATATATTAGGATTGATCCCAAACTCATAAACAAACCTAAAATAATAAATGATATATTCATTGAAATATGTAGTGGTGAACATACATATCTGCTCCCATATATACCGCATACTGTATTACCCAAGTCGCTTATAGTGTTATAAGCTAAACTAAACTGATTTGGCCAAGCTATTGCAACTATTAGCTGTACCAAGAAATACTGAACGCTCAGAATCCACATTCCCGGACCAACAAACGGATAACGATCATGGAATGTTTTTATCATTTTTGGTGCTGTCATACCTCAAGATTAACACTAGAAGTTTACATAACATAGATCCTGATATAAGTTTTACCTCTATATAAACTATTGACAACTTGCAGACAAAGAGTAGATTAGATGTATGGTTACTTATATGATAAACACATCAGCCAAGAAACTCGTCATTATCGAGTCCCATGGGGAGTGTTTGTTAACGTAATCAAATAAAATTAATAATTGACATATCACCTCCCCAAACTTCGGGGAGGTTTTTATTTGTCAGAAAGGTTTACATATTAATGAGTAGTATTGAAACATTACCAAGTAGTCTAACGTTCGAGGAGGCTCATGTAGGATTTGTGGCCAGAACAGGTAGGGCAGTTATACATTTTGCTAATAAGTATCTAAGTGTTGTACCAGAAGCACCAGATTATCAAAGTGAACACTTCGATCATGCTGAAAAATGGAATGATCCAAGACCAGCCCTTAACGACTATCGAGGTTAATAGTGCTAATATTAAATTAGTTACTAAAATTATTTAGGAGGTAAGTATGTTTAAGGACACTAAAGCATTCAGTGGATATTCTGCTAAAGAAATAGTCAATACACTAGAATTCTACAGAAATGGATTAGGGCTAGAAGTGGAAGAAACTTCAGAGCCTATGCGTATGCTTAAACTACACCTTGGAACAGGTGGAGTTGTGTTAATTTATCCCAAGGGAGATGCACATGTACCAGCTGAGTATACAGTCTTAAATTTCCCAGTAAATGATATTGAATCAACAGTGGACGAGCTCACTACAAAAGGAATACAGTTTGAGCATTACAAGGGCACTCCCATGGAAACAGATGAAAAAGGAATTTCTAGAAATGGTGGACCACTTATAGCTTGGTTTAAAGATCCAAGTGGAAATATATTATCTGTGATTGAAGATAAAACCGTATAGGCTATAGTAATCACGAAATTAGTCTAAGAACCATAGTACTCATTTAAACATAAGCTATTGACATTTTACTTATAATAGTATATTATTTATATCCAATTCTTTTTTATTAGAGAAATAAGGAGATAATAATATGCAGTCAAGACTTGTAGAAGGCCCAGTGGGCCGACCAGCTCAATATGTTGATGGCCAAGGTCCTCAATTTCCCTCTGAATTGCCAGATATTAATATTTATAATGGAAAAAATGGAAGTCGTGGATTTGGTCATAAATTAAAAGTTGGTGCTGCAGTAACTGGTGGCTCTTTAGCCCTAATCGGATTAGGAACAGTAGCATTTGAGATTAGCCAATTTGATCCTAATCTACATGTAGGCTTACCTGCAACGGGTGATACACCTGCTAAAGGTCATGCAACCGAGAATCTAGATACAGTACATGAAAGTGTTATTACTTTGCAATGTGACGGTCAAGTAACAGCCGCTGTTGGATCAGTTGCTGTATCTCATTATAATTTACTAGGCGTTCAAGTAGGTGGTTACTATATTAGTAAAGCTTTTCCCATAAAAGAAGCTGAATGTACTTCATCCGGTATATCAACCGCAGAATGGCTTACACCAAATGCAAATGGCACAATTGGCCGTGTAGACATACCTACTTTTACTTATTCTCCGGCTTTTGAAAGTATAGATGAATTTAGTCCATTAATATGTGTTCATGTAGATGCAAATGCATCTGCGAATCAAATTAAGGACGCCCTTCATAATTTTGATAATAAAAAAGCCTGTGATCCTGCGGGTCAAACCACTGGCGTTGGTACCAATGCCCACGGTGCGGGAAACACAGAAGAACTAGCTAGAAGAGACGGAGTTCTTGCTGCAAGTATTACACCAGTACCTAAGAAGATTGCAAGAAATTTTGAAAAAGACTTAATTGCAAAATTAACTGCAGAAGCTAAAAAACAGTATCCACATGCAAAAATATTCGTAGAACAACCACAAACCTTATCTGATTTTGAACAGACTATGAGAGGTTGGGATAGTATCAAGAATGAAGTCACTAGAGATTATACTAAAATACATTTCTCTAGAGACGGTAATCAATTAAAGCTTGATGTGTCAGGAACTGATGCAAGTGGAACAGTATATGTACCTGAGAAACTGACTAAAAAACAGGTTAATGCACTTAATAATGACGCTAGTAATCTTATTCAGAAAAATCACCAAAAAAGTCACAGAAATACTAAATAAAGTAATATACGTTAACTCCTTAGAATATACTATAATCTATTGACTTTATGATGTTTTTATGCTATTATATAAGATCAATATCAGGTAATTAGGGAAGGAATAGGACTATGAGTAATTCTACATATGAAGCCCCAAATCTAGATACTCAAGCTTTTGAAGAGTTGACCCCTGTTATTCCTACGCCTGATTACCTACCCGAAGGTTGGTCAGAATTCGATTTTGCTAGTAGCTGGGTATCATTCCAGATGACCCTTGATACGGTTTTTGAAGGAGCTAATCCTAAAATAAGACAACAACTTCTAAGGGTTGCTGAAAAAGAAGTAGTAGTAAATCCTGAATCTATAGTTTCCCTTCTAGATTCATTACTAGATGATGAAGGAATGCCTAAAAAACTACCTTCAATATCAGCAAAAACCCTCGAAACTAATCAAGAACGCGTCTTAATCGAAGATTCACACGATGAAATAGAAGATGAATTTATTCACTCAGATGAAGAGAATACCGAACTTGTGTATGAGTTAGCAGAAGCACCTGTAGGTTTTGGTGAAAACAGTGTAATAACCGTTTTTGACCAAGATATGCTTCCGGAAATATCAACTGAAACCCCTAAATTATCTATATTATCTGCTCTATCTGTTATATCAACCAAGTTATTTGATGTTCCAGAACCTACTTATGGTGGTTTACCAACACCTCAAAACCCCAAGCATGTAGAATTAATTACTCAAGCTGAAGCTTATCTTCCTGCACCAAAACGATTCTTGGGTGCAATGGGTCTTATAAAAACCCTTGGTTTAGAAGAAGCTGGTTCAATAGTAGTTGCAAATACTGCTGCTAAGCGAAGTCAGCTAAGAATAGAGGATAAATAAAATGAGTATTGTTGAAGCAACTCCTTGGAATTTCGAAGAATATCAGGAGCATCCTGTTGCTAACCCTTGGGAATTTGATAGCGTTGATATTAACCCGATTAATGAATCAGTCCCTACTCCAGAAGTTTTTGATGATAATCTAATTGATGCAATTCTAGCAGATAATGCAAAAGTAACTGCCCTATTACCTCCTACTCCCGTTGAACTTATTGGAGCAGTTGTTGATGACAAAATAAATCAGGCTATAAATATTGCTAAAGAAGATGTTTCCAAACTAATCCTTACAGGAGCTATTACATTATCTACATTAGGAGCGGTTGAAGCTGTACAAAACCATAATGCTCGACCATCTATACAAACTCATACAATCGAACATGTCGTAAAAGCAAATAGTGAGTCTGTATTAACGGTTGCTCACGATCTTGGTACTTCACCCGAGATTGTTATCGCGCAGAATAAGGATATTTTACCATCAGCAAATGAAGCAGATCCTACTGCGCCACTTAGTCCAGGAACTGACCTTAAAGTGACTATAGCCACTCCAGAGCTACCATCTACTTCTAATACTGTGGTTGCAGCTGCGCCTGAAACTACTCAAACAACAGTTGAGGCTGCCCCGCCAAATAACAAATTACTATTCGACGGTGATTCTTTAACAGATGGTATGAAAAATGCTGGATTACAAAACCTAGTCACTTCTAATGGCTGGGAAGTAAATGATATTCAAGCTACAGTTGGTGACAGTGTTGCAAAAGCTATACCTAAACTTGAAGCCGACTCATCTCAGCTTCAGGAAGCAGGAACAATTGTAGTTGGACTGGGTACCAATAACTGTATGTTATATACTTCTACCCCTTCTTGTGAATCAGTACCAGAATTTGAAACTCAAATTCAAGCCGAAATTACTGCGATTAGGGCTAAAAATCCCTCAGCTAAAATATTTTGGACAAATATGTACACAACCAAAGGTCTTCAATACGAAGCAATTAATCAAGCTATAGCTAATCTTGCAGGAACCCTAAACTATCAAGTTATTGATTGGGCAGCAGAAGTTCAAGCTAACCCTAGTAAATATTCATTTGATACAGCATTAGGTGTACACCAAACAACAACTCAAGGTTATGCAAACATGGCGGCATTTGTTGCGTCTCAAGTAGGTAAGGCACCGGAAGCAACACCTGCTCCAGCAGCTTCGACTACTACAATTCCAGTACCAGCACCTGCACCTGCAATAGCACCAGTTTCCCCTTCAGCACCTGCAATTGACCCTAATAGTCCTCAAAATATACATGACGAATTAAAAGCATTTGGATTTAGTGAATCAGGTACTGATGGGATAATGGGTAACATTAAAGCAGAATCTGGTCAGGCTACAAATGGTGATTTGCAACCAAATCGATTAGAAAACACAGCATCAGGGGTAGTTACAGCTTATGCCAATATTCCTAGTTATGATATAAATAACTCTAAAATGGGCTACGGGTTTGTTCAGTGGACACCGATTGGGCCAAAATTAGGTAATTTTGCTTTGGCTTATCATATGGACCCTAACTATGAAGGTACTCAAATAATGTATCTAGAAACTGAACTTAAAACTATGCCAATCTTGATGGGTGATCTAAAAAATCCATCAATATCTCCACAAGAAGAGGCAAGATTATTTGAAGCTCAATTTGAAAGACCTGCATCGTTATCTGATGCACCTGTGCGTGAAGCATTTGGTCAAAACTTTTATGTTCAATTTAATAAACCAGCACCAACCCCAGTACCGGCTCCTACAACTACAACAACTCCCACTACAGCACCTGTCGTTTCACCATCTTCGACTACGACACTTCCAATTCATACAATAAAGCCGACCAATAAAACAACTCCAACAAATATAGTTACACAAACAACTAAACCATCTTCAATTGATACTCCAAGCAATACTATGCCAACGACAAGTACTACACTACCTACTTCTACACACCGAGCAAAAGCCACCGGAATAGCACGATAATAATCGCTAAATAGCCGATCAATTTCATTCAATCAATATTTACTTGCTTTTTTAGTTATTTTATGTTATAATTATACCATTGTGAAGCGAAGAGTATTGGCCTATCCGCTATCTGTTATTTCTTTGGTGTTAATATTTTTAGCATTACCAGCAAATGCTTTTGCTAATAAAAACGCTACTTATTCCTCTGAGCTCCCTAGAGCTGTACAGTCAGCTGTAAATTCGGTTGTCGACATAGAATATGTAGATAATAGTGGGGTCACAGTTCAAAAGTCATCTGGCGTTAAAATTTCACCTGAATTAACATTAAGCGTCGGACACGAATTTTTACAAAACGGGCCTATGCAAAATGCTTCAGATAAATCGCTTTGTCGAAACCTATTTTTGTATAGTTTTGGTGACAAAAATTCTAACCAATCTACAGATTCCTCAATTATTGCGACTTACACCAATACGGATTCCAGCAATCCAGATATAAGCTTAATTAAAACTGAAGGAGATCCACAATTCAAAAAACTACCCACAGCAGTAATATCTTCCCAAACTAACATTAACACCCAGGTATATCTTGCAAATTATGAGCCGGACATTAAATCTATTGATAGAAATCCAAATGCACAGGCAAATACTTTTGATCAGTCAACAAAATATACATTTCCGGCAATATATAGCGGAATTGTTCTAGACACCAATGGTGGACGTTATTCCATTGCTACTGGAGTTAAAAGCTACGGTATAGGAATTCCCGACAATGAGTCTAGACCAGGTGCAAGTGGTGGTCCAGTTTTTAATCAGGAAGGTCAACTTATTGGAGTTACAGTGTCAATCGACAGCCAAACTATGACACCACAAGAGATTAAATCAATATATAATATTGATTTAAGTGGGTTAAGTACAAATAGTCAATTTCAAATCGAAGAAGTTCAGCCAATTAATATTGAACTAATCCAACAATATACACAGTTAATTAATAATCCAAGTTTGGTTAATAATATATCTCCGGAAAGCACGAGTACTTGCAGAAGTGATTATCCAGAAGTGCAACATTCAAAAACAAGTGTGTTTTTTTCAGAATTAAATACGAAAACAAGTAATATATTTAGTTTTATAAAAAATTCAATTTAGGTTCAATCTATTCTTGAAAATCACCTATTATTTTATCAATATTAACTTCTTTTTGAGCTCCAGTTTTAAGGTCTTTGATCATTACTACACCCTTTGCCATTTCTTGAGAACCTAGAATAATTATTTTCTCTACACCAAGTTTATCAATAGTTAGTATCTGTTTTCCAAGCTTTGGTGAATCGTAAACAATCTCTGCAGCAATACCACTCTTTCGAAGGTGTTGAACTAACTTAAACCGAACTTGATCAAGTCCTTCTTCAATATTAGTAATATAAACTTTAGTTTTAGTCTTCATTTCTTTTTGATTACCTAGTTGCTTTACCGCTTCCATCATCCTATCAACTCCTATCGAAGTACCTACCGCAGGCGTATCTGGCCCCCCTAATTGTTCGATCAAATTATCATATCTGCCACCACTACAAATACTTCCAATATCGGGTAAATCTACTAAAGTAGTTTCATAAATCGTGCCAGTGTAATAGCTAAGTCCCCTAGCTATGGTTTGATCAAATACTATACTGCTATCATATCCCGCAAAAGCTAGTGTTTCCAAAATTAACCGAAGACTTTTAACGGCTGCTTTGGCAGAGTTATTTTCAAGTAACTTTTCCATTGCATCAAGCTTAGAATCAGATGATCCTGAGATAACTAAGTACATATATACTTTGTCTTTAGTAATATCCCCAAATTCTTTTGTAATTTCCTCGAGTACTTTATCTATTCCTATTTTATCTACTTTATCTATTGTCCCTACTAATTTATTAAAGTCTGACTTTTTAGAAATATCACAATCTTCTGCAAGCCCATCTAGTAATCTACGATCGTTTACTCGTATTTTTACTTTCAATCCTAATGCATTCATAACGTCAGAAGTCATACTTATAATTTCAGTATCTGCAAGATAACTAGTAGTACCGACGATATCTGCATCGAATTGGGTAAATTCTCTAAATCTACCTGCTTGCGGTCGTTCACCACGCCAAACGTCAGCAACAGTGTAGCGCTTATAAGGTTTAGGTAGTCGCTCACTATGTTGAGCAACTACTCTAGCTAGTGGCACGGTGTGATCATATCTTAATGCCACACGCCGACCGCCATTATCGGTGAAGGAGTACATTAGTTTATCGCCTTCATCGCCATATTTACCAGTCAGAGTATCAAGTTGCTCAAGTGCGGGAGTTTTTAATGGCACAAACCCATACAGCTCATATACTGATTTAATTTTGTTTAATACTACTTCTCTAGGAAATATTTGCTCTGATAATAAATCCCTAAAACCAGATAACGGACCTTGTGCTTTGGCCATGAATTCTCCAAATAATAAATTTTACAAATTAGCCCGTTACAACCTTAAGCTATGTCGTTAATATAGCAAAAATACATAGGCTAGGCAATCTAGTGAAAACCGTAATAACTAGCGAAATATATATGCTAACTCAAATATCTAATCAGTACTATTTTGAGGTGGTACCTGATACGTTCGTATATTCAATAACTCTATTTAGTGATGGTCTGTACAGTACAGCACGTTTTGCCTGCGTATAAATTAAAACCTTGTCACCGTTCATTGCATCTGCAAAAAATGGTTGGGTATTTAATTTAGCGGCATCACTAACTATTGCTACAGATGGTGTCTCTCCGGATGGTAATTTAACTAATTTACCAACTTGATCTACTAATTGCTGTGTACTACTTGTAGCTGCAGCTTGTGGGTTATTGTGTAGTAACTTTATTTGTTTTTCGACCTGGTTATACTTATATATTGAGAACGCTGTCACACCAGCAAGCAATACAAAAATGATTATAATAATAAGTTTGAGGTTTGAAAAACTAACTCTTTTACTTCGTTTTTGTACTGGTTTAAGTTGTTGTGTGGGTTGTGGAATATGTACACCATCAACTGACTTAGACTGCTTAACTGGACTATCCATATTTAATTTCTCCCAAAATTTTTGGACTACTGTTAATGCTTATTTTATAGATAAGATTATCAATATGCAAGGAGTTAAAATGTATCAATAACTACTGGGTTGGTACTTGGAAAGTTTGTGCATTTTGAATATCTAGAGCAGTCCAAGAGAAGTTTTCGTCTAGGGTAGCTGGTTTAGGAATAACAATTGTGAAACCTTGAGAATTTAGATTCGTATATGAATATTGATTAAATTGACCATCGCTACTGGATACTGTAACTACGGGTGAGTTTACATATGCTTTAGTAAAGTTAACCTGTACTTTAGTTTGTCCTGCGTGAATTACTGCAAAACCAGCAGTATCATTATTGAAAGTTGTCCTACCGTTAAACGTAACGTCATTATTAAATACTGTTTTGTCTATAAAAGTTGCCAGTTTATAGAAAGTACTTTGTCCGTAAAAATCTGCTGGACCGGCGACTCTTAATCCTCCATTAGCAAATAATGTACCTGCCACGCTAAGATCTGTGTTGGACGTATTACCGGTGAAATTGAATCCATTTTGAACAAATACTTCAATCTGTCCAACTCCAGCACCATTAAATGCTTCTAGGGCTCTACCTATATATGGACTATTTGGTCCAGCCTTCATAGCTACACCCGGACTAGATGATGCGGTCAGAAAATCACCGATAGAAATTGGACCGTTCTCAGTAGAAACATTTGTAGGAACACGACCAGCCAAAGCAACCGGCTTAGGATTTACTAAATTGGTTGATCGGTCAGTTTCTGAAATACCAGTTAGCTCAACACCAGGAGAAGTCGAAATTATACCTAGTTGAGGATTACTACTCCCCGCTACAGCTTTTACAATTGAATAGATCGAACCAGTCGAACTTAATGCAACCACATCTCCTGGTAATAAGTCATTATTAACATCTGTGTAGTTTTCGGCTACGTCAGTTGAGCCTGTTGAATATGCTTGAGCATAAAATTTTAATAAATTAGCTTGGCCAGATGTTGGTCCATTAATACAAATATGCCCAACCTGAGTTCCGCCAGTTCTTTTAATTATTAATCCTTCTGCTACTCCGGTAGCACAGTTAGTTGAACCAGAATCTTGGGGTATTTTTATTATTGAAGTGTTTCCGTTAGTTGCACTTCCCAAATCAATGGTACTACCATTATTTGTAACAATTGAGGTACCAGTACCTGCATTTATATTTATTCCTACTCCTGATGTTAATGAAGTACCGTTAATTTGTAATATTCCACCGGTTGCTGTTGTAGCTGAATTATCAGTTAATACTACTAGTCCACCTGTAGATAAGCTAGAACTAGTGGAGCTTATATTCAACCCCGCACCAGTAGTTAGTGAGTTTGCTGTTACATTAATTCCATAACCTGTAGTGCTACCTACAATATCACTTAGTCCTACTCCTGATGTTAATGCCGTCCCACTTATTTGAATCAATCCACCAGTAGCTGTTGTAGCTGAATTATCAGTGGCATTAACTAAAGCTCCCGATGAGAGCGCAGAACTAGATGAGTTAAAATATCCGAGATTTCCTGTAGTAAGCGAAGCATTTAATATTTCAGTTCCGAAACCGCTCGTTAAGTCTGCTACATATATTAAATTAACAGCTCCCGTAGTTACGTGTGGTGCATCAATAAGTGAAATTGAACCAAAAAATCCAGCCACGTTAGTGGCATTTAGAGCATTTACCTGAAATACTGAATAAGGAGAGGTTAGACTTGATGACGCTGCAGTGATTTGGTTAATCGTATCGACTGCTAATACTCTTCCAGTTCCAGCAGCGTTAACTACAGTTAGTGCTGAATTTGAGTCGGTAGTATTTTGTAAAGAAAGTGGCGTAATAATATTTCCACCTATACTTATTTGTCCTTCACTATAACCATTTATATCTATTGCAGTAGTAGCCAGCACGACTGAATCAATCCACATTGTATTTGTAGATTGAACGGAGTTACCAATAAATAATGTGTTTGTTGACGTCGGTGCGCCTCCACCAGAACCAGTCGTAAATGTACATGTATGATTTGTCCATCCACCAGTTACTGGCATATTTACTGCTGTACATGAGCTTAAGGTACCTGACGTTGAATTTGTACTAGAATATTTAACCAGACCAGTTGTTAATGTTCCTGAACTAAGTTTATCTACCCAAGAAACGGTATATGTAGTACTAGCACTTAATGTAGTTGGAATTAATACTTTTGCAGAATCTGCTATTCCGTTTGTAGCCGTCCCATTGTTTGAAATAATTTTTAACGAAGAAGCTCCCTGGTAGGACGTAGTTGAATCTATTGCTATTGAACCTGGAGTACCATTATAAGTCCAAGCCCCCGGCAATGATGTTTCAAAATCACCGTCTGCGACCAAATTTCCCGTCCCTGTATTTGTACTATTATCAACATTTAATATATTTGTACCAGCCACGTTTTGTATAGCGACTGCGTTTGTTGCATTAGTAGCAGGATTAAATAAATTAGTTCCTGTGAAAGTATTATTTGTTGCAAGTTGGGTATATGAAGCAGCTGCAGTACCACCCAGATTATTTGCATTATCAGCGTTCATTGCATACGGAGTAGAAGTAAGAAGAATATAAGGACTCATTTCTCCATCTCCACCACAGTTAGCTGTAAAGTTACCGGCCGGTGTACACGAAGAAGTACTGCCTATTTGAATAGATAAATATAGTGGATTGCTATTCCAATTAACACTACTAAGTAGTGCTGTATTGACAGCCCCTAAATTAACCTGAAAAGTACCACCATTGAAAGTGACTCCTTGTGAGGCACTAACTAGTTCATCTTCAGTCCAATTTAGTGTTCCTCCACCAGTATTGCTACCACCTGAATATATCTTAAACTCCATATTGTATGTACCATTGGTTATATTAACTCCACTAGAATTGACTATTTTGCCCTCAAAACTTATCTGTGAATTTATACCAGTTGTCGCATATGTATGACTATTAATAAAGAGAAATGAACATATAACAAATACTATAAATCCAAAAAACGACAGTACTCTGTTTTTGTTACACATATTTACTAATATATTATAACATCCATAAGCGTTATAACGTAGAAGCTAATGGTTATTATTTTGCTCGGTAATATCTATCAGGTATAAATATTCTTAATATAAGAACAAGCATTATAATTAACAACACGGTGGTTAGCGTAATTATTGGCCAGCCAATATATAAAAATTTTTTTTGATACACAAAATAACCAACCATACCATCGTGGCGATAGAAAAATTTCAATGTATAGTGCCCTGGCCAAAAATGTGATTTTATACTATTTATCGGGAAATTAAATAATCTACTTGATCCGGGCAAAATTAGATTTGAAGTTGTGTTAATTTGCGACTGAGATACTACTTTATTTTGTGAATTAAGGATTTGTAAATTACCTCTGGGTATAGTCTGTGTATTACCAGTATTTTGCAGTACCACATTTACACTGCTTGGAAAAGTTGCGAATGAGGAATCAAAAGCTAATGACTGAATACCTAGAGTTTGGGAGCCACCACCCGAGGTAGTTAAAAATATTAAGCTAGAAACTGCCTGACTAATACTGACGTTGTTTACGCCTTTTTGATTTGAGCCAATAACTTTATAAATGATTGCACCATAATGGCCTCCAGGCGATAGTTGGTCAGCGTTATAGATTGTAATTGGAACTGTCTGACTTTGATGTGGAATTAATGCAATTTGATTAACACCTATGCTAATAAAATTGGCTAGTCCATGCTTATTAAAGTCAGATTGTCCGGAGTCTATAAAACTTACTGATCCAGTTTGATTTAATGAAGTAAAATCTAGCGCACTCACCTGAATAATAATTGGTTTTAAAGTGTTATTTGTGACGTTATTATGAAATGTGAGAGTAGATTGGTTTTTAGTCAGTTGAACTTGTTGTTCTGTAGGAGAAACTGTTATACCTTTTGGTGGGGTCACAGCATAAACCGTTCCAACAACCGACAATAAACTCAAAAATCCAAATAAAGATAAAATTAATCGTTTCAATTTTTCTTCCTTAGTCGTTTAAATCGTCTCACTATAACTTTGGTAATCGAATATATACTAAATAAAATCAGTAATGTAAAAATAAGAACACCGATTAACATGAGCCACGGTATTACCCAAAAAGTAACAACGCCATTTACCGCAATATCTCTAGTTCCATCGTTATATACAAGCACCAAATGTGCATAATATTTACCATATCGAAAACTTGAAATATTTGTAACATTCCACTTAAGTTGTTGAACAGGTTTTCCATTCTTGTCAGATACAATTTGGCCGTTTATTCTCTTTAAGCCGTAATAAGGAAAACCATTATTCCAAGATGCGTTAAACACTCTATTTGTATTTGGCAATACATTGCCTTGGCCACTGTTAATGTCTAGAGTATCAATAGTTTTACCGGTTAGCGTTCGACTTATATATATGTCACCTTTAGGTGCTGTAAATATTTTTCCATCGTTATGTACATTTACGCTAAATTTAGCAGGTAGATATTGAAAAATAGTTTTATTAACACTGAAGTCCTCGATACTTAATTTACGAGATTCACCTGGAACATGAGCATCAAGTAGTACCAAAATTGCATTTGCGCCTTTAACTTTATTAGTATTTACGGTTGTGTTTAGTACCGTCTTTGGAACAAATAAGACCGCATAATAATAACCAAAAGCTGCAGTTTTAGGCACATTTATATTCATCACAACATTCTCCCAAACACCAGGTTGGGCAGTGAATGTAGTTTGAGAAAAATGCACCCAAGATATAGAAGGGTCGCTAATTGGGGGATTATATATCTGTGCTTTACCACTAAGACCATCAGCACGAAATTCTTGCAGTTTTAGAGTAATATTTACCGGACTACTACTATTATTTTGAACCTGAAGATTAGTTGTTGTAGACGTCCCTGGAGGGGTTGCTATATCTACTGTAACTGGGCTGGTTGTAATTATTGATCCTGCGTTATTTAACGCTGAAGCACTTGAGTTCAATATAAATAAACATCCAATTTGTAAGCCCAAAAACCAAATAAAGGTTTTTAATGTTATCCCATTCATATATTAGGGATAAGTATACTAGAAACTACCGGCACCAACCAAAGTAATGGTATCACTGTAATCTGTAGCTGCAGGTGTCAGAGCCGATATAGTTGAAAATTCTTTTACTGTAACTACCGCGCCGTTGGCAGTACCGTTTGAACTAGCGAGTTGACGTTCATTTGTATCTAGACCACTACCATTTCCAGATCCTGAGGATGCATATGGTGTAGTTGCAGCGGTGGTTCCGGCGCCGCTCCCCTGTGTAATACCACCAGCCGGAAGTCCAGTAACATAACCTTCAGTTCCACTTGTTATAGTAGCGTTTGTTCCTGGGGTACGTGACGGTATTGTATAGCTTTGTGCAGTCGAATGTAGACCAGTGCTACTATCTGTTCCAAATAAGTACCAACCATTCTTGGCGTTCGTATTTACTGTTGCAGTAACACCGGTCGTTGTACCAACTGCTCCGCTTGATAAGTTAGCAGTAAATGCATCAGTGTTCGTGTTCAACGCTAATGTAAATGAAGGTAGAACTGTAGCTGTAACTACTACTTGATCATTTGTAATAATATCTAACGCTATGTTGGCTGCAGCATCGGTACCAACTGTTAATACTGCTGCCTGGCCGCCTGTTGCGGAAGGGTTAGTTACTGCAGAAGTCGAAGTTAATACCTCACAATAAGATGTACTGGCTGTTAGAGCTGTTATTCCACTAAATGTAATGGTTGCACCACTACCTGAAGCCGCCGGTGTTCCCGGTAAGTTACTGCTCGCACCTGTTATAGCTGTACAATTAGATGCTCCAAATGAATTCGATACTGTCTGAGTAGTATTTACAATACCCGCTGCACCACCTGTCCATCCGGTAAATGCTAGCGATAAAGCTGTACCAGTGTTACTGGATGAGGTTGTAAATTCAATTATTACTGAGCTAGTACCGCTCGCATTCATATTAGTCAAGATTACTGATGGTTTGGTTAAGTAGGTGGTAGCGAAAACTTTTGGAAGAATTAATAGATTAGATGCAACAATAACACTAAGTCCCACAATAATATGGGTCTTCTTGAATCTACCAGCAATACTTTTTAACATCTTAATTCGTTGACTTTGTTTTTATTATTTATTCTATCAAGCTTAAGTTTATTAGATTTAAGTATTTAATGCAAACTAATAAGCTAATGGTTATCTATAGCCTAAAAACTGGCAGCTGCGATAAAGGTAAGATTTTCTAAATAATCTATACTTGCAGGAGTATTAGTAGATGCTATTGCCTGTAAGTTAGCATTTGCTGCACCACCATTTATAGCGGTGGTTGTCGTTAGAATCTGTGACGGGACTGTTGTGTCTGCTCCAACAACATTGCTGCTACCATTGAATGGACTTACCAGAGTAAGTGGTCCCCCAGAAGTTTGACTCGCATTAGTTGCTTGTATTCCAAATCCCTCAGATTGTGGTGCTAAATTACCTGTAAAAGCCGGAATAGTATGGCTTTGAGTTGCACTTAATAGCCCTACATTAACGCCCGAAACGTAAACTGAACCACCGCTATTTGCATTTGTCGTGAACGCAAAAGTAAGGTTTCCGCTTGTTGATACTGTTCCGGGCAATAGATTTCCGATACTAATAGAGTTTGGTGATACTGAAAATGTAGTTGATACACCGACTGTTGAAGCGGTTGCATAAGCTCCAAAGTTAGTATTGGTGAATTTACCTTGCATGGCTGCTACTTTAACTTCATAGGTGGTCGAGGGCGTCAGTCCAGTTATAAAGGAACCACTTCCACCTCCCCATGCAGTATAGGTTTGATATACCTGAGTACTGTTTATTGATCCATCAGCTTGTACATAACCAAGGGTTGTTGAAAAATTATTAGTTGAAACTGCGATTGCAAACGTGGAATCCGTAGGATTACCTCCTGTTGCGATAATAAAATTTAGTTGGTTGTAATATGTTCCGGAACCGTTACTTAGCGTCGGAGCCGGAGGTATATTGAGTTGTTCTGTTTGTATTGAGCCATTATTAGCCGTTTTTGTAGAACCAGATGTAACTCCATTTGCTTGCTCACCGGCACTACCCTGAAGGCTATAAGTTGTCGATGATGAATTATTTGTAGCGCCAGGTCCAATGCTATAGGACTGTAGATTATAAGATGTACCGTGTGAAAAAGTCGCAAAAAATATCGACAACAAAGATAACCCAAGTATTGCGAAATTATTGATCAACATATAGGGATAATTGTATTAAGGTGTCGCACTATTAGCAAATTCTAACCCGACCGCCATTGCCAGGATGATACTATCATATTCAAAGTTTTATCTAAGTTAGTATTGCCATTTAAGTCATCCCCAGTTAACGATATACTGGCCTGATACGGCCCATGTACTAGAAAAACCACTTTGCTATACTCTCCGACAGATTTATCAGTCATAACAACACCTGAATTATTATTTAGATCTAGATTAGATTGTTGATATTTTGTTGGATTAATTTTTCTTACTTGATAACCAGAATTACTATTTAATTGTCCATTTGGGATATTTAGAACTTCAATTGCTAAGCTCCATGTCACAACATCTCGATAAGTGAAGTTAACTTTATCTACAGAAGGAAAAACTAATGTTGAAGTAGAACCAGTAACTAGACTACTAGGATAATTAAAACTAATAAATTTATCACTATACTGAACAGGTTTACTTACAAATGTTGATTGGTTTGATTTAATAGTATAGCTTGATGACAAAGTTCCATGATTAGTTGAATTGACCCTTGATATAGTGACTAATACTAAAATCAAAATAATAATTGCAATAACTGAAGTAATTAAAACTTTTTTCTTTCTTTTCAATATAGCTTTTTTCATACTAACTTCATATTACAATGAATTTTGCATTTTAAGCCTAAGCTTTTTTAATTAGCTATCTGTGTGGTCATGTTATAATTTTCTCTGATATATAAAAATAAAAAATGTCCAAGAAAAAATCTAGAACTTCAACGAGTAAGTTTCATAAAAGAACCTTTACTAATATAGGGGTCAATTCAAAAGTCTCAAAAAAACCTAAGAGAAAACTTATTAAGCATAAAGTTCGCCGAAGTCAGCCAGTACACAAAAGATTTATACTTCATCCAGCAACTCTTTTAATACTTTTGGGCATTTTAGTATTGTTATCTGGGTGGACTTATAAGGCAGTGGCAGATAGTTTTACGGTTTCTGCCAGAATTAACGCTCCGCCACTTAGTGACGGTGCTACTATTACTTCACCTCTTCAAAATAGTACATCTACTGTTAGTGACATATCAGTCAGCGGAATATGTCCAGACAATTCATACGTAAAACTATATGACAATGGATTATTTAGCGGTGTTGCGATATGTTCTTCAAATACATTTCAGATAAGTATAAGTTTATTCGCAGGTTCAAATATACTTCAAGCTCAAGATTTCAACATAACGGACCAAGCAGGTCCAGTAACGGCAAGTGTGACCGTGTATTTTACAGCTCCTACTCCTACACCTAACCCTAGTCCTACACCACCTCCACCTGGAACTACAAATCCAACATCTCCCGTAACACCCAGCCCCTTAATTGCAGTCACTGATTTTCATTATCAAACTTTTGAAGTAGGTAAAGACTACAGTGCTCAAATTCAACTTGAGGGTGGGACAGCTCCATATATTCTTAATATTAACTGGGGCGATGGTTCTTCTGAAACATTAACAACTAATGATCCGTCAACATTAACAATTAATCATATATATAAGTCACAAGGTTATTATGTGATTATTATTAAAGTAACGGATGCCAAGCATCAAGTGCGAACAATTCAGTTAGCAGCATTGATTAAGTTCCCAGGCAGCATCGGCATATTCTCAAATACTTCTAGAGGCTCAAACAATATTTTTAAAACTATAAATATCCCCCCACCAAATATATTTACACTATATAAAAACTGGCTATGGATAGCATGGCCATCACTATTAATAGTTTTATTAATGGCTATTAGTTTTTGGCTAGGTGAGCGTCAGGAATATCAAAATATTATAAATAAATATAGCTTGTCTAACAAACGAGGATATAAAAATCAAAAAAGACGTGCATAAACTTAAACAAAAGCCACAAATAATAATTATTATATTAATAATGCTTTGTCTAACTATTGTGGGTGTTAATGTTTTATTTAATTCTTCAGCTCAGTCACCGAGTGTAAGTGTAATAACTGGAAACGGTATATTATCGGGTTTAGCAACTAAACAATCAAGTAATGCTAGTCCAGGTGGTAGTGAAGTGCAATTTGGAAGTACCGATAATCCGCTTGGTACTTCAATAAAATCAAGTCCAACCGGTCCATTATCTCCAATTTCTGGATGGCACGTAACTTTTGCAGACGATTTCAATTCACAACTAGGTACGTCAACTGGTCAAGATAATTATTGGTATCCAAGTCAGTCATGGAACCCTAATTTAAATAATAATGTGAATGGAGATAACGGAAATGAAACTGAAGTATATAATGCCAAAAACGTAAGTATATCAAATGGTAAATTAGTACTTTCTGCAAATTACCAAAATAATGTAGCTCCAGCAACTGGTGATGGAAGTGGGTCTAGTCAAAGTAACCAAGTCCAGAGAAATTATGTTTCAGGTATAGTAACCTCAACAACAACCAGAACAGGATATAAAGGATTTACATGGACGCCGGGAAATGGGTCAACATGGGCCTTCGAAATGGTATCTCAATGGCCAATTGATCCTGATGGCAACTTATGGAATGCATGGTGGACTAGCACACAGGGTGGTTGGCTTAATGAAAGAGATTTTTTTGAAGGACTAAATACAAGCGGAAAGTTAGATAGTGATTGGATATACCAAACTACATGTACGCTTAGCCCAAATTGTACCGGTACAAAACTGCAGGACTTCTATACCAACCTATTAACTACTGGTTTCGATCAATCGGCTGCATTTCATCGATACACTTACGTGATAAATCCAGATCAATCATGGTCGTTTTATATAGACGGAACAATTCAAAAGTGGGTTGGAGTTAATGGGGTCGCCCCAGTTAGATCGGGATCCAATTCACCAATGCTACTTATACTAAATTATGCTTTTAATAAAACTACGTTTAATACAGGCATTAGACATTTTGATATAGATTCAGTCGCAGTTTATCAGGATTCAGCACATGCAGGACAATCAATAAATGGCGGAGGAATTGCACCGGGCACATATATCAGTAATTAACTGAGTACTTTTAAACTGCTTATTGTGTATAATAAATCGTAATAATGGCAAAAAAGCAAAAAGTCAGAATAATTTATAAAACAAAGAAGATGTTTTTAGGTCTTTTCGGACTAGTAATGTTATTAACTCCTATAATTACTGTTATTCAGGGAGACTCTCAAGCTTTTGCTGCAGCTTGTGCAACACCTTCACCTTCTTATGGAACTGATACCCTTACCGTTAATGTACCAGCGTCAGATACATATACAGTTTGGACAAGGATATTAGTACCGACGACTACGAACAATTCTGTACTTTTACAAATAGACAGCACAAGTTGTTCAAATGTTGGCGGTAGCAGTTCTATTCCAGTAAATAGCTGGTCGTGGGTTAACTATCAAAACGGCAATGCTGGTTCTGTTATATCAAGTACATTGGCAGCCGGTAATCATACGTTGACTTTCATAGGCAATCAAGCTGGTGTCGGTGTTGATTTAGTTATGCTAATTCCAGGAAATAGCTGTATACCATCGGGTACAGGAACCAATTGTGCAACAGCTACTCAGGCACCAACTCCTGTTACTGTCACCCCAAATACTTCTACGTCTAATTCCACTAGTAATAAATCTGGTACTACAAATAATAAGGTACTGCCTGCACCTGCTGGCACTCAAGCAATTACTGAGAATGCAAGCGTCCAATATGATAGTCCAACTACCATAAGTCCAACCTACGAAGCTGGTCAAACAATTAAAGAGGTTAAGTATTACCTAAATAAAAAGGTAGTTTATATAGCCACTAAATATCCTTTTACTTATCTGCTGAATACTAATAAATTACTGAGTGGAAAATATACACTTGCCTCATATACCGAATATATCTCAGGTCATTCAAGCACCGCAAGTGAAACAGTTATTGTAAAACACTCATTTATTAAAAACATTGAAATATTCCTCAGTAAATACTGGATTTATATTGTTGTACTCTTAATACTTATTGGACTGCTCATATGGCAAATAATAGTTCGTGTCATCAAACCAAATAATAAAAACAAACATGATAAAACCACAAAACCTGACAATGGGAATATAATAACTGTTTCGCCGGGTTCATAGTATCCAATAAATTAATAAACTATTAGTCTATTTAGCTATAAATGTTAATATAACAGGGTATAAACTTAGTTTAATCTTATTGGGGAGATGATATTCACATTCAGCTTACATCCAGCTAGTTGATGTATCCTATATGCAATTATGAAGTTAGTAATTATGATTCCTTGTTTAAACGAGGAGACCACTCTACCTCTAGTATTTGAAACTATGCCTAAGAATATAAAGGGCATAGATGAAATTGAAGTTTTAATAATCGACGATGGATCAACTGATAAAACAGTTGAAGTTGCTAAAAGTTTAGGCGTAACTCAGTTTGTTCATCACCCAAAAAATAGAGGATTAGCTCATTCACTTCGTGACGGAATTCAGAGAGCCTTAGAGCTTGGTGCAGATATATTAGTTTTAACTGATGGAGATAACCAATATCCGCAAGAGCGAATACCGGACTTAATACAACCAATATTGGATGGTAAGGCCGATACAGTAATAGCAGATAGACAAACAAACACAATCGAGCATTTTACTCCAATGAAAAAGTTTCTACAAAGATTTGGAACTGGAGTATTAAATATGGCAGCCGGAACTGATATTCCAGATGGAACAAGTGGTTTTAGGGCATATTCCAAAGAATCTGCAATTAAACTTAACTTGATTGGACGATTTAACTTTGCAGCTGAAACGACAATTCAAGCAGCTAACAAAAAACTTGCTATAGCTACAATTAAGATAAAAACTAATCCTAAGACTCGTGAATCCAGATTATTTAAATCATCGTCTGAACATGTTCGAAAAAGTATGATAGCAATGTTAAATAGCTTTACTATGTATCGGCCATACACTGTTTTTCTGAGTATTGGCGGGTTTCTATTTCTACTTGGTATTATTCCGTTTCTTCACTACCTATATTTAGTATTTACTGTGAAAAATCCTAATGGTGCCCATCATTTACAGTCATTAATTATTGGAACTGTGCTTTTGAATGCATCTTTTGTATCTTTTACTTTAGGAATAGTAGCCAATCTAATTAGGGTTAATCGCTCTTTAATTGAAGATGTTCTTGAAGTAGTTAAACGCGAACAATTTACCAATAAAGACAAGACTTAGTTAAAAAACCAATAGCTAGTAAAATAGTATTTTTGACCATTGTATAGCACTGGTCTAGTTACTTTACGTGCTGCATTGTTGACTTTTTTAACGGTTGAGTTCTGGACATCCCAGGTATCGTCACTCCGTGAAATGAATGTAAATAAACCACCACCCTCAAGAAATAGTAGTAATACTATACAAACAAGGACGGCTTTTATTGCTGGGAATCGCCTAAGTCCAATACTAATTGCTCTTGCAAAAACTGCAACCAGTAATAATGTGACCGGCAATAAGTAACGGCCGTTCATATTTTCTAATACAAATGTGTAGTGATATGTAGCATATCCCTGAAGGAATAGAACTGCAATATAGACTAAGCTGACAGAAAATAACAAGATTAGGTATATATTATTTTTAAATACGGTTTTAAAATTTTTTATAAGTAATACTAGTCCGAACACAACAAATACAATTGCTGCCGCACTCGGAAGTGGAAGTGGTGGATAATTAGCAAAAGAGCTTACTGGACCATTAACAGCAAAGAACAGCCTATACCACATCCAATATATCCATTCACCGCTATAGAATAACGGGCTACCAAGATGAGCTTTACCAATATGTTCTTGGCTCTCAAGATATTGATGTTGCTGATAATTGTAATACCAAGGACTATAAGCTTTGCAATCATTTACACTTAGCACTGTGCTACAGTTCGGTGCAATTGAATGATACTTTACTATATTTACTACATCGCGTTGAATAAACAATCCAGTAGCAATTATCAGAACAATCGACAGTAATATTTTAATTGCTAATTTATTACTCTTCCAACTGGATATAAACTCATTTACAAATTTTCCAAAATTATGTCTATAGTTTCTGTAGTAAACTATAAAAAGAAATACTATTACGGCTAAAAATATTGGTAGAAATGCATACTTAACCAAGCTAGCGAACAAACATACGCTAATAAGAGTTATGATGGTTTTTGCAGAAGGTTTGTGTTTTCTAAGCTGATCAATAAGATCGAAAGTTAACAAAATAGTCCATGCTACCAATGGAATAAGTAAGTTATCATAATTAATCTGTGCAGCAAGCTGAGGCACGATCGGAATTAGGGCAAATAATAAAATACTTACATTTGTTAATGACCTTGAGACGCCAGCTCGAATTAATATTTTATGAAACAATAGTAAACTAGCCGCAAAAAGGCCAACATTAATAAATCGTAAGGCAATCACTTGTCCAATAGTTTCATGGGTAAATTGACTTATTATTCTATATGGGAAGCTCATTAAATAGTGATAAAGATAAGAAGGATCTCTAGCTACCGCACCATAGGAGTTACCTCCTGAGGGTTGTGAGTTTAAGAAAGGTAACCAGTGGTGAGAATATATTTGAATTAAACCAAAATGGAAATTCTCGTCAAATGCTTGAGGGTAGGCGGCGGATATAGCTATCCAAGTAGCTTCAAACAAGAAAAAGATAATAATAAAAGTAAAAAAACGTCGCGAATTTAAGAGACTATATACTCTTTTAGTAAAACTGTTCATATAATTATCACTTATTATACTAATATTCCTGAGTATTACCCTTACTTACAGATAAACTATATACTCTTAAGTAAATCATGAAACATAGAATACGACTTATTATAGCGATAACGCTTGTCATAATAACCCTGAGCGCCTTCGCTTACTATATTTCTAGTCATACATATCTATTAACTCAACTAGCCCATATTCCTCCGTTAACCATAATATGGTTGTTACTTTTATATATAGTTTGGTTTGTAGCTCTAATTCTAATTTTATGGATCAGTATGATTATCTGTAAAAAAACACTTAGCCCTAAAGAAAATATATTACTTAATGCTTATTCAACACTTGTAAATTTCTTCATACCTGGTCAAGGTGGAATTGCAGTAAGGGGAGTTTACCTTAAAAAAGTAAAAGACCTTGCAGTGCGAAACTACATTTATGTATCTCTTTTATATTTTATGTTTTATGCAATTATCAGCACAGCACTACTTGTAACGAGTAATCGTCCATTGTGGCAAACATTGTTAGCTTTAATATTTATTGGCGGAGTTAGTTTTGGTGTAATACAATTTTACAAATCGAAGAGCAAGACTAGATCTGATAGTTTAGCGCTCACATCGAAAAATTTATTATTGTTGTTTGTTGCTACATTATTTCAATCAATAGTTCAGGTCACAATATATGGTGTGGAACTAAGAAGTGTTAATTCAAATATTTCTCTTCACCAGATTGTTACTTATACCGGAGCAGCTAATTTCTCATTATTTGTTGCTCTAACTCCTGGGGCAATCGGAATAAGAGAATCGTTCTTATTGTTGAGTCGACACTTACACGGTATTAGTAGTGCAAATATTATTTCTGCAAATATTATTGATAGGTCAGTATTTATTCTATTTTTAGGTTTTGTATTTATATTGACTATATCACTGCACGCTAATTACAAAAGCTTTATTAAAAAATCCGATCCTAATGAAAATTCTGAACTAAAAATATAGTAAAAGTTTTAAATCGTGTGAATCACTATAGCGGTAGTAACAGCAAACCATACTGTTTCTAAATAAATACCTGCACGACTCTCATATTGAATTCGCTTATGAAATTTGAAAAACTCCCACACTATCCCCTTTTGTTTAACATAGAGAGCAAGTGGCCAAAATAAATCAGGTAAAACGGCAAAGATTGCACAAAGTACGAATAGACTGGTATTTGGCGGATGAAGACTCAAGAAAAAAGTCATAACTAAAATACAAGCCAATGTATCTAATACGATTCTTAGATTGTATGCTCTAGTACCCCGTGCAGTCTTTGGATCATTACCGTAATGCGGAATAACATCCATTAAGAAATGTGAACTTAGGGCAATTGGAATAGCAACAACAGGGTCATTAAAAGTTAAACCAACCAGTCCACCGAAAACCATATGATTCAAAGCCTGCATATAATACCTATCTAATTACTGTGCTTAAGCTTTCAGTGTACAGACTGCAGGCCAGGAGTACTAGGGTCGTCATCAAAAATCGAATCAATTTGTTCTTTGGTTCTAAGTATATTTACATACTCCACAGCTTCATCACCACCCCTGTGGGTTTTATTAATAAAAATGGCATCTTTATGCATAGCTTCAAGTCTAGCGTCTACACTTGCTGAAATTGCAGCTAACATTGCTGGACTACATTCAGTTAGTGAAAATTCAGGATTGACTTCATAGTTTCTTGATAATTCTGTTCCCATGAAACCTCCTATGGTCGATACATTATAGCATTTTTATATACACCAAAGCTGCAGGATATATTACATTTTCTAAAGTAATTTAATACAAACAATTAATGTTATTTCTTATTTCTAGCAATCCGATAGAATGCTAGTTATGGCAATTCGACCTATTTGCGATATTTGTAAAAAAGAACTCAGCGGTTTTGGAGCTATACCATTAAGTCCACCAGACAAAGATAATATGGTCAAAAAATATCATGTCTGTAAAACATGTTACTTAGAAATCAAACCTACTGATCAAACCTAAACTAAGTAGTTAGGGATGGGGTTAACTTAGAATGATAATCATTTATCTCTTCTAATTCTGTGTCAGCTCTAGATAATCCAAGCTCAACAATATGTAGAATCATCGCTTGATAATCCATTAGTCTATTAATCCAACAAGCGCTAGTAAAATAGCTCGTAAAATTATGAAATGCTAAACCAGGAACTAGGTTAGCTTCAAGAAAATGTGGCACACCATTCATATCCAGTCTAATGTCTATACGACCGTAATCTCGTGCACCTATAGCCTTAAATACGCTTATAGCGAGTGTATTTATTTGTTTCTTGATTAAACTATCAGTAACAGCTAATACATGCTCAGTATCGTCTGCTTTAATTTTCCGTCCAAGAATTCTATCACCTTGATTATTTTTCTCAGTAATAAGTTCAATTGGCATTGCAATTATATTCTCTGAATTTAAAGAATCAAGAATAGCTACACTAAATTCACGACCGGTTAGGTATTCTTCAGCTAAGGTTGCACAGCTAAATTCATTTTGAATCGATTCAACTTTGCTATTAAACGTATTATAATCGCGAACTACCGAATCAGCCCCAATCCCCTTACCCCCACCTGTATTTGGTGGTTTTAGGAATAAGGGGAAGTTAAGAGGTAATTTATCTTCAAAACCAAATTGATTGTTTTTGGCCATAAAATAACCTGAAGTTTTAAGTCCAGCTGCTTCAACAACTTGTTTAGCTTCAGTTTTATCAAAATCTAGTGATATTGCCCTAGCCGAAGAACCAGAATAATTTATTCCGTTGTCATCAAGATATTCAGACAACCAAACATCCGCAACTGAATTTCCGTTCGGTCCGCTAATAAGCGGTACTTTCTTTAGTCCTAGAAATGCTAAATCTGGCTTTTTCATAATTAAAACATCTATATCATTGGAATCATTTACAATAGTTATTCCTACAGTTTCGTAGTAATTACTAAGCAAATCTCTGATCATTTCGCAGGATTCTAGACCCATAGAACTAAACTTGGGTTTAGATGATCGAACTATCTCGATATGTTTATTAATTTTGACCATTTTTAAAGAACCTACTATCACTAGCAAATGACTATAACTAGATTATATTTGTATAACTATAGATTAATATGAACGACTGAAATTGCCGCCGCCACCGCCGCCGCCACCTGGACGTCGATCTTCTTGTGGTCGAGCTTCGTTTACAACGATAGAACGTCCACTAACTTCTTTGCCGTTTAGGGCAGCTATTGCGCTTTTAGCTTCGCTATCTTCTGACATTTCTACAAAGCCGAAACCTTTAGATTGTCCACTGTCACGATCTTTTATAACTACTGCACTTACTACTTTTCCTTGTTCTGCAAAAAGAGCTTCTAACTCCTGATCAGTAACGCTATATGCTAATCCACCTACGTAAAGTTTACTTGCCATTTTAATATTATCCTTCCTTTTATATATATATCACACGAGTTTACTGTCTTCTAACCATAATCTTATTAAGTCTTTTATAGGGACGTATTAATTAAACGGAATAGGTTTTTAGTAACCAATTGCTTAACATAAATTATAGCATAATGAAGTTACTATTGCACATTTATACTAAATGTTTTGTCTTATTAGTTTTTAGATTAATCAAAACAGGGTGTGGTTCAAATTCTGATATAATACAAAAAGTACGAGTTTGAGAGATATATTAATTAGAGAGGAAGTAAATTATGCTAGGACCAATAGATTATATTGCAGTAGGCTTTACAGAAAATAAGTTTAACGGCGAAATATTAAAAGAATTACAAAAAGTTGTTGATGATGGATTGGTTCGTATTATAGATCTACTATTTGTTACTAAAGACACAAAGGGTGATGCAGCGGTTTTAGAACTTAGTAATATGCCAGAGGATGTAGCTAAAGCATTCGGCCCATACGCAAAAAATCTGACCGGACTACTAACAGAAGAAGACGCGATTAAAGTCGCAGCAGATTTAGACAATAATAGTTCTGCTGCAATACTAGTATTTGAACATCTTTGGGCAAAAGGATTTAAACAAGCTCTCATTAATGCAAATGGTGTTTTATTGGCTGAGGGCCGCGTCCACCCAGATATTGCGGAAGCAGCTTTAAAAGAAGTTAATAGCAAGAAGGAGAAATAGTATGGGACCACGATTTAGAATGGGAAGAAGAAGAGGACTATTAGTTGGCGCAGCTGTAGGTGCTGGTATTGCTCACCACAACGCACAAAACAACCAAGCTCAAGCAGAAGAAGCACCAGCACAAGCAGCTGCTCCTGCAATGAGCAGTGATGATCAGATAGCTCAGCTTGAAAAGTTAGGCCAACTTAAGGATCAAGGAATTCTTACTGAAGAAGAGTTTACAGCGAAAAAACAACAAATTTTGGGTTTATAGTACATTTTAATTCAATTTGGTAAGTGTAGTTGTAATCAATTTCTTGTATCGAGGTTCAACTAGATTGTTTAATGCCCAATTCATATAAGCACTTGGAAGTTTAGATAAACTATCTTTTATTTGATTGTCCTTTATTTTATCCAAATTGTTAACTGCTTGTTTATTGTATTCGTGAATAAGCATTATAGACTTTTCGATTGATCCATCCTTTATTAGATTATCCACTAGCAAATTATTATCTATTTCTGACTTCTTATTAATTAGTTTTCCGGTATTCGTTGCATTGTTTCCCGAAAGCGAGAGAATAATTGGAGTGTTATAGATTCCCTCTTTTACATCATTACCGACTGGCTTACCTAAAAGCTGTTCGTTCGACATAAAATCTAGTAAATCATCAACAAACTGAAATGACATACCAAAATACTTACCAAAACTTGTAAGAGATGCTAATTCGGACTTATCCAGACCTGAACAAATTCCACCAATACTGCAGCATGATGAAATAAGCGCGGCTGTTTTACCCTCGATAGTTCTAACTAAAGATTTTATAGTTCTGTTAAGGTTAAATTCATCAGCCATTTCGATCATTTCACCTACACATAAATCTTCGATCGCTTTAGCAATAATTCCAGCCACATTGGCATCTACCAACGCTGCTTGTTGGTTAGCTTTCGAGAACAAATAATCGCCGATCATTACAGCGTAATATATACCCTCTTTTGCGTTAATAGTTGGTACTCCCCATCTGGTGCTAGCGTGATCGATAATATCATCGTGAACTAGACTAGCTATATGAACTAGCTCGACAGCAACACAACTAGTAATCACTTTTTTGTCTATTTTATTTAATTTATTAGCAACAATAGCAATAAGCATTGACGGTCTTAATCTCTTTGAGTTGGCATTTACTAATCTTTGGATTGGCTCGCTAATAATTGAATATTCAGAACCTACAACAATATTTAATTGTTTCTCTACCTCTTTTATGTAAAGCGGTAACTTAGGTGCATTTAAGATTTTAGCTATATCAAAAGTTTTCATGACATTAAATACTATACAACAGATAAAATAATCAGAGTCAAAACACCCTTAAAAGTGATATAGTATAAACCATAAGCTTATGGGGTATTTTTATTAAGTTTAGGGGAGTGTGATGTTATATAGGGTAGCAATAATATGCCCTGAAAACATATAAACTGATTGATGAAAAAATCTAATAATATACACAAATTTTTCTATGTTTTTTTTGGTACACTTATTGTTGCTTTCATTTTAGTTAGCGCTTGGTATCTAAATAAACAGAATATTGCAGTGTTGAATCCTAAGGGCCCAATTGCCTTAAAAGAATTTCACTTAATAGTATTTTCGCTTTTACTTTCTTTACTTGTTGTATTGCCGGTTTTTACTTTACTTATTGTATTTGCATGGAAATATAGAGAAGGTAACACTAAATCGAAGTATTCTCCTGAACTTGATCATAATAAAATATTGGAAACAATTTGGTGGGTTATTCCGTCATTTTTAATTATTATCCTTGGAATAGTTGCCTGGAATAGTAGTCATGAATTAGATCCATTTAAACCACTAGATTCATCTATTAAACCTATTACAATTCAAGTTGTAGCACTAAACTGGAAATGGTTATTTATTTATCCCAAACAAAACATTGCTACTGTTAATTATTTTCTAATTCCTAATAAAACTCCGGTAAATTTTGAAGTTACTTCAGACGCACCAATGAATTCTTTTTGGATACCACAATTAGGAGGACAAATATATGCTATGCCAGGAATGTCTACACAATTACATTTATCTGCCGACGGAGATGGTAGTTATCGTGGATTATCGGCAAATATTAGTGGTAACGGTTTCGCAGGTATGACCTTTACTGCCAGATCTACTTCTACGAGTGATTTTAATATATGGTTACAAAATGTAAAAAATTCTCCTAAACAATTAAGTTTGGATGAATATAATAAACTTTCTCAACCGAGCAGTAATAATCCTTCAGCATATTATTCATCAACCCAATCTGACCTGTATAATAATATTGTATAT
Source organism: Saccharimonadales bacterium (SeqCode) (assembly GCA_038317055.1). GTDB lineage: Bacteria > Patescibacteriota > Saccharimonadia > Saccharimonadales > DATKHC01 > JBBQBA01. The sequence continues at coordinate 45,163 of JBBQBA010000001.1, forward strand.
AAGTATCTGGCGCCAAACAGTGCGTCAGCAAATTCTGATGGTGGTGGTCGAACACAAATACTACCTAACATTCAAAAACTTGAATCAGAGGGTATGCAAGGGATGAGTATGTAATGTATATGTTTGGAGAATTGCTTGGAAAGCTTAATTCGGGAGTATTCCCGCATGATCCCGTAACTCTGGGTGCAGGAGTCTCAATAATGCTTGGTGGTTTAATTATCGCCATCCTTTTAACTTATAAGAAAAAATGGAAATGGCTTTGGAAAGAATGGCTAACTTCAGTAGACCCGAAACGGATCGGTGTAATGTACATTATCGTTGCCGTACTGATGCTACTCAGGGGCGGAGCCGATGCACTAATGATTCGAGCACAGCAGGCAACATCAGTCGGAGCTTCTCATGGAGTAGTTTCCGCAAACACTTTCCAACAAATCTTTTCTGCCCACGGTACTATTATGATATTTTTCGCTGGAATGGGTTTGATGTTTGGAATAATTAACCTTGTACTACCTATGCAAATAGGTGCTAGAGATGTAGCCTTTCCTTTTCTAAACCTTACTAGTTTTTGGTTATTCGTTTCAGGAATGTTATTAATAAATTTGTCTTTAGGGATCGGTGAATTCTCTGCGGCTGGATGGTTAGCATATCCCCCGCTCTCAGAACTTAGGTATAGCCCAGGAGTAGGCGTGGACTATTGGATATGGAGTCTTCAAATTGCCGGAATAGGTAGTCTGCTTTCAGGAGTTAACTTTCTTGTCACGATTATAAAAATGAGAGCCCCGGGAATGACTATGATGAGGATGCCGATGTTTACATGGAGCGTATTCGACGCTATGTTGCTTGTTGCATTTGCCTTTCCAATCCTTACAGTAACTATAACCTTACTGTTCTTAGATAGAACTATGGGGACACATTTTTTCACGGCAAGCGGAGGGGGAAATGTAATGATGTATGTCAATTTGATTTGGGCTTGGGGTCATCCTGAAGTATACATATTAATTCTACCGGCTTTCGGAATTTTTTCAGAAATAGTTGCAACGTTTTCACGAAAGCCCATTTTTGGTTATAAAACAATGGTTTGGGCACTTGGAGCAATTACAGTTCTTTCATTTAGTGTATGGCTTCACCATTTCTTTACAATGGGTGCAGGTGCTGACGTAAATGGTTTCTTTGGAATAATGACAATGATAATAGCTATCCCAACTGGTGTAAAAATATTTAACTGGTTATTTACGATGTACAGAGGTCGAATTAAGTTTGCAAGCCCAATGTTCTGGTTCTTGGGTTTTATAGGTTTGTTTACTCTAGGTGGTGTTACAGGTGTAGTTATGTCAGTACCGCCAGCAGATTTTCAGATTCATAATAGTTTATTCCTAGTTGCGCATTTCCACACTATGATTGTTAGTGGAGTTTTATTTGGTTATTTCGCTGGTTTAATGTACTGGTTCCCTAAATTCTTTGGATATACCTTAAATGAAATTACTGGTAAATTAACTTTTTGGTTTTGGTTTATAGGTTTTCTATTAGCTTTTGGTCCACTTTATATTCTAGGACTAATGGGAGCAACTAGAAGAATCGACCACTACAATGCATCACTAGGATGGCAACCACTGTTTATTGTTGCTGGCATTGGCGCAGCAATAATTGCTGTAGGTGCATTCTTAATAATTGTTCAGCAGATAGTTAGTTTCTTTCAGCGAAAGCAGCACATCGATTATACCGGAGATCCATGGAACGGCCGAACGCTTGAATGGTCAGTTGCTTCACCAGCGCCATTTTATAGTTTTCCTGTCATTCCAGAAGTAAGTGGTCGAGATGCCTTTTGGGCAATTAAAAAATCTAAGATTAAAGAGGAACCAGTTTATAAGAGCATAGTCATGCCAAAGAATACTTCCATAAGTATATTTATAGGTGGATTTAGTTTATTTTTTGGTTTTGGAATGATTTGGCACATATGGTGGCTTTCAATCATAGGACTAATTGGAATAGTTATAGCAATTATTATTAGAGTATCGAGCGATGATAATGAATATAGAGTATCAGCTTCAACTATTAGAAATATTGAAACTGCTGCACTTGAGCGAAAGAAACTGGCATGAACAAACTAGCGACTAACCCATCTACTGAAGTAGTTGAACAAACAGAAGAAAACTCTAAGACTATATTTGGTTTTTGGCTATATATAATGACCGACTGTGTCTTATTCGCAAGTCTTTTTGCTACATACTCTGTTCTTCATAAAAATGTTTTCGGTGGTCCAAGTGGTGCAGAATTATTTCATCTTCCATATATTCTAATTGAAACAATCGTACTTTTAACTAGTAGCTTTACTTGTGGCTTGGCAATTCTATCCTTACGCCAAAATAATAAAAATAAAGTTATGTTTTGGTTCGGTGTTACCTTTTTACTTGGACTTATTTTCTTGGGTATGGAATTGTCAGAATTCAGGAATCTAGTCGTTGCAGGAAATAGTTGGCGGCGAAGTGGCTTTTTATCATCATACTTTACTTTGGTTGGCACACATGGTCTTCATATAACCATAGGCTTACTCTGGATGATTGTAATGGTTGCAAAAGTTTATACAACAGGTTTGACTAAAGGGAATATAAGAAGATTAACACTTCTTAGTTTGTTTTGGCACTTTCTCGATATTATTTGGATATTCATCTTTACGATTGTATATCTAATGGGAGCATTGGGCGTATGACCAAAAATAATACTGATATTCAACACGGAACACTAAGAACCTATGTAAGTGGGTTTGCCTTTTCAATTATATTGACTCTTAGCGCTTATATTATGGTAGTGAATAGGAAATTCTCTCGAAATATTATTATCGGATCTATTGTTGGTTTAGCATTAATTCAATTCTTAATACAACTCGTATTTTTTCTTCATCTAGGTAAGGAAACAAAACCAAGATGGAAGTTATTTGTCTTTATATTTATGATACTTATTGTCTGTATTTTAGTTTTCGGTTCTATATGGATAATGAATAATCTAAGTTATCGAATGACTCCTGAACAAATAAAAACTTATATTCACAACCAAGGTGGTGGTTTCTAGTTTGATCAAAACATATTATCAAATGACTAAACCGGGGATAATTTATGGTAATGCGATTACTGTTATAGCCGGATTTCTACTTGCATCAAAAGGAAGTGTTAATTTCATGCTTTTGTTTACTACCATAATCGGAATATCATTAGTGATTGCTTCAGGCTGCGTTGTAAACAACTACTTGGATAGAAATATAGATAAAGTAATGGAACGAACTAAGGATAGGGCACTAGTACGGGGAACAATATCTGTTTTCGATGCAAGTGTATTTGCTGCAGTATTAGGGATATTCGGGATACTATTATTAGGTATTTTTACAAATAATTTAGTTATTTTAATTGGAGTCATCGCATACATAGATTATGTAGTTTTATACGGTATAGCAAAAAGGCGTACAGTTCATAGCACATTTATTGGAAGTATTTCAGGTGCAGCCCCAATTGTTGCCGGATATTGTGCGGTAACTGGAAAATTAGATTCTGGTGCAATTATTCTGTTTTTAGTTTTAGCTTTGTGGCAAATGCCGCATTTCTACGCAATTGCAATGTTTAGATATAAAGATTACAAAACTGCTAAATTACCTGTATTGCCGGTAAAAAAAGGTATGAGAGAAACTAAAATTCAGATTTTTGTTTATATTATTGCTTTTATTATTGCAACTATACTACTTAGGATCTATGGCTATACCAATAACTTCTACCTTATTATAATGATAATTGTTGGTATTACTTGGTTCTGGTTTGGTATTAAAGACCTCAAAAAACTGAAAGATGGAGCCTGGGCAAAGAAGATGTTTGTTTATTCATTAATTGCATTGTTAAGCTTTTCGTTTCTAATATCTATTAATAGCTGGACTTCATAGTTTTTAAATATTATTTAATAGCTATTGTGTATAGATGACTTTAGTGCTTAAATAACCTACAGTTAACGACAAAATAAAAAATGTTAAATAAAATACTTTCCAACCTGCGCTTCAACCCCGACTATGTCAGGTTATTAAAAGACTATCAGGTTAAAGAATCAAAAGAAAAATATATAAGAGGTCTTGGCTTCTTATTTATTGGATTAGCATTTATTGTTCAGTTAATCGCTTTTAGTCCCTCAACTTCTCAGACAAATGCTTCTGGTAGTAACAATGATCTCATCTACGGTGGAGTAGCCTCACAGCAACAATTAGCTACAGATTGTTTTAATAACGTGAACTATGTTCAGCTTATATATGGTAGCTATGGAATTAGTTGTGCTGAAATAGCAAGTCCGACATCTCCTGTTGTATCACTACATTCTACTGACTACAACGGTAATTTATGGTCTGTTGGTCATTTACCTTATAGTATCGCTGGCGAAACGCCGGTAACTCTCTATGGAGGTAGTACCGTTTATTGGAGATTGCTCCATGGCTGGGATGGTGGTGGCTCAACTACTTACAAAGCACTAAGGGTAACTAGTTATGACAACAAAGCATATTGGATACTTTTTCAGTGTGGTAATTTAATTTCTCTTGGGTTCCCTTCTTTCGCACCTCCCCCTCCCGCACCTGCTCCAGCACCAACACCATCACCCACTCCTGTACCGACTCCAGCACCAGTACCTATACCTAAACCAGTTCCACCTCCACCAACACCTACACCAGCTCCTCCGGCGCCACCACCATGTATTTACAATAGTTCAATACCTGAGTCTAGTCCTGCCTGTAAACCTTGTGACAAATCTAGTAACTCGACAGATATATTATCCTGCCTATTCCCGCATAAATCAGCAACTAATGTTACAGAAGGGATAGCTGACGCAAATAATACGACAGCTCAACCCGGTGACACTATCAAATATACTCTGACGGTCGTTAATAAGGGTGCGGTAGCTGCAAAAGATTACATAATACACGAAGATATGAGTGATGTACTTGAGTATGCTAATCTAACCGATCCGGGTGGTGGAACTATAAGTGATATGTTTGTCGTTAATTGGCCAGCTATCACAATTCCTGCAAATTCAAGTGTGTCAAAACAGATAACCGTACAGGTTAAAAACCCGCTTCCAACTTTCGCAGTAAATCCCGACGATCCTCAAGGATATAACAATAAAATGACAAATAGTTATGGTGACACTGTAAATATATCTGTACCTCCAAATAAAGTTGCAGCAGTAACTACAGCAGCAACAACGTCTCTACCAAACACTGGACCTGGTACAACAGTGTTTATACTCTTCTTGATTACTGCGATACCTGCATACTTTTACTCTCGTAGTCGACTTCTAAATAAGGAAGCATTAATAGCTGAAGCAATTAGTTCTGAGGGAGAATAAAATGAGTGAGACTATAAAGCAACATGAACATGCGCCCGATAATGCCAATGAGAAATACGAAATATCTAATGACGCAAAAAAAGAACATCGTGAACATCACATCAAGACTCCTGAAAAACCCCAAGAAAAAGTAGAAGCATTACAGGAAAAAGTAGAAAAACAACATCCTACCAAGTCAGCCGAATTACTTGATCAACTTGAACCAATTCATTCAACGAAAGCAGTTCATCCACCTAACAAGGAACTTAAACGTATAGCACTTAGTAACTATCTATCTGATATTCGATCTAATCTTGGTTCAGGGTCTAAAGCCTTCAGTAAGTTCATCCATAAGCCATCAGTAGATGCAATCAGCGAAGTTGCAGGTAAAACTATTGTAAGACCAACCGCAATCTTATTTGGTGGACTATTTATGTTTATAGGAAGCTCACTTTATCTATATGCCACTTATAGTACGAATGCTAAATATAACTTCTTTGTAGCTGTTTTCTTATTTGTTGGTGGATTTGTTGCTGGCGTTGTTGTTGAGCTTTTCTACAACTTATTTTTCAAAAAGAGTTTATAGATAATCTAAAATATTTAATATGCTTAAAAAAATTCTGGCCATAGTTTTTACTACACTATCAGTGGCACTATTAGCATTTAATATTATATTCTCTATAAACTACAGATATTATTCATCGACTGATCCGTATATGGTATGTAATGCAGCCATTGATGCCCCGGCTGGTAGTAATATTGGAGTTTGTAACTCTTCATCTACCGCACCAATTCCAGCAAGATGGTGGGCAATCTCTATCGCGCTACTACTACTATCAATATATGTAGATAGTAGGGTACTTATGAAGAAACGAGTGCAAAAATCTAAAAAAACCCGTAAAAAAACCAAGACTGCCTCTTAGCTGAATTTAATTTAAGTTAAATCTAATCATATAGACTTTTGCATATCATGTGTTTATCATTAAGTTAATGACAGCTGAGTTGTTTCCTATAATAGATCCAGAAGACGAAAGACTGACTAGTCACGCAGATAATCCAATTTTTTTAGAAAATGGTGAGATTAATGAAACATATCTTCTTGATACATATGGAATTGGTATTACCGAAGCAAATCAAGAAGTTACTTTTGGTCAACATCACGGCACAGTTTGGCAAATGCTAAGCGATGAGTCGTGCCCAGTAGGTGGACGATTAATGGAAGCATATAAAGAAGAAGGTACAGCTGGTACAGAAAAAGTACTAACCGGCTTCAATATGGCAGACCCACAGTTCTCGGTCAAAATTAGTGAATCTACTAGAACTAATATTACTGAGCTATCTAACGTATTTCCGCAAAAACCAAAACAATCTGAAGTACCAACTAAAACTGATAATACTAATGAACATAGTAGTTCATCAACTCAACAAGCAACAATACATGATATCGAAAAACCTAAATTAGCTATTGCTTCTCTAGACGAAAGAGAAGCTATAACTAACGGACCGGCTATAATTATGCGTAATCAACTTATTGATCCAAAAATTGCTCATGTTACGGAATCAACTATATTTACCAGCGTCGAATCCCCGGCTATATTAGATACACCAAATATTCAAAACACTCAAACAAGTAATGTTGCACTACTAGAAAGAGTTCATACTAAAACTGATATTTTAGAAAACGTAACTAATGTTAGTGAAATACTACAATTACAACCCTATCCAGATCATATTCCAATTCTCGATACGGCAACCGAGACAGTATTTAGTACAGAAGAATCACCTTATACAGAACTTAAAATGACTGACGAAGATATATCATTATTTGAGGCAGAATTAGATAGTATTAAAGATCATCTTGAAGCAGAAAATATTGTTAGTTTGACTGATCCCACTCCCGAGGATGAAGTAATTGATTTCACCGAAAAACTCGACGAACCAATAATAAATGAAATCACTAGATTTAGTGTCACACCGACTAAAGAAGATTTAATTGATATGGTAGGTTTTTATAGTTCTGAACAATTAGAATCAGCAATTTTAACTATTGAGCACCTTAGTATTGTTGAACAAGCTATAATCGAAATACGAGCAAGTAGTGATGAAAATTCTGAAGAAATAGTAGCTCTAATTGATGAATATCAAGAATATTGCATTTTATTATTTGAAGAGCTTGGCCTAAATATAAACGAAGATGATATAAAAAGATTAATTGAAACTTTGACTATAGTTGAAAACACGCAGGAAACTAAAGAAATACAATTACAGTATGAAAGATTAAATAAAATTGGAACACGAGAATACCTTATAAATCAAAGTAACACATCTACTTTTAGTATAACTAAATTAATTAAACGCAAAATATACCCCAACTATAGACTTGGAGAATATATTATTGGAGCTATATCAACTAATTAGGTTTCTCAAATAAATCTTTAGGCCAAAGTCTTTTTACTCGAACAACATTTATTTCTATAGCATATAAAGTAACTTCTGCTTGAAGATATATCCAAAATAACATACCCAAAACTAACGCGAATATACCGTAGAATTCACTAGATCGTTTTAATTGATGTAGAATCAAGAATCCACCCACACTTTGTAGTATTTGCCAGAACACTGCCGCAACGACTGCTCCACTAAATAACCACTTTGTTTTTACTTCCTTAACAGTAGCGAGTCGAAACACCATAGTGAAAACTAAGATATTTAGCAGGAGTGCAAATAAGGTGACCATCACTTTAAAGCCAAGTCCTTTACTCGAAATATTATTCGTATAACTTAAAAGTATGGTCGTTAATATCATGCCGCTACCACCTAGAATAATTATTCCGATACTTCTGGCGGTAGTATGCCAAAAATCTGGTCTTTCATGTTTTGGAATTTGCCATAAACTATTTGATGCATTCTGAAGTGCATTTGCAATTCCACGTGCACCATAAAGTGCTATGGCTATTCCAATAAATAGGCTTAAACCAGTCGCATGAATTCCGTGTATGTTATTGAAAATCTGTTGAGCAGAGACTGGAAAATAATGAAGTATTGCATCTATTACTTTTTGTTCAAATTTACTATTATGTTTAGTTAATAAATTTAGTACAGAGAACAATACTAGTAGTAACGGAAATAGCGAAACAAAACCAAAATAAGTGATTAAGGCAGCGTGGTTTCCAGCTTCATCTTTTCCGTATTTATTAAATACAGCAATAGGGAACCCAAGAATATGATGTTTTTTCTGAAGTTTATTAAATGACTGAAATAAATTATCAATAATTTTCATATATTTTTTTCCGAGTCTTATATGTATTTTATTGTATGTGCCTACTTTTAGCCAGCGATGAAGTAAACAGAGCTCCAATAAAAACTAACGATAAACCAATTAACATTACAAACCAAAGATCATTTCGTACTTTGTCTCCTAGAAACATTATTCCAATAATACTTGGGACTAACACTTCTGCTGCTAAAACCAAGCTATTAACCTTGTTAACACGCTCTCGCTGAAGTGCAACAGCCAATAATACTATCGCAAGTATCCCAAATACTATTAAAGCTATAGCTAGCCCTAATTGAATAGGTTGTTTAGTTATTTGGTTAAATACTATTAATCTAGTTACTATGCTGGTTCCGCCAAAAGCTAAACCCGCAAGTACGGCTATAGTGCTATTGACTAAATTTGATTTATTAATTTTAATAAGGGCCGCTGCAATTAATGCAATACCGATTGGCGTTAACACAATTGTCCACTTAAAAAGATTTGAAGTTGGTAATGCCCGGCTAGGTAGTGCGGTATAACTTAGCAATACTACACCAATTACAACAAATAATATTGAAAGCTTTTCGGATTTTAATATTTTATGATTTAACCAATATTTATCAACTAGTGCACTTACAAATATACTTAATGCAATAAAGGATTGAACTAAAAATAACGGCAAGCTCCTAACTGCTACCAGAAAGAATAACCAACCTATAAAATCTAAAAATAGTCCAAAGAAATATGGCCCCTGCTTTATAAGTTTTATAAGATTTAGCGGATTAATATTTTTTATATTTTCAGATTGTTTTGCACCTACTTGTTGTAGGACGGTTGCGACTCCGTAACAAATGCTCCCGCAAATACTTGCTGCATAAGGTAATATACTAACCATAATCAGTAGTTTACCATGACCTTATTAGGGTATTTTAATTACAATATCAGTTTTGATTAGCTATTTTTCTACGATAAGAATAATGAACTATACCGGCGATAACAGATATACCCAAAAATATAGCTATAGTATCACCAGGGCCTGTATTAGATAGGTTTTTATTAGTTGTAGTAGGAGCTGGTTTAGAATTTGAGCTACTAGTTGGAGTTGGGGTTGGTGCAGGAGTAGGAGAAGAGGATGAATTTGATTTAGATGAGTTACTGCCTTTGGAAGATGTAGATTTTTGGCTAGTACTAGCATTTTTTGCACTTGGTCCTTTGACTTTATTGTCATCACGCAAATGAATTATCAGAAAAATGACAACGAGAATAATCAATAACAGACCTGCTACAGCAATTAATATCCGGCGTAAGCTCAAGTTCGATTTAATCTGATTATCCATAATTGTCTCCTTAACCTCTATAATTCGCGGTCTATGAACATTATATAATCATTTAGTCAATATACCATAAGCAAGCTAATGTATTATTCCACTTTTCGAATACAAGCAATAAGCTATAATTGAACTATAAAACTATGGATAATCTACCAAGCACAAACCCAACTGACGATAAACCAATAATTGATATTAATTCAACTTCCGATAATTCTAGTAATATTAGTATGTCAGAAACACAAGATCCACACCCTAATAAGGTTGCCTCCAATTCATCAAACGATGAGATATCGCCAGATCAAGTAGAGGACTTAAAAAACGAAGCAATTGAATATGCAAAGGCTTACGCAAAGACTGGACTTAGCACAAGGAAAGAACCGTCACCTGACCTAGCTAATAACAAAGGTCCCTACTATTGGTGGGAAAAAGAAGCAACGTATGAGTCGAATACTTGGGCTATTTCTTTCTGGGAATACGATAATAATATATGGCAGCTACAAGCAACTAAAGTAGAGTTACAGCCAGATGGTCATAGTAGGATGACTGCATATAGTATGAGAAATGAAAATGATACTAGTTTTCCTGGCTTTCAGATATACAGAGAACAAAAAGACGATCGTTACCACCCAGCTGCTATTGAGGATATTGTTTATCTAAATAGAGTACTTAAAGGTTTAGTAGACTCTAGGTAGTTCATTCACGCTTTAAACCCTCACCTGCTGCCTCATTCTTGAGAGCTGAAGTCAAAGGTTTTTCTTTTAAGAATAATGAAAAGATAAAACCTGTCATGGCTATAGGGATTCCGATTATATATACGTCATGAAAAGACAAAGCTAGAGCTGAATATAAATCATGAACAAGCAATGCCGGTAAGTGAGCCAAGTGTGAGGCACCACTCTGAATTGTATTTGAATTAATACCAGCCGCCTTTGCCCCGGGAATAGTAGCATTTATGTGATAATTTAAACGATTAACTAGCACTGCACCAAAAATTGCGGTACCAAGTGCTCCACCCAATGTCCTGAAAAACGTCGTTGCAGACGTCGCTGTTCCAAGATCTGATCGATCAACCGCATTCTGAACTGCTAATGTCGTAACTTGCATAAACATTCCGATTCCAAGTCCAAGAACGATCATCCACAAAGACAAAGATAGCGTGGAGGTATGAAGTGAAATATGACTGAATAAGAAAAAGCCAACTACTATTAATAAATTACCAATGATTGGAAATTTTCTGTAATGTCCAGTTTTTGTAATAATACGTCCGGATCCGATTGATGCAAATAACAGTCCCATAATCAACGGAAGTAGGTATAAGCCTGATTTTGTAGCGGAATATCCACGAACTATTTGTTGATATTCGGGTAGAAATATAATTGCACCGAATAATGATATACCACCAATGAAACTTAAAATTACCGAAACTCTGAATATGTCGTTTTTAAATAATCTTAATGGCAGGATAGGCTCTTTTACTTTCAGCTCACATATAATAAATGCAACTATTAAAACTACGCTGGCAATTGCTAAACTAATTATTTGAGTAGATCCCCACGCATATGTACTACCACCTAATACTGTTGCCAGAAGTAGAGAGACAATGGCACCAGATAGAATCGTTGCGCCTATAAAATCAATTTTATGTTCGGTTTTCTTCACCGGCAAATTAAGACGAGTTGAAATTATAAATAATGCAAGAATTCCAATTGGAATATTAATATAGAATATCCATCTCCAAGACAAGTGATCCGTAAAGAACCCTCCTAATAACGGCCCAGCTATACTGGCAATACCGAATACGGCACCAAAGTATCCCTGATATCTACCTCTTTGACGCGGTGGTATTATGTCTCCCACTATAGCTAGAACTAACGCTATTAGACCACCTCCTCCCAAACCTTGAATAGCCCGGAAAAATATTAGTTGATCCATATTTTGCGAAAGTCCACAGAGTGCAGATCCAATCAGGAAAATAATTATAGCGTATTGAAATATTTTTTTGCGACCATAAAGATCACCAATTTTGCCGTAAATAGGAGTAGAAATAGTACTAGTTAGAAGGTAGGCGGTAACGACCCAAGATAATTTATTTAAGCCGTGGAGGTCAACAACTATTCTTGGCAATGCTGTAGATACAATAGTTTGATCAAGCGCAGCAAGAAGCAACCCCAACATTAACGCTCCGATAATAATCATTATTTCTCGGTGAGAACGTTCAACAAAACCATTATTAGAATTTTCTTTTTCCATTACTTCTCAAAAATCTAAACTAAATATTTTTAGTTATTTATTTGGTTATTTATAACTATTATACCATTTTTTAATATTGAATTATAATAGTTTATGCTTTTTTAGTATTTAGTTTTGGTACTAAAAGTAAAGTGATTAGATATAGTGAAAATACAAGTAAGACGAACATTATTATTACTGTTAACAAAACAAGCCACTCCATCGAATGGTGGTAAGAGTTTAGTAGTACTGTGCTCTTAAGACTTATACTTTGATAGATCAAATAAGGTCGATTATTCCAGGCAATTAAAATTGGTGATATAAAGCCAACCATAAAACAATATTGATAAAGCTCGTGTGGTTTATGATGTTTTATTGCTGATATTGTATAGCCGAAAACTGCTGCAAATAATACCGCCTCCATAATAGAAAGACTTAGACCAAGTAGACCAATACTATAATGCGCAAGACTTATCGGATATACAAAACCTAAACCGATTACCCAAAAAACAAACAATGATTGAAGAAATTGTTTAACCGGGATATCCTTGTCTAGATTTGGCTTTCGGTTTACGAAGCTTAAGCCTATTACTGTTATTCCAAGTAGCATAGTAATAAATAGCGTGTATCCCGCAAATGACTGCCAGAATTGTTTACCCGTAACAAAATAAATTGCTAATGAACCGAGACTAGATGCTGCGATATAGCTTGATACAAGATATGATTTTTTAACAAGGATGTTTGCTTTAGCTTTTTTATTTTTTCGTATATATGTCCGGATAGTAGTTTTAATTATTATTGCAACTAAGGATATAATCAGAAACCAAAAAACTGCATTATTGATAACTATATTCGCGTTTCGCAATAAAATAAGTAAACAAAGTATCAATAATTCAGTGATAGAATTAATAATTTTCCATAATTGATTATCAAGGGCTATGTTTGAATTTGACTTAGCTGAAAGTTTTGGAAATATTGAGGCAATGCAATAACCGCATTCCACCGAGAAAATAATAGCAAGTGAAGAAAATATAAGTGATATAAGTATTAATAAGATATTAGACATTTTATAGCTCTAAATTATTCCGCTATTTTTACAATCATATGCATAATAGTACCACTTAAAAATGTTTACGAATATGTTCCATGCTATATTTCCAATTTGCATCTGTCTTTTTGTGTGGATTAAAAATATTGTGAGGATCGAATATATGTTTGGATTGTTTAAACAAATCAAGGATTTTCTTACCATACATTTCTTCAAGCCATGGTCCCCTAACGAGTCCATCATTATGTTCTCCTGATAGTGAACCTCCGAAACTTAAAACAAGCTCATTGACTTCTTTCATAGCCGGTTCAAGTTTTGCCCTTTCGGACTCTTCTTCTATCTTCATGAGCGGTATAACATGGAAGTTTCCATCACCAACGTGGCCGGCTATTGTAGCCATCAAATCATATTTTGTGAGTATAGCCCTAAGTTTAGGTAAAAACTCTACTAGATGACTCGGAGGTACGACTAAATCATCAATAAATGGTGCTGTGTGTTTATCTTTTACTTTTTTTCGAAGTAAATTAAAGCTCTCTCTACGCATGATTCTAAATTTCCAAGCTTTTTTGGTAGTGTTATCGTCTTCAATTCCTTCCAATTTAAAATTATGCTTGAGATCTGCTTGCATAGAATTAATTTGAGTATCAACTTCTTCTTGGTTCTGACCCGTAAATTCAATTAGTAAGATCATTTTTGGAATTCCCTTAAAGAATATTAATGCATCGGGGAGTAAACTTAAGGCAAGTTTAATAAGCCCTATCCAACCTACGGTTTTTCGAAAATATGGTAGAAATTTTATCGAAAACCATATTGTGTAGTTATCGAAAGACTCAAAACTTGCTGGTTTATGGGGTAACACATTGTTTATTACCTCACCAAGATTATCTATGTTCTTCATAAAGCAAACCAATACACCCGAGAAAGGCTCTTGCTTAACAAGTTTAAAATTAATATCAGTAACAAATCCTAATGTTCCCTGAGCACCAACAAATAATTTAGTAAGATCAAAGATCCCAGTTTCTCTATCCCAAACATCCCATAGATTGTATCCAGTTGAATTTTTCGATACTTTTGGTTTAGCGTTTTTAATTAAATCATAATTTTTATCTATAAGTTCGTATAAGCTTTTATATAATCCACCTTCAAATGTTTTTGAAGCAATTTTTGCTTTAAGTTCTTTTTGATTTAGCGGTTTAAGTATGTATGTTTTACCATCTGATAAAACAACCTCAAGACTAGTTACGTAGTTTTCTGTCTTTCCGTATCGAAGAGATAGTTCACCGCCTGAATTATTGTTAACCATACCACCGACAGTACAAAGTTCTCGTGATGCCGGGAAACTAGGCATAAGTGCTTTCCTTGCTAAAGTTAGTTTTTCAAAGTCTCTATAAAAAACACCTGGTTGAGTTTGTGCAAAATGTTCACTGACATTTTCGACCTTATTAAAATATTTATTAAAATCTACTATTACAGAATCATTAATTGCTCCTCCTGACATATCTGTTCCTGCACTTCTTGCAGTTATTGATAGATTCGGCATTTTAACTCGATGTTTTTCAACAGAACTTATGATCTTTTGGACGTCTTCTTTATTTTTTGGAAAAAGAATCAATTTTGGCATCAACTCAAACATTGATGCGTCGTGGCTGTAATTATCTCTAGATTGAACGGACTCATCAATGTCTCCTTCAAACTTTTTTTGTTTTAGTGTAGCAATGAACTGCTCCATAATAGCTTAAGCTTACATATTTCTTATATTTATAGCAATAACTATCTGTAAAATGAACAATTGTGTGTTAACATTAGCTTAATAAAATTTATCAAATAGGTACTTAATTTGGCAAAATACAAAGTTGTAATTGTGGGCGGAGGATTTGGTGGTACAAAGGCCGCATTAGAACTAGCCAAAAGTCATCATTTTGATGTAACACTAATTCATGATCATCCCGATTTCCGTTATTATCCTACTTTGTATGAAACGGCTACTGGTGGGAAAAGATCAATATCATCGATTCCACTTACAGAAATATTTGCTAAGTTGCCAATTAACTTAGTTGAGGATGAATTAATTGATATTGATCGGCACACTCATTCAATATCAACAAAAAGTAAAAAGATTTATCATTATGACGCATTGATATTAGCTCTTGGTGTAAAAACAAATTTCTTTCATATTGAAGGTCTTGAACAATATTCTTTTGGTATAAAAACCATTGACGATGCCGAAAGATTAAAAGAACACTTACATAAACAGATAGTTGATGAACGAAAACCTGATCACAATTATGTAATTGTTGGTGGTGGTCCGACAGGAATTGAACTTGCAGGTGTATTACCTCATTATATTCATAAGATTATCCATAAACACGGTTTACCTGATGCGACAGTACATGTGGATTTGGTTGAAGCAGCACCCCGTTTATTACCAAGATCTTCTAAAAAATTATCTAAAAAAGTTGCCAAACATTTA
This sequence comes from Saccharimonadales bacterium (SeqCode), assembly GCA_038317055.1. Classification (GTDB taxonomy): domain Bacteria; phylum Patescibacteriota; class Saccharimonadia; order Saccharimonadales; family DATKHC01; genus JBBQBA01. The sequence continues at coordinate 60,843 of JBBQBA010000001.1, forward strand.
AAGAAAAATGGCGTTAAAATACTTTTAAATACGGCCGTTCAGGCTGAATCAGCGGACGAATTATTAGTTAATAATAAGCCAATAAGATCACATAGTGTTATATGGACTGCCGGTATGGCAAATCATCCTTTTTTTGCTGATCATAATTTTCAAGTTACAGATAAAGGTCGTGTCCGTGTAGATCAATACTTGCAAGCTGAACCAGGTATATACGTAATTGGAGATAATGCAGATACTCCTTACAGCGGCATGGCCCAGACGGCTATATACGATGGTAAATTTGTTTCAGAAAACATTAAAAGGTTCGCTACAAAGAAAGAAGTTATTCCTTATAAAGCCAAAAAACCAATATATGTTTTTGCCGCAGGAAAAAATTGGTCTGCAGTAAAATGGGGACCATTAGAAATATACGGTAGGATTGGTAGTTGGATAAGAAGATTCGCAGATTTAGTAGGTTTTCATGATTATGAACCTTGGCAACTTGCTACAGGTAAGCTAATCGAAGAATATGAGAGCGAAGATAGTTGTCCTGTTTGTGAAAAAATCTGAACTTCCTATTACAAAATAAATAACTATTGCTGTTGAGCAAATATCACACCATCATAAACTGAACTTGGACAAGTAGAAGTTTGACCACTACATGTAATTATATTAAGACTAGGTCTTGTAGCGTCCACGGGTGTGATTGCTTCTTCCATGGATACCCCATCTTTACCAAAGTTAGATATTTTTACTATTTTGTAATTTAATTTAGAATTATCACCTTTTACAATTTGGAAGCTGTCATTTACTTTTAGTTTTGAGATACTTGCAAAAACGCCAGCACTTTCACCATTTGAAGTAAATCCATCCAATATGACTGCACCGGTTTGACCAGGAAGACTACTTTCTTGCCACCAACCAACATTTGAAATATTACTTGGCGAACCTAAGTAATTTTTATTTTTACTCAAATTTACTGGGGTTATCATGCTTGAAGAATTAAGTTTTGGTATATTTAAGTACTTTGGTAAATCAGGTGCCACACTATAATTTGCAACTTGATTTGCGGAAGGCTCTGTCGATGAAGGATATGGTTGAGTATTTACTGGGTTTATACTATTTGATAATGAAAAGCCACCGAACTGAGTAGATTTAATTGTACTATTTGATTGTGCTTGAGCAATGTTTCTATTATTTAAGTTAATAAATACAAATGCCGCACCTGCAACTAGTACTATAGCTACAAAAGATGTGAGTACTACAAATTTTTTTGTAATTTGATTCATCTTTAGGCTAAAACGACTATATTTACTATCTTCGTATTCGCCACTGTAGTTATTTAAATATATTGGTGCACTAAATTGCTGTTCTAATACATTATCTGAATTGGTTATTTGTACTGGATTTAATCTGGCTGGTGGAGTGACAGAATCATTTTTCGAATTCTGAACCACTAATGATGCTCTATTTAAACTAGTAATAACAACCGGACGTGGACGTGGTATATATTGAGTTGGCCTAGAATAGTGTTTATTTTGACCCGCAGTCGTAAAACCCTCGAGGTTGCTCAATGGCTGATTAGCCATAGCTATCTCCTTAAACTTTTTATGTTTGTTTAAATTTTATTTCACACGATAAATGTTCGTTATAAGGTTAGTAAGTTAAACTTTATGTCTGCAGCGATTTTTGCTGTAGATCCCTGAACTTTTTCACTTTTTAAGTTTTTCTTTCCTTATGAATACCATAAGTATTACGAATTTCTAAATATATGTCAAGGTTATATTTCTTCTGTAAGAATAATGTCTGTACCAGGTCCCTTATATATAGCAGATGCAGTAATAGTTGCGTCTAATTCACCTTCAACTTCACCGGTTTCAACAAATACACCAGCTTCTTGATCTATATGTCCACTAACTAATTGGGTTACAGCTTCGACTAAAGGAAGTGAACCGTTATCATCCTTAGTAATTTTCTCTTCATCAATAGCAACTAACTTGAGCGCAAGGTCACCACATGTATTTGGAATCAATTGATAATTAGGCGTCCTAAAAAGTTCATCAGCTGATGGGGCGAAGCTGCCTGCTCGAAAGCGGCGGGGGATTTTTGTATTTGTTGGATTTTGATAAAACATACTGTTACTTTTATTATAGATCTTATGCTAATAGGTATCAAATCTATTATCAATGATTTATATCACAATTACTTAGCTTAACAGAGGCCAGATAATTTTTCCTTTTATTTGATTCTTATTTAACCAACCAAAAGTCCGGCTGTCTGTACTATATTCTGAATTATCACCCAGAACATATATTTTTGAACCTTTGGTATATTTAACTCTTTTAACAATTTCATGGTCATCAAAATTCAATATTACAACATCACCAATATTAACTTCAGTATTTTTCGATGCAACTAGGAGTTTACCTGGTTTAATTGTCGGCATCATACTTTTACCTAAGGCTTGTCTAATTATAAATTGACGTTTCATTGTCTTAAACTTTTTTCGTTTCCCAAAATATTTTAGATATCTCTTCAATTTGATCGAGTAGTTTTTGACCTTCATCTGGATCTGTAGTTTTTTTAGTAACTCCAGCCTGTTTAGTTGCTTTCCATAATAGATCATGCAAATTTGGAAACTTTTCTAGATGTTCTGGTTTAAAATAGTCAGTCCATAACACCCATAGATGGTTCTTTACAAGATCTGCTCGCTGTTCTTTTATAAAAATTGCTCTGGTTTTATCTTCGTTATGTAAATCAGAATATTTTTTCATTATTTCATGAACTGACTGTGCTTCGACTTTCGCTTGTACCGGGTCATATACGCCACAAGGGAGATCGCAGTGAGCATAAACCGGTTTAATAAATCTATTTAGAATTTTCATAATACCATCCTCCAATAAATTACTGATAGAGGTATTATAGTCCACTAAATTTAAGGTTTAAACTTTTTGTGTTCTTCTCGCCAACGTTCAATTTCTTTATGGTTACCGTTTAATAAGACTTCAGGAACTTTAATGCCACGAAACTCCTCAGGTCTAGTGTATTGAGGAAATTCAATAGTTTCATCATCATCCTGAAAAGATTCTATATCCTTAGAATTTTCTCCTCCCAATACTCCCGGTAATAATCTGACAACACTATCTAGTATTGTCATAGCAGGTATTTCGCCACCGGTTAATATATAGTTACCAATACAAAATTGCTCATCGACTATTTCAATGATCCGTTCATCATAACCTTCATATCTTGGACAGATTATAATTAGTCCTTTATTTTCTTTAGCAAGCTGTTTGGCAGTAGATTGTTTATAAGCTTTACCACGTGGTGTTGGGAGAACAACTGTTGCTTTATTGTCTATTCGTTTTGCATACTCAACAGCCGCATATAATGGCTCAGGTAGAAGTAACATGCCATCACCTCCTCCGTAAGGTGTATCATCAACATTCTTACGCTTACCAATTCCAAATTGTCTTAAATCTATCACACCAAACTCAACAGCGCCATTATTCTGGGCTTTCCACAACATGCTTGAATTTAATACACCAGTAAACATGTCAGGGAATAAAGTTATTAATTGAATTTTCATAAATAATCTTCTCTTAAAACACATTGACCCGACAAACTGTCGGGTCAATTATGCCACATAAAGCTCCCATATATTTTTGAAAACATATGGCTCGCAATGAGCAGTGGTTTTAACTTCTTGTTAATTAACTTACGCGTCTCGAGTCGTAAGTGTTAATTACTATACATCAAGATCATCTAGGTCCGCAAGCTCTTTTCGAGCTTTGCTGATTCGATCACTGTGATCTGACTGTTCTGAGGCTAAGTCTTCTTCAACTGCTGCATCCTCAACGCTTGTATCTTCAACCTTATCTTCTTCTACTTTAGGATGGCTTTCTTCAACGGGTGTATCGTTATGCTCGCTATGTTCATGACGTTCTGGACGTTCTGAGTTTCTTTCGTCAAATGATGGACGACCATTGAATCCACCACTAGGATCTATAATCTTTAGGTTATAACGAGCGTCCTGCTTTGTACCTAAGGCTCTCAATAATGTACGTAAACTTTGAGCAGTTGCTCCACGCTTACCAATAACCCGCCCAAGGTCTTCAGGATCAACTGTTAACTCTAGTAGTACACCTTTTTCATCAATGCGACGCTCAATTTTTACTTCATCAGGTTTAGATACAAGGGACTTAACAATGTACTCTATGAATTGTTGGTCAATAGTATTACTCATAATTTTGGCACCTTCCTCATTTACAGAAATTGATATTCTAATTATATTACAGTTCTTGGAATTTGTTCAAAATTAGCACCTAAGACAGTGCTTACTTAGAGATTTATTCTTCTTTTGATTCTTCTATTGCTGGTTTTTCAGCTTTGATTTTATGTTTTTCACTAACCTTTTCTTCTGATATTTCTTTTTTAGTTGTATCTTCTGCTGCTTCTTCGGTTATAACTTCTTCTGTTGGAGTTTCATCTTTTATAGCTTCATCAACAGGCTCGTCTACTTTCATTTCAGCCTCAACTACTTCTGGTTCAGCTACAACTTCTTCTACGGGTCTATTCTTACGTAGTTTGTCTTTATTCTTGATATTACCAGTTTTTTTAGTTGGCATTTTAACCCAACTAGGTATATCTACTTTTTCATGCTGTAAGATTCTAATTACCCTATCAGATGGTTGTGCACCATTTGAAAGGTAAAAGGCTATTTTATCTTTATCGATATTTGTTACTTTTGCATGAGGATCGTAGTTACCAACTAAAGCCACTATATTTCCACTCGTAGGAGTTCTTCGAGAATCTTGAACAACAACCCTAAATTGGGCTGAGCCTTTTCTTCCTGTTCTTTGCATTCGTATAGCTAACATATTCAGTAGATCTTGGTGATTTCCTTAATTAAACTTTAGTATCGTATTAACTAAGTTATTTTACAGGGGAGCTCCTCTGTTGTCAATTACTTTGGGCATATTCGTCAAGTGCTGCTTGAGCTGCTGCAATTTGTCCAGCTTGTTTACTTGGACCATTTCCCTTACCTTTAAGTTTCCCACGAACAAACACGCCAACCGTAAATGCTTTGTCGTGGTCGGGGCCTTCTTCACTCAATACTTTGTATATTGGAGTTAGGTTTTCCATACTTTGAACCATTTCCTGTAAATGAGACTTTGGATCCATCCAAGAACCAGTTTCCAATATATTATCGAAGGTAACTAATAGGCTTTTTTCAATAAATATTTTAGAAGCTTCATATCCTTGATCCAAATAAAGCGCACCTATTACCGCTTCATACGAGTTTGCCATTATTTGAGCTCTTGCTCTAGCCGTACCTTGCTTTTCACCTCTACTAAGCCTTAACAAAGGCTCAAAATTTAGCCTGGTCGCTGCCGCACTAATACTCTCAGTTCTTACAAGTGCGCTCCGCCAGTTCGTAAGTACACCTTCAGGATCTTTAAAGCGTTTGTATAAATATTCTGTTGATACTAGTTCAAGCACGGCATCACCTAGAAACTCTAAACGCTCATTATGCTCATGAACTGTTTTTCTGTGTTCATTAACATAAGATCTGTGAGTAAAAGCCGTGATAAGAATTTGAAGATCATTAAAAGTAACCCCAATAACATCACTGGCAAATTTCTGGTATTGGTTAGAGTCTTGCATGTCTGATTTTTTTAAGTGCTAATAGCATTAACTTTCCTATATCTTCGTATTCAATTTTATCTAGTGCATCATTAGATAGCAACCATTTAACATCATTCATCCAATCTTCAGGTTTTAATGTGTCAGTGTCACCAAGTGCTTGTACCAGATATATTTCAGTTGTCATTAAGACCAGACTATCTGTTCTACGATATCGAAAATGTATCTTACCGAGCCAATTCATAACCTTCATTTGTTGAAGGCCTGTTTCTTCTCGAACTTCCCGCTCTGCAGTATCTCTAGGTGCTTCCCCAGTTTCTATATGTCCTTTTGGTATTGTCCAACGGTTTTTTGCATCTTGAATTAGAAGAAACTCAATTTGATTAGCTTTATTTCTTCTAAATATAATTCCACCGGCTGTTGGTTCATGAAGAACTTCTTTTATAGACGGTCGTCTGGTATGTACGAATTGTCGAAAACCTTTTATCGGCTTGGGTCTTTTCATAATTATTTCTTCTTCTTAGATTCTTTCTTGATCGGTTTCTTATTTGCAGGTTTTTTACTGGCTAATTCTTTTTGGTGAGCTTCAATGGTCTTTTCGTTATCACGATAAAGAGTACCGAGCACTCCATTAATAAATTTAGATGAGTTATCTCCACCAAACGCTTTGGCGAGTTCAACAGCTTCATTAATAACTACTTTTGGTGGAACTTCTCGTTCGTTTAATAGCTCGTATGTTCCGATATACAGGACTATTCGATCCATGCGAGCTATCTGGCTTATCGGCCAGTCAGGAGCTACTGGTTGAAGTAACTTTTCGAGTCTGTCCCTTTCGGTATCAACTCCTTTTATGAGTCGTTCTATAAAATTTCGATCTTCGACTGTGTCATGATATCGTTCTATGTTTCGCTTAGTGACTTGCTCCAGGTTAAAACTTTTATCGTTGCACTCCTTACGAAAGTCCTGCTCGTATAGGGTTTGTAGTGCAATGATGCGGCCAAGATGTCGATTTGATGCCATATTGTTAAAACCTCATTTGTCTTTGCTAATTTTAGGCTAGCAAAACTTATTTAGCTTTTTTGCTGCTCTCTTTTCGAGTAGTAAAAGCTTTTACTGGAGACTTAGCGTTCACTTTACGTGCAAGCTTCAGAACTTCATGACTGCGTCTAGTGCCTGTACGGCGAGGCGTTGTTCGCTTCTTAGGTTTTCCCACGGTTAGTTTGCTCCTACTTGTGTTATTTTATGAACGCTACTTTAAGGGTAACGTATTTTTTAAATCAACTCAAGATAAAACATCCTGCCAAAAACCTCACAAAATCTATTCTATTGAAATTTGCTGCGGAAAAGCTGAAGACAAATACAACAGTAGTATTTATGCTTAACTTAACCACGGTAACTATTACCGAATTATATTAAACTGTCTATATTTTTTCTTTAAATGAATTAAATCAAACCAAATAAGTTTAATAGTTTTATTTGATAACAAAGTTCACTAATTTATCTTTTACATAGATTGATTTAATTAGTTCCTTATTAACAAGATGTTCTGCCACTTTTGGTTCAGCTTTTGATTTTTCAATTATTTCCTGCTCTATATTGTCATGTGCTACTTCAATTTGACCGCGAAGTTTTCCGTTAATCTGTATAATTATCAACTTTGTATCTTTTTTAAGAGCATCTTCATCCCATTCTGGCCAAGTTTGATTTAGTACATTTCCATCAAAACCAAATTGTTGCCATAAGTCTTCTGCTAAATGAGGAGTAAATGGGGCTAGTAATAAAAGTAGCTGTTTAAAAGTGAGTTTCCAATCAGAAGAATGATCATCAAAACTTAGCGATTCTTTTTGTTTATATAGTCCATTAACAGATTCCATAAGTGCTGCAACGCTTGTATTAAAACCAAGTTTAGGTATGTCTCTACTTATTCGTTTGTTAGTTTTAGCTAATATACTTTTTAGTTCAGGGCTGTTAATTTCATCTGATACTATTTTATCTGGATTGGATTCCAAATATTCTTGAGCAATAGTCCAGAAGCGTTCAATAAATCGTCGACAACCGGCTACTCCATTTACATTCCAAATGACTGACTGATCAAAAGGCCCAATAAATGCGATATATAATCTGAGAGTATCTGCGCCATAATCGTTTACGATCTCCATAGGATCAACTACATTACCCCAACTTTTACTCATTTTTCTACCGTCGGCAGCTAATACCATTCCATGGCTAGATCGTTTTTTATAAGGTTCCGAAGTGTTTACTACTCCAATATCATAAAGAAATTTATGCCAAAAACGACTATACAACAAATGAAGTGTAGTATGTTCCATTCCTCCGTTATACCAACTTACAGGCATCCATTGTTTGATTTTTTCCATATCAGCAAGCGAATTATCATTTGTTGAATCTAGATATCTTAAAAAATACCAACTTGAACCAGCCCAGTTAGGCATAGTGTCAGTCTCCCTATAGCCTTCAACCCATTTGTCATAATTTGGTTTAGGGCCACTAAAAGGTTTGGTCTCTCCAGTAGCAAGGTTGTACCAAACATGCACCCAATCTTCTGCTTCAGCTAGCGGCCCTTTACCTAATCCTTTAGGGGTAAAGTCTTCAACTTCTGGCAGAACTACGGGTAGATAATTTAACGGAATTGGAAGAGCTGTATATTCAGTCCCATTTATTGTTTTAATAACCGGTCTGTCGGGTATCCAACTTTCCACTTCATCAGAAGTATTTAATGCTAGATCGTCTTTTACCCAAATGATCGGAAATGGTTCCCCCCAGTATCTCTGTCTAGAGAACACCCAATCTCGTAATTTGTAATTAGTAATTTCTTTAGCTAAACCTTTTTCGTTTAGACTCTTAACAATCTTTTCCCTAGCTTGATCGCTGGTAATTCCATTAAATTCACCAGAATTAATCATCAGACCCTCAGCTGATGAACAAGCATCATCTGGTTCGCTATTTTTTACTACTCTAATTATTTGTAGGTCAAATTTCTTAGCAAATTCATAATCTCTTTCATCGTGAGCTGGCACTGCCATAATTGCGCCAGTCCCATAACCCATTAAGACATAGTCACTAATCCAAATTGGTAATTTCTCACCGTTAACAGGATTAATTGCATATGCACCTATAAACACACCAGTCTTATCTTTAGAATCTTCCTGACGGTTAAGGTCACTCTTAGATGAAGTTTGTTTAACGTATCCATCGACCTCGGATTTTTTATCATCAGTGGTTAATCTCTCTACCAATGGATGTTCTGGAGCAAGAACCATGTAAGTCGCACCAAATAATGTATCAGGTCTAGTTGTAAATACGGTAATCTTGTCAATACTATTTTCAATAGCAAAATCCACTTCTGCACCTTTTGATCTACCAATCCAATTGCGTTGCTGAACCTTAACAGGCTCTATGTAGTCGACGTCATCTAAATCTTCATGAAGTCGATCAGCATATTTTGTAATTGCTAACATCCATTGTCTTAAGGGTCGTCGTTCGCATGGAAAATCGCCCCGTTCTGATCTGCCATTAATTACTTCCTCGTCAGCAAGTACGCTTTTTAGATCTTCACACCACCAAACTACCGATTCAGCCTGATAAGCGAGCCCATGTTTATATAGGTTTAGAAAAATCCATTGAGTCCATTTGTAGTAATTTGGGTCGGTTGTTGAAAACTCTCTAGACCAATCAAAATTTAAACCTAGTGACTTTGCTTGTTGTCTAAAGTTATTTATATTAGTTTTGGTAACTTCTGCAGGATGAACTCCAGTTTTCAACGCATATTGTTCAGCAGGTAAGCCAAATGAATCCCAACCAATAGGTAGAAGTACATTCTCGCCAGTCATCCTTCTCCATCTAGCTAAAATATCTGCAGTAACATATGGACGAGTATGACCAACATGTAACCCAGCGCCTGAAGGATAAGGAAATTCAACTAATTGGTAGAACTTAGGTCTTGGATCATCATCTTTAACAATATATGATTTTTCATCCGACCATTTTTTCTGCCATCTTGCTTCAATTTCGTTAGGATTATAACGTTTCATATATCTACCGCTCCGAAAACTAATTTAAAACTGTTTAAGAAAATTAGTTTTGAAAGTTGTTTCCTTTTTCTGATTTTCAGTATATCGTTCAAATCCAAGATTAACTAGACGATCTACAAGCTCTATATTTGAAATACCAATACTTCGCCAATTGTGAGCATATAAACTACCAGGTAGTGGATTTACTTCATTAAAATATATGTCTTTTGTTTTTTTATCTATAAGCAGGTCAACTCTTGCAATACCGGCACAACCCAGAGCTCTATATACACTCTTAGCAATATCAATACATTGTTGTCTCATATCTGCATCTAGTCTTGCTGGTATGTGGCTATAACCCTGCGCTCCTTGTTTTCCGCCCGCAGCTTTTGATTTACTTTTGCCTCCGCGAATATATTTCGTTTCAAAGTCGAAAAATTCTTCACCTTGGTTGGGTTCTTCAGTATTTGCGGCGGTTAATTCACTATTACCCATTATTGGCACTGTAACTTCGACAAGATTTTCTACTGCTTCCTCAACAATAACTTTGTCATCGTAATGAGCAGCTACTTCAATTGCGTTAATTAATTCATCTTTATTTGAAACTTTAGTAATTGCTATCGACGAACCAAGATGAGTTGGCTTTACAAATAAAGGATATTTTAAATTTTTTAGTTTCGTGAGTACTTGGTCTTGGTTAGATTTAAATTCAAATGAATAGAACCATTGATATTTATTTTGAGGTACTTTTTCACTACCTGCTACGATACGAGCTAAGACCTTATCCATACAAAGCGCACTTGAAGGTACATCACAGCCAACATAAGGTACATTGGCCATTTCTAATATTCCCATAAGATCACCGTCTTCTCCAAAAGTACCGTGAGTGGCTGGGAAAACTATATCGATATCTATTTGTTTATTCTTAAAGCCAGGTTGAATAATCCTAAACCCACCATTAAATTGCACAGCAATTGGAGTTGTCTTATTCAAATATTTATCAAGCTTTTCTGAAGTATATAAACTGACATCTTTTAGTATTGGATCAGAATACCACTTGCCATCTTTAGCTATATATATAGGTACAACTTCATATTTTGCAAGTAATTCTAATGGTTTAATTATAGTCGAAATAGCCGTAATAATAGATACGTCGTGTTCTGCTGATCGTGACCCGAAAATAACTGCAATTGTTTGTTTACTCATCTGATGTTAAGTATAGCAAACATGCTCAATAATAATTATCAGGCCAATCATTCTGCATTAAGACTAAATCACCAGCTGCAACAAATTGCTCCAAATTAAGATAAAAGTTTAGTGGATCATCCTCTATTCTTAAATCTCCTTTGTAACCAGCCAACTCCATGCTGGTTTGAACAAAATCAGTTACTGAGTTTCGCATTAAAACCACTTTATCAGGGTTTGCTTCTGCAATTAGTCTTCCCATTGTTTCATGGACAGCTCTTGTTTCAACGCCTTGATCAACTAGCCCGGGAGTAATGTATACTTTCCGTTTAGCTTTTAGTTCAACAAGTAGATTGAGCCCTGCCCGAATACCATCAATATTACCATTGTAGGTGTCGTCAATTATCCAAGCACCACCAAGAATTCTTGGTTGCATTCTATGCTCAAACGGTATAGTTCTTGCGATTCCAGCTTCAACTTGATTCTTATTAAGTCCCAGATCTAATGCAATAGTCGCTACTGCTGCTAGAGGTCCGACTTGATGCTTGCCAAGTAGTCCGCTAGCTAGTTTGAGCTTGCTACCGTTATGATCAAGTTCAAAACTAGTTCCTGTAAAATCTACTTTTACGTTACGGATTTTATTATTACCAACCGCTTCATAGGTATAAATATTATGAGTAGGTTTTATGAATACACTAATTGCCTCTGACTCTCCATTTATAAAAACTTTTTTATCATTCAAAAAATCAGCTAAGCTAAAAATGTCTTTACCGGCTTCATTAAGATCAGCGTAGTGATCTAAATGTGCTGGAGCTAATCCGGTTATTACACCAATGTCCGGTCGAACAGTTTTTGTAAAATTTGCTACATCACCGGGTTTACCTTCACCAAATTCTATAACCAGCACCTCTTCCTTACCGGTAAGTTTCGCTGCAAAATGAGCATGAGATACGGCAACATTTTTATTGGCAGGTGTAACAGCAACTTGTTTACTTCCCGCCAATACTTCGGCTAGTAGTTCTTTCATAGTAGTCTTACCATAACTCCCAGCTACCGCAATTTTTGTAGCTTTAGATTTTGCAAAGATCTTTTTAGACACTTCAACTTGTTTTCGTTCTTTTGGTTTCACTACTAACCACTTAGCAGCTATCAGTGGCAGAGTAATTAAATATGCCCAGACTAGTGGGTATGAAATAAAGATGCATAACCCAATTTCTATTTGCCAAAACACATGATTTACTAAACCTAAGTGAACAATCCAAATACTAATAATTACCTGGAGCAATATACCGACTGACAGAAGGAGTAGAAGAAGCTTAGCTCTTTTAGTGCGTTCAAGAGCACCACGGTTCATTACCTTAGAAAAGTTATTTGTCTGCCAGTGCCACCTAAGATATGGCATAACTTGGTATTCAGTTCGTTGTAACATATAAATTAGTGTTTTTGGATAATTTGAGCTGTAAAAACTAAGTAATCCTGAAATCATTCTAGAAAATCCTTAATCAATTTTTCAACTTGGTGTGGTTGATCGTTATGTACAAAGTGTTCAGCATTGTCTAAAACCTTCAATGTACTACCTTTAATTTTACTTTCTAGTATCTGTCCATAATCAACTGGCGTGGATGTATCATTTTTACCATAAATTAGTAGTGTTGGTATATTTAATTTAGTGGCTTCATGACGAATGTCTTGATCAACGACTAACTTAAAGGTTTCTTCCATCCCAGGTGCAATTAAAAGGTCTGAGCCTATACGTCCATAAAACCTTTGTCGTATATTATTTTTAATGCCACTAGGAAGTACTGATGTTAAGGCTTTACCGGATTTAGCAACTACTTTAAGAGTCTGTTTCTTGGCTTTATTTTTGTCTCTTATTCCTGCCGATCCTAACAGTACTAATTTTTGTGCTGTTAGATCCTTATTAGCTAGAGCGTTAATTAATATTGCACCTCCATTAGAATGACCAATTAATCCATATGGCTTAATCTTTATTTTAGACGTGAACTTATTTAAGCAGTTAGCGTAATTATTCAAATTCCATGCCTCACGTGGTTGCGAGGATTGTCCAAATCCAGGCAAATCAATTGCTGTAACATCATAGTTTTTACTAAGTGTTTTCTGAATCTCATAAAAACTAGATAAACTATCAGCCCATCCATGAACAAGTAATAGCTGTGGACCATTACCGGTTCTCTCGTAGCGAATAACTAGATCGTCTATAAGCACTTGCATGTCTTTAAGTATAGAGTATTTAAGTCTTTAATGAATCTACTTGTTTATAAGATTCTGAATATTATTTTCTAATGTCGATAATGGAATAGTTTTTTTAGGAATAGCAATTTGAGGAGTTGCACCAAAAGATGAATAAACATACTTTTCCTTAGTACCAGTAAAATAAATCTCGGCTAATTGTCCAGATGCAACATCTATATCAAATTGTATTTTCTTAATGGCATTGGTTGTTGGTTTTTTATCAATTGCTTGAATTTTATCATGTGATATTCCTATACCTCTTGAAAATTGATATAAGTAGTAGTCAAGATAATATAGCCTAATGCTAACCGTATAAGCATAAACTTTTCTGCCATTTATTTTTTGAGTTTTTACATTTCCTGAGTAGCTATAAACATTATATTTACGTAAATAGTCTAAGTATTGTTTTTTCAAAGCTGGATTAACGTTCGCTATCGGAACTACATCAAGAACTGATTGGGTAAATAACTGACCACCATTAATTTTAGTCCCACTAGGACTATTTTCTCCCCATACTCCTAATACAGATGAATAATTAACCGTTTGGCCAGTTTTACTTTTAGCTTTCGTGTTTATTTGTGTGTACTTTGAATAATCGGTGGTTGGCGTACCAATACTGAGTAACTTAACGGTACCTTCGGGGTAGCCAGGCACACTTATAGTTTGTGACTCAACAACCCTATTAACTGCACCGGTTTGCACGTTTAATACTTGCTTAACAGACTGCCCGCTTTGCGTATTAGTAATTATTTTTGAGTAGCCTGCAGTACTTAATGAATTATTAAACATCCGACTAAATACTCTTGCCGGACTACTATAGTAGAAATGGAAACATAACCACGCCGTGATACTTATGATTATAGCTATTAAAATAGAAACTTTAGTGGTTAGCCCAATTCGGCTCTTATAGGTACTTGTATTTAACCCTCTAGTCATTAGTCATATTGTAGCAGCACCAAGTATTAGACTTTAAGATTATTGTATTATATTGTTGATATCTTAGGGGCATTAGCGCAGTTGGTTAGCGCGCCTCCGTGGCACGGAGGAGGTCATCGGTTCGAATCCGATATGCTCCACCAGCAATTTTGATGCTTGCAAATCTTCAGCTAAGCTATTACTGTTATTACCATAAGTATTAAATAAAACTAAACGGAAATATAAAAATGATTTTAAACATAAAAAAACGGCTTAACCAGCACGGCTTTGCCCATGATTTAGTAATTATTGCGATAGTTGTAGTATTTGCTATCGCAGGGGCTGGCTATCTAGTAGCTAGTCATGCAGCATCATGTAATCCTGTTTCTGGAAGCACCTCAGCGGCAACATCTAATGGTTGTGCTGCTTCTGGTCCAGTTTCTTCATCCCAATATGCAGCTAATTGCACAATTAATAATATTCCAAGTTCAATAGCAATTGGTGCAACACTAACTCCGACAATAACTATTACAAACGTTGGAACAAAATCAATAAGTCCACATATGATTTCATACACAACAATAAGTAATGGTCCAACAACTTACTTTAGTGAGATAAGCTTTGGAGCAATACCTCATGGTAAGAGTAAGACTAAATCACTTCCCGGTTACACCATACCCGCTAATTCATTAATTGGAACCAACAATCTTGAGGTAGGTACTCATAGTGATCTCAACTTTAAAGCATCAAAAGTGTATTTCAGTTGTTATAGTCAACTCGTTTCAATAGTTAAATAAATTAGATACTAATTTTAATAAAATAAGGCCTGTGAAATTCAGACCTTATTTATTCGTGCGCGCCCACCCTGCGGCGGATGTAATTTTATTTTAGTTTTTATTTCACGCGCCGCTGAAGCGCACGATATACTTACACAATAAACTCTTATGGTTATTTGTCAAGTATTTGTTTAAGTTCTGCTTCGTTAATTTGGCTAGTCCCAAGCTTCTTTGCTTTTACAATTTTGCTATTTCCGGGTGAATTTCCTAGTACTAAATAGTCAGTGTCTTTTGCAACGCTGGACTGAAACTTACCGCCAAGTTCTCTTATTCGATCGGCCGCTTCATCACGACCCAAATCTTTTAAAGTACCAGTTATAACAAAATTCTTACCATGTAGTGGACCTTTAGCCTTGGACTCAAATATGGGAATAACTCCAAGCTTTTTAAATTTATCAAGCAATTCAACATTATCTGCATCAGCAAACCAAGCGTAAATCGACTCAGCGACTATACCACCTACCCCTTCGATTCTAATTAATTCATCAATTGTTGCTGATTTTATTTTATCAAGTGAACCAAAGTGTTCCGATAAATCAATTGCCGTTTGACTACCCACATGCCTAATTCCTAATCCATATACAAATTTAGGTAGCTGTGGTGATTTGGATTTTTCAATCCCTTTAATCAAATTGCTCGATGAGAGTTCAGCAAACCTATCTATCTTCTCAATTTCTTCTTTAGTAATTTTATAAATGTCAGTAATGTCAGTAATTAATCCCGCATCAACAAGAGCAACAACATTTTTTTCACCAAGACCATCAATATCTAGTGCACCCTTACTTGCAAAATGTTCAAGCGCCTTTTTGAGTAGCAAAGATCCCGATGCTCCAACAATTCGATAAACCGCTTCTCCGTCCACTCTAACAAAATTAAGTTCAGGATACTGTCGTTTAAGTTCAACTTCCATATTAAACTTTTTTGAATTCTTTGGTCTTAATTCTATTAATACTCGGTCTACTTGAGGAATAATATCACCCGCCTTATAAATAACTGCTGTGTCACCAATTCTTAAATCACGTTTTTCGATCTCATCCGAGTTATGCATACTTGCATGCTGAACAGTCGTACCCGCAATGACTACTGGTTCAAATACTGCAATCGGAGTTGCTGCTCCAGTTCGTCCTATGCTTAGAACAATATCCTTTACAAGTGATGTAGCTTCTTCAGCCGGATATTTATATGCAACTGCGGCTCGGGGATTTTTACCAACTACACCAAGCTTATTGTAAAGTCTTCTGTCATTAAGTTTTATAACAAGTCCATCAGTATTGAAAGGTAATTCATGCCTTTCTTTATCCCACTTATCAACGAACTTCATAACATCATCAATTTTGCTATAAACTGTTGCTTGTTTATTTCTTGTAAATCCTAGTTCACTCAAAGCTTTGTATACATTTAAGTGAGTGGGAACATCGGATTTATCCAACCTTAAAATATCATAGGCTCTAAAGCTTAATTTACGTGATGCAGTAAGTTTAGGATCTAATTGCCTAATACTACCTGCAGCAAGATTACGAGGATTAGCATAAACTGGTTTTCCAGCTGCTTCTTGATTTCGATTAAGTTCTTCGAAATCCTTTTTTAAAATTATAATTTCGCCTCTAACTTCAGTTCGTCCATTAAGTAAATTATCGAATCCTTTGGAATCTCTTAGACTAAGAGGAACATTATTGATTGTTCTAACGTTCATAGTTACATCCTCACCTATATAACCATCACCCCTTGTTATTGCATGGCTAAACTTGCCATCCTCGTAGACCAGAGCGGCTGCTAGACCATCCATCTTAATATCAACGAAATATTCGTGTTTAATACCCGGAGCAAGTTTTTCAGTTCTTTTAATCCAAGCTTCAACGTCCTCTCTGCTAAAAACATCGTTCAAACTAAGCATTCTCGACGAATGACTAACTTTTTTAAACGAATCAAGTGGAATCGCACTTATTCGCTGGGTTGGAGAATCAGGTGTGATCAATTCAGGATAATCTGCTTCTAATTTTTTGAGTTCTCTCATTAAGCCATCATAAACAGCATCAGTAACGCTTGGTTTATCTTCTACGTAATATTCATAAGCATACTTGAACATTAACTTGCGAAGTTCAATAAGTCTTAGTTGTGCTTGATTTTTTGTCATAGTAATTCCCTATATAGGTTATACATGTAGCTTTGGCCTATTAGTAAGCCTATTATTGAAAGTGCGAAAAATATAAAATCAGATACACGCGGTATAACAGCAACAAATAAAATACTTAATATACTGATTAATAATAAAAGAGCGATCGGCATAAATAAAACTTTTCTTAAAACAACCATCCTTCTACCTTTTACCATTTTCCATGAAGAGCGAATAGCTTCAAATGGTTTTACGTCTGGAACTGTGACAATATATAGCGCAAATATTGATGATACTACAAGGTAGATACTGACAATAACAAATAAAAGAACAACTAAAATCCATAGAACCTTTTCTACTGTACTCCCGGCTATTCCATTATTAAATATTGTGGCGTATAAAATTGCACCAAATAATGCTGGTACTAACTCAGCAGCTAAGAAAAATAAGATAATAAAAAATTGGATAAAAGGGTATTGGCTTTTATAAAAACTATCTCTTATCGTTATTTTGTTTTTCTTAATTATCTCTCTTATCATCCATATAAAAATAAGACTAAATATTACAAAAAACAGTGTCTGAAATAATCCTCCAGTCGCGGCATTGTTAGAAAAACTTGATCCCACCACATTACCAAAAGCCGATAAATCAGCTCCAAGTGCCGATGGTTTTATATTATTCCCGACATAGTTGTTCTTAAAATTAACTACGTTTATGGTTGATTTGAAACCTCTTACAAACAACATTGTCAGTAAAAAATATATAGCTAAAACAACTGAAAATAACTTCCAGTTTTTAATGATTACATCAATACTCTTAAATGAAAGTTTTAAAACATTTGGTAATTGTATATTCTCTGTTTTTACAATAGCCTTTTCTTTCTTAGCTACTTTAGACATTAGTTTCCATATTCTTAAGCCGGTTAATTCGTTCTTGAATTGGAGGATGGGTACTAAATAGATTTGTTACACTATGGTTTTTTAATGGATTAGCAAAAAAGAAATGAGCAGTTGCAGTGTTTTGTTTTTTCAAAGCACTACCTGAAGCTTCAATTTTTTGTAAAGCACTGATTAAACCCTCAGGATATCTAGTTGTCAAAGCTCCTGTAGCATCAGCTAAGTATTCACGTTTTCGTGATACTGAAAGTTGAATTAGAGTAGCTATTATTGGTGCAAGAATAGCCGCAACAATACCTAATATTAAAAATATTTGATTATTCTCACCCTCATTATCATCACCAAAAAACGCCATTCTAAGCATTATGTCTGCCAAGATACTTATTACAGCTGCAAGTGCGAACGCCAACATAGCTACTCTAATATCATAATTTTTAACATGACCCATCTCATGAGCAAATACTCCCTGAAGTTCTGTGTCGGTCATCATTTGGAGTAATCCGCTTGTTGCACAAACTGCTGCTTTATCAGGCGTACGACCAGTTGCAAAAGCATTTGGTGATGGATCATCCATAATAAACACTCTTGGCATAGGTAGACCATCGGTAATGCTAAGGTTTTCAATTATTCGCCACAGCCTTGGATTATCAACGCTTTTAATTTCTTTAGCACCATTTAACGCTAAAGATAGTCTAGAACCAGCATAATAACTTATTATCGCGTAAATCATACCACCAAGTAAGACAAAGGGGAAAATTGAAGCATTACCTACAAATTTTGAAAATATAAATCCAATAATTCCAATAAAGATAATAAATACAAAAAGCATTAAATAAGTTTTGCGTTTATTGGACGTAATTTGACTATACATTATCTTACTATTATACCTGTTCTAGACTAATTTAAGTAAGATTAAAGTCTCATTTGCTGAAAGGCTTTTAGCAGAATATCGAGCATTATTTGATAATTTGCTGCGTTTGAATTTCCGGAGTTTACACCTGCATATAAATAAACCACATTGTCTACTACATTTATATTAACTTCAAAAGGCAATGCTTCTAACTTTTCCATAAAGACAGGTTCTAAAAGTTCAAAACTAGTAACTCTTTCTATATCGCTAGCAAAAACCTCATACTTCTTATTAAAGTCAGGCCACTCCATAGAAACTTTAGTTAGGCCACGAATACCAAATGGATGAAATCCTGATTTGTGTCTTACTAAAATTTCACCATAACTTTTAGGAACATTTGTTTGAGCTATCAAATAAGTCTTATTATTCGCGTTTGGATTAGCGTTGTAAGTATAGATCTGAACCAAACAATCTTTATACATTCCAATAATATGATTATTTAAATCTGATACCCCAAACTTACCTTCTCCAAATAATTGTCCACGTGCAGGAAGTAACAACCAACCCATATCTAGGCTATAAAAAAAACCCTGGCTTGATGCGAATTCTTCTAATGCGGGGTTGTTGGACCATTGGTTAGCTGTAGCGGGTTGAATACCGTCGAGTAGCCAATTATTATCGAATCTATGGAATCGCCAAAATTCTGAGAAGTTATTATTGTTAGTGAAAATAGTTTTATCATCCCGAGTATCAATAAGTTGATCATTCGCCTTTGCGGTAAATCCAATTATAAAGTCATCTTTAGAATTATCTGTTGAATCATCTACTTTTGTTATAGTTGCTTGAATAATTTGTGGCGAATTAACGTTGTCGCGACGACCAGCTAGTTGCAAAGCATAAACCAAAAGTGCAGCATGTTTATAATAGTATGGCGATAGATAGGTCTTCATTGACTCTGTATTGTAGTCAGTCCAGTCTTTTTGATATTTGAAAAAGACATCCTTTGCATGATCAGTAAGAGTTTGTTCATTCCAAACTGAATCGTTTTGTTCAGCATTATTTAGTTCATTTCTAGTTACTCTAGACTGTTTTATTTTGCCGAATAAATTATAAAGTCCCGCAGCCATACCGATTGGCGCACCAATTGCGGATACAATAAATAATAAACTGACATGGAAAGAAAAGAATAGTAAGAATACTGTATAGATCCCGGCTATAGCCCAACCAATCCCCTGGCCTAAGACAGATTCAACTTCATTATTTCGGAATTTCCGTACTAAAGCCCCTGCTAAATGCATTGGTAAATATCCCAGTAAAAATAATCCACCTCCTATTCCGCCGCCACCCGAGCCACCTGAACCTCCGCCACCTCCGCCGCCACCAGAGCCACCACCACCAGCTGATGAAAATATGTAGCTAACATGTGTGAAAATTAGACCAAATAAATCGGGCATAAATTGTTTCTATTGTTATGAATTAAAACTTTACTGCAACAGGTTCTTGTATAGCGGGTTGATCACTTTCAAAAAACTCTTTGTCAGTATGAAATCCTAGCATTCCTGCAAATATGCTAGTTGGGAATACTTTTCGTTTAGTATTAAAATCTCTAACTACACTGTTATAAAATCTTCTAGAAGCTTGAATCTTATCTTCAGTATCGGTTATTTGGGCTTGAAGATCTAAGAAGTTTTGATTAGCTTTTAAATCTGGATAATTCTCAGAAACCGCAAACAAACTTTTAAGTGCTCCCGTAAACTGATTATCAGCATCAGCAGTTTGTTTAACTGTTTGTGCATTTAACGCATTAGATCTAGCTTTTGTTACATCTTCGAATACAGTTTTTTCGTGAGATGCGTATCCCTGAACTGTACTAACTAGATTTGGTATTAAATCATATCTTCGTTTTAGTTGTACGGTAATATCGCTCCAAGCTTCATCTGAACGAACATTCAACCTAACAAGACTGTTGTACATCACTACAGCAGCAATAATAATTATGACCACTACAGCTATTACTATTATTATGATCGGCATTAATTACTCCTTATACTTATGCAAATAATTATAGCATTATTACACTTGAAATAACTTAAAATTCAGATTAAAACTAAATAAATTGTAGGTATAAACAAATACGTTTGCGTAAACGATTGAAATATTTTCTATATAATTATGGTGGGTGATGAGGGACTCGAACCCCCGACCCTCTCGGTGTAAACGAGATGCTCTAGCCAACTGAGCTAATCACCCGACTTCTGATAAAGTATCACATCTGTACTATAGAGAGCAATAATTACGTTTCAGTAAACTTAATAAATTGATTTTTTAGTTGCTCATCCTTATGCTAATGAGGAGTTATAGGCGCGAGTGGTGAAATGGTAGACACGCCTGTCTGAGGGGCAGGTGCCGCAAGGTGTGGAGGTTCGAGTCCTCTCTCGCGCACCATTTTTTTATTGTTGATTAACAACTAGTGCAGTTGGCATTGTTGCATTAACCGTAACTATAACTTTCCAATTCGCTGGCACATTTAACGTTAATAATCCTTTTCCCGTAGTTACAGTTGAAGGATATATTGTATTTTCCGCACCCGATGAAGGTCCCATAGTAACTGTTACGTTCTGAGAAACACTATTAGCTAAATATACTGTTGTATTACAAATAGTGGATGGAGTAAATGCTACTCCAGAAGTTGGTGTTGGACTACTAGTTAATGTCTGCGACCCAGTTCCCTGACTAAAACCAATTTCAACCCACATTTGCATGTCTTGTTTCCATATAACCGTCAAAGTTCCGCCATTGCCAGCAAGAACTCTGGTTGCGCTGTTTAGAATCAGCTGCTGAGTCACTCCAGAAGTAAAGGTTAGTGTATTTGTGACTGAAACTGCGCCATTAACAATAGTTATGACTTGGCCATCATATCCAACTCCTACGCCTGTAATGACAGCTGCTCCAGTTATGGCTGCTACCGCTGAGGCTGAAACTAAAGTTATAGTGCTAGAATATCGTGCATCTACAGTAAAATTAGCTCCCGCTGATTGAGTATTACTACCGGAAAATACTGCCTGTCCTGTAGCTATTGTTGCGGTTCCAAAAACGGTCGTACAACCCGTAAAAGTATTACCGCCGGATACTCCTGTATATGAAATAGCCGGACTAGTTGCCTGGTTATTACCACTGGCGATCAGAATTACTGGATTAATTGCTGCTGTTGCATTTATAGTTCCAGATCCACTTACCACTACACCTCCAAATACAAAAGCAGCCCTACTGGTATATGTAAATGTATGTGAAGTCCCTGTATTATCAACTATCGTTCCCATACCAGCTTGTGCCCATCCAACATTGTTCGCTTGCAAGAAAGTAGCAGTATTAATGGCACTTATTGTAGTTGAAGAGCCATAGGATGCGGTTGTAAAGCTAGTATTAAATCCATTTGTCGAAGTCACATTTAATGAACCTGAACCTGTATAAGTACTTATATTTACATTATTTGAGCCACTAGTGATATTAGTTATCATCGGAGCTGATGGTACAAAAGTAGTTGAAGAATTCAATAAACCTACATTTTGAGTTGCACCATAAAACGGATAATAAGTGGCGCCATCATTCGCCATATTAGCTATGACAACACCTAATTGTTTTGCTACAGTTCCATTTCCAGCACCTTGAGTTCCTGTAGATACGTCGTTTACATTAATTCCAATTCTAATTAGGCCAGTTGTATTTGCGCCGTAAATACCTCCTAGCTGCATATTAATCTGTTGAATATTGGATAAACTACCACCATTAGTTGTTAAATATAAGATGTTATCCCAGATTCCTACTGACCAACCTTGTCCAGCACCAGGAGAACTAAAAGTGTTACCAGATAAAGGAAATGCTACGGGTGCATTATTAGCAATGACTGTTGGTAAATTAACAAATTGTTCTGCTGAATAGATACTAGTAATTGCAAACTTTAATGATACTGTTCCACTTTGTGTTGAATTAACAGGAGTAAATCCATTAAATAAAGAAATTGACCAAACTCCACCAGTATATGAAATATTACTCGATTTAGCGTTTGCGCCTATACCAGTACCTGTAACCAACATTCCACCCGTTATTGCAGTACTTGTTGGGTAGATTTTGTAATTACATTAGAACCGTTAGTAGTTGTCCATGTGTCATTAACTGGTGTTGCATTTGTATATGTATATTCATTCTGAATAACTGGCCCTATTCCATAAAGCGCGCTAGCTGGTTGAGCAAAAGTAACATTTCCCTCATTTTGAATTACTCCCCTAGGACCATACGGGCCACCACTAAGGCTAGTAGCAATTGAAGGCGGTGCATTTACATTTCCAAGTTGCGTTATTGTTCCCGGATTACTTGCTATTGGGGCTGTGGCGGTTGTTGAAGAAGTTATTGTAAAACTTATAAGAGATAATGAACTTCCGATATTCCAATTACTTGGTACGAAACCAGTTGAATATGCACCAAATACGTCGCCAATTTTGCCTAACGTTCCTAGTATTGAAGAGCTGAAAGTAAAAGTCGCAACTCCTCCAGACCAAGAATTAGTCCCGAGCATTGAAGTAGTAAGAAGCGGTAAAAAGTCCACCGTAACAGTTTGTGAAGTTAAAATAGCGGTATTTGCTCTTAATGAATCGGTAGGACCATAGGTAGAGTCATATACGAGAGATAACATAATATTTTTAGATAAGGTGGTCGGTACTTGTGATTCGATCCAAGTTCCAGGAGCTCCTGCTATAGTACAAGTCCAAACAGCACCAGTTTGATCAATAACAAAATCGCCGACCGTAAATGTAACAGCTCCCCCAGTTGGTGCACCCAACGAAGTAGTACCCATATATCTACCATCAAGTAATGACCCACTTCCACCCTGTACGCCTAAACTACTTGCTCCGGTAATAGCATTATTTCCCATTCCTATAGAACCGCTCATGGTGCCACCAGTTAGTAATAATGCCCCACTAGATGCAGCACCTGTTGCTCCTTGAGGACCAGTTGAGCCTGTCGAACCTGATCCTGTTGCTCCTTGAGGACCAGTTGAGCCTGTTGCACCTGTTGGTCCAGTAGCTCCAGTAGTACCGGCACCGGTTGAACCCTGAGGACCAGTAGAACCCGTTGCACCTGTTGGTCCAGTAGCACCAGTGATTCCGGCACCTGTAGAGCCGGTATTTCCAATTGGGCCGGAAGATCCTGTAAAACCCTGTATTCCTTGCGAACCTGTAGCACCTGTCGAACCTGTTCCCGTTGCTCCCTGAGGACCAGTTGAGCCAGTTACTCCGGTTGCACCAGTGCTACCTTGAGCACCAGTAGCACCTGTTGCTCCCCCACCAGGTCCAGTTGGACCTATTGTACCTTGTGGACCTTGTGGTCCTGTAGCACCAACAGCAGAATCTTTCAGACTTCCATCGGAATTTAAGGAAACACTTAAAAAGTCGTTTAATATATTACCCCAATTACCATTATCCCCACCGGGTGACGGTAAGCGCGCCATTTGTTACTTAATTACCCTTTTAGACATCAGTATTTATTTAACCCTCTAGGCCAGAATGCCTATTAATTAGAAGCGGCATTTAAGGATTAGTATATATGATAGAAAGCATTTATATAAGGACTAGATGTAGGGTAGATAACTATAAAAATGACCAAGATCATAGCTATCACGAAGAATTGGTTTCACGGTATCAATTCCGCCACCTATCTTTACGCCAGGATTTAGTATACCGTGTGGGTCAAAAGTTTCTTTTATTTTTCTAAGTATCTCATAAGCATCCGCACCGTATTGTAATGGTAAGTATGCAGTTCTTAGTCGTCCTTCACCATGTTCTCCGGTAATACTGCCATCTAAATTAAGAACTAGCTTATAGTATTCATCCATAATCTTAAATATTTTTTGACGATGTCCAACTTGGCCAATATCCAATATTGGTTGAATATGAAGATGTCCATCACCGGCGTGACCGTAAACTGAAATTGGCATATTGTTATTCTTAAATATTTCATATACCCCAGCCATAAACTTAGCTAGATTTTCCGGTGGTACAATTCCATCTTCAATAATTGGAATCGGTTTCGCACTACCTTCACCGTGTAAAAGTACTGCAGTTGTACTTTCTCGGAGTTTCCATAATTCTTCTTTTTTATGGGCTTCAGTTTCAGAATGATATTGAACTGCATTATCTTTAAATATTCGTGATAATCTCTTCAATAATTTCTTTTGTGCATGATCTGATTCATTGTCCAGTTCTATTAATAAAACAAAATTAGGCATTGGTTCTTTTAGGGTTGCCGAAATTAAACCAGGATCATATTTGTGTGCCATATCGAGTAAATTCTTATCTACAATTTCGACCATACTTGGAGTCTCCGGCAATTTTCTAATTTCTATAATAACCTGCTGTAATACCGCAAGAGTTTCTAGTTTAGCAAGTATTAATGTCGTATTTGCCTTGCGCTGTAAAGTAGATAATGTAGCCTCAGTTATTAGACCAAGTGTTCCCTGTGATCCAACAAGTAATGGAGTTAGATCAAAAGATCCGTCTTTTCGCTTTACTAGATTAATATTGTAGCCTGCAGCATTCTTGGTTGTACTTAGATTAAACTTTTTAATAACCTCCTGGTTGTCTTCAATTAGGGCATCAATAGTTCTATATATTTCACCTTCAAAGGTTGATAGTCCAAGTTTCTTATTGAGTTCGCGTTTTGATAACCGCTTTGCATCAATTACATCACCATTTGAAAGAACTACCCTTAGACCCTTTACAAAATCAAGAGTAGATCCGTATTTCAGACTTCTAGCACCACTAGCATTGTTTGCCAGAGCTCCGCCAATCGTGCTGTATTCCATTGAGGATGGTGCCGGAGGTAGAAACCTATCATGTGTATAAAGAGTTTGTTGAAGTTTGCCATAATTAATTCCTGGCTCAACAGTTACAGTTCCGGTTTTGTTATCTAATTCAAGTATCCGATTAAGGTGTGCCGGGAAGATTATTATTATTCCACTACCGATAGCAGCTCCTGTTTGATCTGTACCACTTCCACGTGCGGTTATAGGAAACACTCGACCTCGCTCAGCTAATTGCCAGGTAAACTTAGTGGTCTTTCTAATATCGTTTTCATTTCTAGGATAAACGATGACGTTGGGAGTTATCGTAAATATGCTTGCGTCTGTAGAAAAGTGTCGCCTTGCATCATTACCTGTAATTATCTCACCATTAATATGACCCTGTAAGTATTGCGCGATTTTATTCATATTTAAATACAAAATCCCCCGAAAGCATTAACATATTTACAGTTATCATAGCATAATAATCTGTCTCCAATTGATACTTTTTAACTAATAAAAATACTAATGAAGACTTTGATCAAAACTAATAACTCTTACAATTTATAACTATTTAGAACTCATAGTTACATTGAGTTGATGAATACCAGCTGAGTATTGCTCTGGATTATGCAAAGTTTTGTCATTCGGGGTTTTGAAATTGTAATTATAGTTATGATTGGGCTTTATGTTACTTAAGAGATATTGTCCACTTGCATTGGTTGTTGTTGAACCAGCCAGACCGACACTAACAGTGACTCCTGCAATTGGAGCTTTCGTAACACTATCAGTTACGGTACCGTAAACATAAGTAACTGCTGGGTTTATTACTGCAGTTGTTGTAGTACTAGCTGTAGTAGAATTTGTGGATTTATTACCGGTGGTATCATAAGCAACTATATAGTAGCTATATATAGTGTTTCCACTTACACTAGAATCAATATAACTTGTTGCAGTTGGTGAGACGAAGGCTAATCCAGATCCATTTCGATAAAGTACGTATGCCACCAATCCAACATTGTCTGTGCTCGCAGTCCAATGAAGGCTTATTTGCCCATTTCCAACGGGTAGAGCACCTAGATTTGTTGGCTGAGAAGGCGGAGTTGTATCAGGAGTCTTTGGTGTAGTTACGGTTGTGGGTGCAGAAGATATTGATACATTAACCGGATTACTTATATCGTAAGCTTCAACCGTATAGCTATATGTCGTATTTGGTTGAAGATTAGTGTCTGTAAATGAATTGATGTTTGAAGAATTAACGCGAGTATAGGCACCTCCACCGGTGCTTCGTAGGATATAGTATCCAGCTATCCCAGGACCACCATTATCATTGCTTGCATTCCAAGTTAGCCCAACACTAGTTGAACTCTTAGCACTAGAATTAAGTCCAGCAGGAGTACTTGGTAACACTACAGGCTGACCAGTCGTACAATTGACACCTGTTCCGGTTGGTACACAACTATTATCGGCGAGTAAGAGTATGTTGTCGATAATTACTCCTGGTTGAGTGCCAATTAACTCTAAACTATGGTTACCAGATGATAGCGATGCAGTCATAGTTTGTGTTGTAACAGCATTTTGATAGTTTACCCATGTCCAAGTATTAACTGGCATCGAACTGTTGCCACCTACGTCATAACAATTAGAACCATCGACTTGAAGCTTTATAGTATTACTTGTAATTGCTGGGATCTTCATACGAACCCAAACAGAGTAGGTAGTAGTGCTAGGAACAGCAGCTGTCATTGTGTCAGTCCCGTAAGTTGTAGTAGGAATAGAGCAAGCTGCACGAGCGGATGACGGGAATTTTAAAATCACAAAAGAAGTAACTAACATAATTACTACAATTGAAATAATGTAATGTCGCTTAAGCTTGGGGGTTTTAATAATCATTATTTTTGTATCTTTATTCATGCGGATAATTATATTAATCTATTATGCACATTATTTTTAATTATAACCAGTAACATTATACACCCGTAGAAGATATTTATAGTTTTACAGATCTTGATATTCTAATATATGGTCGAAAATCGTGTTTTTTATCAGATATTAATCATGATCATACGTCTTAAATTGGTGGGGATGAGAGGACTTGAACCTCCACGAGCTAAGCTCACTAGTACCTGAAACTAGCGTGTATACCAATTTCACCACATCCCCAAAATAAAGAACTTATTAAAGTATAACTCTTAGTTAGTTGTTCTGACTTCTCTAATTTCCCAATTATTTACATTTGAGTATCTATCGGTTCCGTTATTAAGCATTGTGGGTGTGAATCCATATAACTGTCCCCTCGTAATATATAGATATCTAGGTTGATATAGTGCAACCGCAGGAGCAGCTGTTTGCCATGCTTGTAAGAATGGTTGATATTTAGCAGCTCGAAGTGCTGTGCCAATCCTAGTTCTACCTTCTTCAAGAGCCTTATCTGCGGCAGTGTCTTTATATACTGACAAGTTTAATCCTGGTACTGCGTTTGTTTGAGCCTGAGTACTATCCCAATAAGCAAAAACATCAGGATCAACGCCTATCGATATACCGTAAAGTAATGAGTCATAGGCTCGACTATTAATTATTGTTTGTAGATCAGTTGGTTGTTGGGGCAATATTTGGACATCCGCACCAATTGCTCTCCACTGAGATTTAAGTGAAGCTGATACCAAATTAAACTCACTATTATCAGCAGTGTAAAGATTAAACTTTAAGGGAGCACCATTTTTATATCTAAATCCATTTTTACCCAGAACCCAACCAGCTGTAGTAAGTGTATTATTTGCTGCTACAACATTAGTAGATAATTGAAGAGTCTTAGGATCATATCCTATCTGAAATGGAAGAAGAGGTGATTTAGCAGCTATTACCGGATAGTCTAACCCACTAATAATGCTACTCTCATCAATAGATTGCACTAATGCCTGTCTAACCTTCATATCATTCAAAACTGGTTGTGAAGTATTAAAGAACACCATCACCTCAGCGGTCAATGGAATATTGTAGTTGTATACGCTATTATTCTTATTGAGTTTATCGGGTACAGTTGTAAGACCGGCCATTCCATTTAACACCCCGTTATTAAAACTGCTAACCATCTGAGATTGATTATTGAAAGCATTTATTACAAATCGATCAAGAGTTGGTCTTCCTTCATAATATTGATGATTGGCATTCATTCCAATCTGCTGCATATAAGCTGACGCAGTACTTCCCGTGACATCAACTTCAGACAATTTAAATGGTCCAGATCCAATTGGGTTTAATGTATCAAACGTAGAATCACGCATCTGAACAGGGTTAACATTACCCAAAATATGTTTAGGAATTATTCCATTTATCATGGTGTAGGGAAACGAACTTAGGGGTTCTTGAAGTGTGAATTGAATGGTATTAGAATTCATAGCCACAACTTTTACACCCTTCCAATCATTGAATAATGGTGAACCTACATCTGGATTTTCAATGGATTGGTAAGTAAAAACAACATCCTGAGCGTTTAGGGGCTTTCCGTCCTGCCATTTCAAGTTATCTTTTAGTATAACCGTGTATACAAGGCCTCTTGTGTCACTAACATAAGATTGAGCTAGATCGCCAACTAACTTATTAGATTGATTGTATTTAAAAAGTCCAGGAAAAATTAACCTTGAAACAGAATGATCAACGTCGGTATTTGCAAAGAGTGGATTAGCATTTGTGAAAGTGCCAACAATGCCTTCATTGTAAGTTCCACCGCTAGTTGGTTTTAGTTTTTGATAATAAGAACTAAGCCCATGAGTTTGAGCAATTGTAATGCTAGTTAATAAAATAAATAGCAATAACCAACTTACGATAAATCTTCGGACTCCAACTATTCTATTCAATCGCCTGAAGAAATGTTTATCAAGATTCTCTTCGGCTTGTTGAGAATAATCTTCAACTTGACGTCTTTTAACTCTGTACTTGCGACGCCAACGAAGTTTCGTTGTTCTATTTATCATTAGCCACCTAAACTAAGCTATTACACTAATAACCAAAGATCCCACAAAAATGCCTGCGAAAATAATCGTTAACCAAAAAATGGTCTTGTCTGAACCGCGCCTAGAAGTATTAATTTCACCACTAGAACCTAACCCTGCACCTAGGGTTGCTCCACGTGTCTGCAACATGATTAGCAATGTCATTATTATCATCGCTCCTAAGGCTACATAATCATATATACTTATTGTTGTACTCATAGTTATATCCTGTCCAAAATAGTTGACACTAAGTAGTTTACCAAGCCAATGACCATACCAGCAAGTAATGCAGCCCAAAATGACGATATTTGTAGTGCTGGATATATTGCACTAACAAGAGTTAACATCAAACCATTTATAACAATAATGAACAATCCCAGGGTAAAAAGTATCGCGGGAAGTGATAATAATACAATAATCGGCTTAACTATTGTGTTTACCAATGCCAAAATTAATCCAGCAATAATAATTACTGTAATTTGATTGTTATAATTTATTCTTCCACCTAAGAGTGCTGATGCTATCCAGATACCTAGACCACATACAACCCAAGAAATAATAAACCGTAATATCGGTCCTCGCTTCATTGCATTAATTGTAAGTTAGTTAAATGAAGAGGGCAAGTTAGCGCTTAAGATTTTATGACCAGTTTTAGTAATTAATACGTCGTCTTCAAGCCTCACGCCTATTCCTTCTTCATGAATATAAATACCTGGCTCAACAGTTAATATCATATTTTCTTGGAATATAGTATCAAAATCTCCGATGTCATGAGTATCTAAACCTAAAAAATGAGACGTTAAGTGAGGATAATATTGCCTTACTGAATCTTTGTCTATAGTAGTAATTAGACCTAGTTCTCGTAACTTTTCACCCATAAAATGTTCAATTTGAGACTCGTACTCTTGATAAACTACCCCAGGTTTTAGTAACGAATAAGCAAACTGCTGGACCTCATATACACTATCAAATACCTGCTTCTGTCGTTTAGACATTTTCCCAGATATAGCAAAAGTTCTAGTTATATCAGCTGAATAATGATTAATCTCGGCACCAATATCTAGTAATATTAATTCTCCGTCAATAAGCTCAGAGTCACCCCGATCATAATGAATGGCTGTAGAATTCTTACCTGTTGAAACTCCATTTGCAAATGCTGGCTTTGAGTTATTCTTCCTAAATTCAGATAATATTACCGCTTCGACTTCATATTCATAACTATATTTTTTAACATTCTTTTGGATCTTTTTAATAGTTTCTGTAGTTATCTTAATTGCTTGGTTAAGAGATTCGATTTCTTCAGGTTGTTTAATTAGTCTAAGTTTCGTTATATGTTCTCTTAGATCAAGTAGCGATAAATCTGAATTTATTTCTTTTATTTTATTAGTTAAGTGTGCTCTGGCAGGATTAGTATAAAAACCAAAATGCTCAGCAAAAGCTGGAGGAACTGAAAGCAAAGCAACATGTTTTGATCTTTTTAATTTTGAACTAAGTCTTCGCCAGCCTTCTTGATTATCCAAAATTTCCTTTATGCCTGACTGCTGAGATATAAGCTCTAAATCCAATTTTCCATCTGATACATCAGTAAAATGTGGCCGGATAGGTAAGATTAAGTACTCTTTAGTTCTGTCCATTACAAGAATAATGTCGGGCTCATTTATACCCGTTAGGTACCAAAAGCTACTATCTTGTTTGAAAGGATAACTAATATCGCTATTTTGTTGTAGTAATCCGCTAGCTGTTAAGACAATTGGAGCAGTCCCTTTAAAAAGTGAGCGTAAGTTGGCCCGGTTATTAATAAAAAAATTTGGTTTTATTGATTCCATAAATTACCTATTTAGTACTTAAGTACTGTTTAATTACGGTTGCTTTACTATATCCAATTAATTTTTGAATATCCGTTTTATTGGCTTTAGTTATTCCGTCCACACTACCAAACTCCTTTAATAATACTTTTTTAGTGGTTGGTCCAACTCCTGGAATATTATCTAAAATACTATTTTTTTGCGACTTTATCTTTAATACAGTGTGGTAGCTTACTGCAAATCTATGAGATTCGTCACGAATTCTCTGAAGCAATTTAATTATTGGGGAATCTTTCGGTAATAGAATTGCACTAAAGTTGCCAATATCTGCAATAATCGCTCGATGGGTCTTAAGTATATCCCGATTAACAGAAAGTTTAGAGCCAATATTATCTACTATAATTTCCTCTTCTCTTTTTGCAAGACCTATCATTGGAATACTCACGCCTAATATATCTCTCGCTTTAATGGCTGAACTAAGCTGACCTTTACCTCCATCAATTAATATTAGGTCGGGCTTAGGCCATGATTTTTGATTTTTTTCAGATAAACGTCTAGATAGGGTTTCTTCCATATGACCAAAATCATTGTTACCAGGTAACCTCATTTTAAACTTACGGTATGAAACTTTGTCGGGTATCCCATTGATAAAAACAACCATGCTAGCCGTATTATTAGTTCCTTGCATATGACTAATATCGTAGCCTTCAATTCTCCGTGGAATATTATTAAGACCCAAAATATCCGCAAGACCAGCTAGACCTTGATCTTTACTCATTTCTAAATTTTCTTTGTCCGAAAAAATTATTCTATTAGATAAGCTTTTAAGAGATGTGAGTTGGTTACGATAACTCGCCGCTGCCTCATAATCTTTTTTTCTAGACGCTTGGTTCATTGATTTCTCAATGTCCTTAATCAATGCTGTACGCTCACCTTTTATATAACGTATTAATTGTCGAAGATTTGCTCGATAGTCACCAATGGTAGTTTTGTTCTCCTCAATACCCGGACAAAGTCCAAGATGATATTGAAGACAAACCCTTTTTGGAATTACTCCCATATGGGTTGAGTAGGGAAATATCCTTCTTAGATATTTAAGAGATAATTTTAGAGTTTGAGAGCTATTATATGGGCCATAGTAATCTGCTTTGTCATCCAGCGGTCGCCTTGTAAGTGTTACGGAGGGATAGTTTGCTTTGTAGTCTATTCGAATATATGTAAGACTTTTATCGTCCCGTAATAAAATATTATATTTTGGTAAATAACGTCTAACTAGTTCAGCTTCTAGAAATAACGCATCAATTTCAGTTTCAACTTCAATCCAGTCAATATCCGTAATCTCACTAACAAGTAGTGTAGTTTTGGGATCCATATTCCTACTTTTTTGAAAGTATTGCCTAACTCTATTTCTAAGAACAGCCGCTTTGCCAATATAGATTACCTTGCCGTGCTTATCTTTGTGAAAATAAACACCCGGTGCTTTTGGTAATTGATCTAATTTTTCAGATAATTTATCCATGCATTCGCCTTGGATTTAACTAGTGATTATTCTTCCTCAGTTGGAGCTGTCTTTTCGCCAGTAGATTCTTCACCATCTGCTTCACCCTCAACTTCTTCTTCAGTGCTTTCTTCAGATACTTGAGCAGGTGTTTCCTCGACTGAAATAATCAATGATTCAGGATCAGTAATTAGTGTTACGTTTGCGGGTATTACCAAATCAGCAACTGTTAGTTTGTCTCCAATTTCTACAAGGCTCTCAGTATTTAGTTTCAATTCATCAGGTAAATCTCTAGGGAGTGCTTCAGATTCAACGTGAGAAAGGTGAGTAATCACCATGAGTCCAGTTTTCTCTGCTGGAATTTCTCCGACAAAACTAATAGGAACCTCGGTTTGAACTTTTTCATCTTGACGAATTGCCTGAAAAACTACATGTTCTACTCGATGCTTAACAGGATCGTAATGTACGTCTTTAATAATTGCAGTGTTTTTCTTTGATCCTACCATTAGTTCAACTGGGTGGTGCTTGCCAGCATTAGCATATACTTTTGCGATAGACTGATATTCGCCCATAACATGTGTTGAGGGCTTTCCGTGGTCATGAATTACAGCAGGGACTAAACCTTGCTTTCTTAGTTGATTAAGGCCTTTGCCTAAAACTTCGCGTTCTTGCAATGCTAATGAAATATCTTTGTCGCTCATAAATTCCTTCTCATTATTCCGTAAACTAGAGTTATATTATACCCTATAATCTGTCAGTTCGCTGGACTTTAATAATTCTTTGGCTTAAATCTCTAGACTCCAAACTATAAACCAAGTAACCTTATAAATAATGTTTGACGTTAATCATGTAATCCAACACAGTGGGCATATAGTAAGTTTGTTACTTATCGCAGCCATAATATTTACAGAGTCCGGAATACCATTTGGTTTTTTCTTCCCTGGTGACACGTTATTATTTACTGCCGGATTTTTCGCAGCCCAACACTACTTACCAATTTCTGGACTTATATTAGTAGTTATTATTGCAAAAATAGCTGGTAGCACAGTTGGATATTTTATAGGCCTACAAGCAGGTAAAAAAATGTTCAATAAAAAAGGCAGTTTTTTCTTTAGAAAGGACTACCTTAATAGTGCGGAATCTTTTTATGAAAAACATGGCGGTAAAACTGTTATGTTAGGTCAATTTATTCCAGTAGTTAGAACTTTTGCACCAATAGTTGCAGGTGCTAGTAAAATGAATCCTAAAAAATTCTTTATCTTTAATGTATTGGGCGCAATACTTTGGGGACTGTTATTGCCTTTACTAGGTTTTTGGTTAGGTCATAAAATTCATAATATAGACAAGTATCTACTTCCGGTAATAATTATTGCTACGGTATTTTCATTTACGCCAGCAGCTTGGCATCTATTTGGCAAAAAAGAACGCAGACAACAATTAATTAATTCATATAAGGTCAAAAAAGCCGCTAAAAATTCCAAAAAAGCCGCTAATTAAATTTATTAATTAGACAATCTAGATCATGGAATAACGTAGTTTTGAACTACTGATACGAAGGGGTCTGTAGGATAAAACTCCCAAGGACATGTTCCCAACCAACTTGCTTGAGTAGGTTCATATTCCCAAAAACCTACTCCCCCTGCTCCACCTTTAATATAAGCATCTGTTTTAGCTTTTAGGAACGTAACTCGATCAGCATAGGTCAACGAAATAGTAGGTACATCCGTACATGTCGGTCCAGATTTAACTCCAGTCTCACCAACATAAAACGGTTTGTTAATTTGTTGAGAAACTAGCTTAGCAGTTGTAAAATTCGATGAAACTATAGCTCCATGTTCATAATCGTATGAGTAATCATGAACACTAATTGCATCAATATTTGGAATATTTAATGCTTTTACAAACTCATTATAAGTACCGACTGCGCCGGGGTAATTTGTACCAACACCTATAAGATGATTTGTATCTATAGCCCTGATTGCATCAGACGTACCTTCAAAATATGCTTGCATAACTGCTTCGGTTGGACGATCACCCACATTACCTGGTTCATTTGCTACTTCCCACATCATAATGCTCGGGTTATTTTTGAACATTGGGACTATAGTATTTACCCAACTTAAATATTTTCCTTGCCAACCAGTTTGATAGAACGCAAGCATCTTACCTTTCTGGTTACCACTTATTGCTCCGTCTGTTTCACCACACGAAGCATCATCATCACCTAAAGTTAGTATAAGATGTTGATGGTATTTAGCGGCTTCTGTAAGTACCGTGTTTACACCACTCGTGCCATAAGTCTGAAATGCCCAAATGCGTGTTACTCCATTTGACGGCAATCTGGCGAAATAAGCATCAAGTTGGGCTGGTGTTGTTACTCCGTTATAACAAGTATCCGCTGCACCATAAAAATTAAAACCAATGTATTGGAATACTTTACCAGCCAACATAAAATTTGTTCCAGAAGTTGTGATAAAACCGCTTGAGTTTGATGTGCCGAAGCGAGTAGCTATACCATCAGAAGCTCCTGTGTCTGAATAATTGATCGCACTGCCTGCTAGAGTACCCTTATTTGCTGAAATAGTTACGAATGGAGATGCAGCATGAGAACTAAAGTAATAATGAACACCTAGGAAAGCTATAATAAAAACTACAGATATAGTAATGATTTTGCTAAATAATAAATTTTTATTTTTTAATAATTGTTTAGTAGATTTTTTACCTAGCATACGTTTATATTAACAGGCATATCCTGTACGGTACTTATTTTTTAAGCATTTGCTTTAAATAATGGCCAGTGTAGCTATCTTTAGAGTCGGCAATTTTCTCAGGTGTACCTGTAGCGATTATTTGACCACCACCATCACCACCCTCTGGCCCCATGTCAATTACATAGTCTGCATTTTTAATCACATCTAGATTATGTTCAATTATGATCATACTGTTACCAGTATCAACAAGTGCATGTAGAACACTAAGTAACTTGTTAACATCGTCCATGTGAAGACCTGTTGTTGGTTCATCTAATATATACAATGTACGGCCAGTTGGACGGCGCGAAAGTTCAGTAGCAAGTTTAACTCTTTGTGCCTCACCTCCTGATAGTGTAGTGGCTGATTGCCCAAGACAAATATAACCCAAACCTACATCAACTAGTGTTTGAAGTTTACGTGCAATTGATGGAATATTTTGGAAAAATTCTAATGCTGCTTCGGTTGTTAGACTAAGCACATCACTAATATTTTTACCTTTATAATGAATCTCTAAAGCTTCACGGTTATATCTTTTGCCATGACAAACTTCACATGGGACGTATACATCAGGAAGAAAGTGCATTTCAATCTTAATAATCCCATCACCGCTACAATTCTCACACCGTCCACCGCGAACATTAAAACTAAATCTACCAGGCATATAACCCCTAAGTTTTGCTTCGGGTGTTCCGGCGAATAATTCTCTTATTGGCGTAAACAAACCCGTGTAAGTTGCAGGATTACTACGAGGTGTTCGTCCGATAGGGGATTGGTCAATAATAATTGCTTTGTCTAGATTTTTTATACCATGTATTTCATCATGTTTACCAGGAACCGCATTGCTACGCATTAGTCTAGCTGATAATTCTTTTGCTAAAATGTCATTTATTAAAGACGATTTGCCAGAACCAGACACGCCACTAACAACAACCAACATACCAAGTGGAATATCAGCATCAATATTCTTTAGATTATTTTCTCGAGCTCCTTTAATAGTAAGCGTGTTACCGTTTCCCCTACGTCTTTTTTTAGGTACAGCTATAGATTTCTCTCCGCGTAGATATTGGCCGGTAATGCTATCTTTTACTTTCATAACATCTGCGGGTTTACCTTCAGCAACTACGTTTCCACCATGAATTCCAGCATAAGGACCAATGTCTAGCAAATAATCTGAAGTTCGTATAGTTTCTTCATCGTGTTCTACGACTAGTACCGTATTGCCAATATCTCTTAGGTGTTTTAAGGTAGCTACCAATCTATTATTATCCCTCTGATGTAAACCAATACTAGGTTCATCAAGTACATACAGCACACCCATTAAACCTGAGCCAATTTGCGTGGCTAATCTTATTCGTTGAGCTTCACCACCTGAGAGTGTTACTGCGCTTCTAGCAAGATCTAAATAATTTAATCCAACATCTTTCATGAACCTTAATCTTGCAAGTATCTCTTTTAGAATTTGTTTAGCTATTTTTGTTTCTATTTCGTTAAAATGTAGTCCTTCGAAAAAACTTATAGCATTATCGACTGAGTATTCACAAATATCCATGATTGATTTATCTTTAACTGTTACCGCAAGTACTTCTGGTTTTAATCTTTTACCTCCACAAACACTACACGGTTTTTCACGCATAAACCTTTCTATATCGCGGCGGATGAAATCACTGTCAGTTTCACGGTGTCTACGTTCAATATTTGGAATTACACCCTCATAAGCTGTTTGAAAAGTTCGGCCAAGACCTAAGCTAACTTTATATGTCTCTTTTCCGGTACCGTAAAGTATTTTATTTAAATCTTCTGGTTTTAAGTCGGCTGTTGGTACTTGTAGAGAGAAATGATATCGATCAGCTACTGCCTGCATTTTTTTGGTATACCAGGCATCCATATTAATTCTGTTGAATGGTCTAATTGCACCTTCAGCTATTGTTAATCTACCGTTTGGAATTATCATATCAGGGTCAGCTTCTAACCTTGAGCCTAGTCCAGTACACACCGGACAAGCACCTTGTGGATTATTGAAACTAAATGTTCTTGGCTCTAGTTCTGGAATATTTACATCCGGATGATCAACGCAAGCATACATTAAGCTATAATCGAATTCCTCTGACGAATCTACATTTACAACTTTTAATTGTCCTGATGCAATGTCTAACGCTTGTTCAATTGATTGTGCTAATCGTGATCGACTTTCGTCGTTATTAACAATTCGATCAACAACCATTTCAATTTTATGTTTATAGTTCTTGTCTAATTCCGGAAATTCATCAAGAGAATAAACTACTCCATCAACTCGAGCTCTTGCATATCCAGCTCTCGAATACTGTTCAGGGATATGTTCGAATGCTCCTTTTTTCTCAGCAACAATCGGCGCAAGTATCATTAGTTTTGCATCTTTTGGTAATGAACTAACCTTATCAATAATATCTGCGTTTGTTTGTCGTGTAACTGGTTTACCACAAATTGGACAATGTGGTATACCAATACGTGCATACAAAAGTCTTAAATAATCATAAATTTCTGTAACTGTTGCTACAGTACTTCTTGGATTTCGACTAGTCGATTTTTGATCGATAGAAATAGCTGGACTAAGTCCGTCTATTTGGTCAACATCTGGTTTTTCCATTAAGCCTAAAAACTGCCGAGCATAAGAACTCAAAGATTCAACATAACGTCGTTGACCTTCTGCGTAAATAGTATCGAAAGCTAAGCTAGATTTTCCCGAACCAGAAAGTCCAGTAATAACCACGAGTTTATTTCTCGGTATAGTAACATCAATATTCTTGAGGTTATGTTCACGAGCTCCTTTAACTATAATATTGTCATTTTCGTTCATAGAGTCGGTACATTATACAAAAAAACAGAGATAAATTCTAGAGTATAGAGTTAATAATATTTGTAATTGTCTTCATCATTTACTAATTTTGTTAAAATTCTGGTTTCTGCAGAATGAAGATCGGATCGAGCATTAATCACTTTCATTAGAGTCATTGCTTCATTTTTTCCAGTAATTGGCACTATGCCAAATCTTTGCCTTATTTTATTTGCGTTTGAGGGTATATTTGGAGCGCCAGACGGTAGAACTTTTATTTTTCGGCCAATAACTGATTCTACTATTTCGTTAACTTTATTCTTCCCAAAATACATATGCATCATATCAATTACACTTTCAGCGACGTCTTCAAACCGAACCTTAGTACTTCTTCTATCCAAATAACCCCTTCCACGAGTCATAGCTTTATATGGTGCATTCATAAAATATACTTCTAATTTTTGATAATCATCAGCTTCGTAAACACATTTATTTACTAATTGCGAAAAAATATTTGCTCTGGAAATTTTTAAATATGCAATATTTTCGATTTGTCTTGCTCTTTCACGGGTAATATTAAGTTTCGAAGCAAGTTCCTGTAAAGTTAACTTTTCGCCATTGTAATCATTTAAGGCTAGGCGCGCTAAAACTATTTCATATTCTCTTTCAGTTAATAGTTTTTCCCATATTTTTAATGTTTCAGATTGGTCTAACAAACTTTCTACGTTCGATAACCGGCCTTGGTTAGAATTGTCAGGTACTATATCAGCAAGTACTCCATCTCCATAAACACCTATTGGCATATCTAGTGACACAGTACTTAATAACATAGCACTACGAAGACTACTTAAAACATCTATAGAGATATCCATTTCATCTGCAATCTCTTTTTCAGTGGGAGATGATTGACCATGTCTCATGGCTTCATCCATTAATCTTTCTTCAACGTGTAATAATAGACGACCCTTTTCGGCTTCGTGTACCGGTAATCTAATCATATGGCTAGAATTGTCACGAGCCCTACCTATTGTCTGTCTTATCCACCAAGTTGCATAAGTACTAAATTTAAATCCTTTTTCTGGATCAAATTTATCAACTGCATGACCAAGCCCAATATTACCTTCTTGAATATTATCCAATAATCCCATATTAGAATTTCTGGGGTATTTTTTGGCAATTGAAATAACCAATCTAAGGTTAGCTTCCATAAAATATATCTTTGCAGCATCGCCTTCCCTAACAGTTCGTTGTAATTGTCGCTTTACTATAGGATCTATCGTATTTAGATCAGTTGATTCAAGTGTTTTACTAGCTTCAAGTCCACTTTGTACTAGCCTACCTAATCGCACTTCACCTTCTTTATCTAATAGGGGAACCCTGCTTGCGTCTTTAAAATAATAACCAATCAAATCAGTTTCACCTGGAGTTGTTTCTTCTTTTGTGAAAGCACCAATATATTCATTTCCTCTAACTTCAGCTGGTTTTGATTTATTTTGTTTTGTTACTAATTTAGCTACTTCAGGTTCATCACCTAATTCTTCTGGGGTATCTGTTAATTCAGAATGAGTTATTTCAACTATTTCGCCGACAGTACACTCTCCTATGCTCCGTTCTAATGCACCATCAGAATCATCATTTTCATCATCAAAAACTAATTCAACTACATCAAATTGATCTACGGGCATACGAATTTCTTCTAAACTAGACATATTTTTATAAATACCCCACTAGGAATTGATTAAAGTTTATAGTCAAATACATTGTATAAGTAAGAGATATTAATATAATCCGGAATTGTTACTTATGCAACTATATTATAATCCTGTGTATAAGTATTGTGAATACTTAATATTTCAATTAGAATATATAGTGTTAATCTAAAAACAAAAAAGTATGAAAATCAAACTTAAATCTTATATTACTGGCATTCTGTTGGTTTTTGGAATTCTGCTTGTAACACCAGTCGGAGCGGTTTTTGCTGCTGGACCATTTACTTGTACATGGACAGGCGCTGGTGATGGAACTAGTTTTAGTGATGCTACTAATTGGTCTGGTTGTAATAGTGCTGCTCCGGTACCCGCCGATAACGATATATTAATATTCGACAATAGTTCGCTATCGCTTGATCAGAATCTAACTAATGACCTAACGAGTTTAAGTGTTAGTAGCATTGTATTCCAAGGTACTGGCGCTAATGTGTTTGATATTAGTGGTAATGATTTCACAAGTACTGGTGGAATTACCGATAATACTTCTCAGGCTACACAAGAGATAATAGAGAATAATATTGCAATTAACGGGAACCAAACTGCAACTATAAATACGGGTAATTCAATTGATCTGAGTGGAGTTCTCACCGGATCCGGTAATCTAATGGTAACTGGTGGAGGTGAATTAGACTTAGACAGCAGTAGTCCAGCCTATACAGGAAGTTTAAGTACTGGAAATGGAGATATTAACCTATTTGTATCCGGAACACCATTTACACTTGGTGGTAATGTAACTATTACAAACGGCGGAAGTTTGGAACTTAGCGATTCAGCAGGAAGTGGAACAGTTAATTTAGATTTCCCGCTGTTCGTAAGTGGTAATGGAGATGGAACCAACGCAGCAATAAGTCTTCCGCAAACCACAACAGGTGACATTTTAGTATTAATCAAAACCATTACACTTGGTTCAAACGTTCAAGTATCTGGAATAAGTGATGCCACATTAGAAATAACCGGACCACTTACCGGATCTTTTACCATATCAACATTATCAATTAATGGTCAAAGTCCAACATTAATAATTAACTCATCAAGTAATACCTCGCTTACACCAAATGGTACAACCGCGGCCGTTGGTACTCCAGATACCGGCGCAGGTTTAACGACTGCCGAAAGTGGATTAGTATTTTTAGGTACAACTATTACAGCTGCAGGTATATATATAATTTATCGTAGGTACAATAAAACAATTTCACTTCGTCACAGGGCATAGATTATTATGGCAAATAGCGGTCACGCAACCTTTAATAACCCCGCTCTAACAAGTACAATTCAAAGAGAGTTAAGATCTCTTAATTATAATAAGCGACCTGTAAAGCGAACAAAACCTCGTTTAATTGACGCTGGGTATACACCAAGTATCCCAAATAAACATATTCCAATATTTTCTGAAATTTTTGTAGACGAATTTAAACAAATTCCGCTAGTGACTGATACAAAAATCATTCAAAACCAACCACAAATTTTAGAAGAAGATGAAAATATTTTAAACTCAATAATATACAACGATGACACTCCCAGCTCTGCAACAATTAAAAAAGAATCAGCTAGAAAATCTAAAACCTTAAAAGTTCGAAAATCAAAGAGTAAAACCCAATTGTCACTACTTTTTCTTGCAGGATTATTATTTATTGGTGGTAGCATAATTGCTTTTATGGGATTGAAACTAGATCATACCGCCCAAGTTCAAGCTGCTAATTTAACTAATCAGGCAAATCAACAAGCAAACAATAATAGCAGTTCAACTAAGCCCTCAACAGCTCTAAGCACAATAAAACCTACCGACTCAAGTTTATCCAGCTATGTTGTAGCACCAAACCTACCTCGTTACCTAAAAATACCCAGCTTATCCGTTAATAGTAGGGTATTGTCGGTCGGAGTTAACTCGAAGGGGGCAATTGGTACACCAAATAACGTTTTTGATACTGCATGGTACAACGAATCTGCTCAACCCGGAAAAACTGGTGCAATGCTAATTGATGGTCATATTTCTAGTTGGACTTCACATGGTGTTTTTTATGGATTAAATATTCTTAAGCCGGGTGACAATATGCAGATTGTGAGAGGAGACGGTGTTGTTTTTAATTATATAGTAATAAAAACCCAAACTTATTCAGCTGATAATGTTGACATGAAAGCCGCTTTAGCCCCATTACTACCGGGTACAAATGGCTTAAACTTGATCTCATGTAGTGGTGATGTATCAAAAGGAACCAGTGAGTTTAACCAACGAATTGTCGTATTTACTAAACAGGTATGACTATTAGGAGAATGAAATGAAACGAATCAAAAATAACCAATCCGGATTCTCACACGATCTAGTTATAATTGCTATAGTAACTGTTTTATCAATTGGTGGAGTTGGATATTTAGTTGCAAGTCATGCAGCTACTTGTGACACAAGTGTATCCGGATCTGTATCGAGCTCGGTTTCAGGTTCAAGCTGCGGATCAAGCCCAGCTTCTTCGGTCGTAACTCCAACTACCGTATCTCCATCAAGGTCATCTTCAAATAGCTCATCAAGTTCATCTTCAAATAGTCAAACAGCCAAAATATTACCTGTCGTACCCGCTGTTCCTGCAAACACATCACCACAAACGCCAACACAATCATCTACTACGGGAGATAATACAATTAAAGTAAGTGTTACAAAAACCCCTTCTGTCAAAAATGTGACGGTAAATACAAAACCGGTACACAAGAATATTTTTCGTAGAAGCATTGACTCAATAGGCCACTTCTTTCATTCAATATTCTAATGTTTATAAAAAATCATTTAGGTCAATGGTTTTATAAACTAACTGTTGCTTTAGTAATTTGCTTACCTTTTCTAGTACCATTTGCCGATAATAGAAATACAGATCTGCAGGGCATAATAATATTAATAATAGGTTTGTCCAGTTGGTTGACGATTTTATTAAAAAAAGAATATAAATTAAAAAATTATAGTCAGCTTGAGTTAATTTTATTAGCTACTTTTATCTTATTTTGTATTATAAGTTTAATTCTCAATAATCATGTTGGATATGATATTTTAGGAGCTCCATATATTCGACTTGGTAGTGCAGCATTAATTTCGTGCGTTGGATGTGGAATCGTACTAAGTAATGTTCCAATCAAAAAAATCATCACTTATATATATTTGGTAATAACTGCAGCTGCACTGATTTCTATACCTTATGAATTGTTT
The DNA here is from genome assembly GCA_038317055.1 of Saccharimonadales bacterium (SeqCode). Taxonomy (GTDB): domain Bacteria; phylum Patescibacteriota; class Saccharimonadia; order Saccharimonadales; family DATKHC01; genus JBBQBA01. Next base: position 104,198 of record JBBQBA010000001.1, read on the forward strand.
AGATTTGGATCATTACTTAGAATTGGAGGAATCTTTTCTCAGGCAGATATTTTTGCAGTTTTTCTTGGGTGCGGCATCTTAATTGGTATAACATTGTTGAAATTATATCCCCATTTGAAAATTTATTTATATTTAACCGAAATATACTTTTTCATACTTCTAATACTTACTCAAACAAGAGTAGTTTTATACCTGGTAGTATTAATGTGTATTTATTTATTCTTCCAAAGTTGTCTATATAAAAAATGGTCAATACTTAAAATATTAATTGTAATAACTGGATTCGTATTATTAATTATCGGCGCAAAAATATTATTACCTCCAAGAACTACTAACATATCGTACGCAGGAAAAAGTGTCAGCTATCGTTATTCACTTCAAAAATATGCAGTTAAATCAGTCGAACAAAAACCAATATATGGATTTGGTCCGGGTAATTTAGCGGACGCGTTAGCTTGTAAAAAATTAACTGCCGCCAGTTTAGAAGAAACTTGCCAGAACCATTTCTTCTTTAATAGTAGCCATAATATTTTCATAGACAGGTTCCTAGCTTTAGGTTTAATCGGTGGGCTATCCTATCTAATACTTGTTGCGTATGAAATAACTAGAGGCTTAAGATTAAAATCGCGAATTAGTATTTTAGGTATGTGTGGATTATTAATTTCGCTGTACTATCTTACTAATGTTACTAGCATCTATCTTGAATTACTGCTTTGGGTGATAATAATGCAAATTGCCATTAAGTCAAAAAAATCTAATACTCAGTAGTTGGTATAATACTTTCACCATAGAGTTTAAGCTCATCAATTAAAAATGATTTATCTTTATTAGTATCGGGACTTTTACCAAGTTCAACTAATTGATCAAAGTAAATTTTCATTTTACTAAACTCATTACCTCCAAGTAATTGTTCGGTTCGATATTTATCCCAAACAGCAATTTCTTCTGAAGTCAAAAGTTTGGGATAATTTCTAGCCTTATAAAGTGGTAATAATTTATTTAGTCTTTTATCAGAGAAAGTTGATGAATTTTCAACTAAATCAGAAGGATTAGTGTTTCTAACTTTTTCCATCTTTCGCTTATCTCCGTCACCGAAAAATCCATCATATAATTGAGCATCAACTAGTTTATTGGAATTAGAATATTTAGCTTCTTGGGTAGCATCAAGTATTACTAATGCCTCTAATAACTTTTTACTAAAATTAATTTTAACTTTTTCAAGTTTTTTATAATTCGTTTCTATTTGGTTCTTATTAAGTCCTATTCTTTTTTCACTGTCTTCATCCAAAACACTAAGTGGAGCAATTGCTGGACATCGATTAAACAAGATATCTTTTATGGGTAACCTTGGCTGATCACGGTCTTCTGGACGCCATGCTTTTACTAATTCTTCAACGGATAAATTAACATAATTGTCGATGTTATAACGTAAATCAAATACTAATACTGCCTGTCTTTTGGGATGACTTACTAATTTAGAAACCACTGTAGTTTTTTCATATTCGGAATCGAATTTACCAGAAGTATATACAAAAGGTATATCATTATTAATTAAACTTTCGATATTCTTTTTACTAGTCATTATGTTTAATAAATAGCTGAATAACTTTGGTTGGCTTTCATTAATTAATTTTGCCAAATCAATTAGCGCTATAACATCTGCAAGTGCATCATGAGCACCAGTATGAGAAATACCGTTGGCTTTTGTTAATTCTTCTAATCTATTAGATGGTTTAGAGTCGACTATAGGCCATTTTATTCCGTCTGGTCTTAATGCTCTAGTCATTCGAACTACATCAAGCAGGTCCCACTTACCTCTTCCATCCCGCCATTGCCATTCATATGCGTCATAAAAATTCCTGTAATGAAGGTACCTTATAAATTCATCATCAAAACGAACTGAATTATATCCTACAAAGATAGTGTCTCTTTCGACTATCTCTTTATGAAAAATTTTCAAAAACTCTGCTTCAGTCACTCCGTCTGTTATAGTCTGTTGCGGTGTAATTCCAGTGACCATAATTGCTCTTGGATCTGGTAAAATATCTGGTGCTAGTTTAATTAAGATATTTTGTGGTTCTCCGATTAATTTCATATCAAGAGATGTTCTCTGTCCAGCAAACTGCATTATTCTAGATTCGCTAGAACTAAGACCTGTAGTCTCAAGGTCATAAAAATATAATGTTTTAGACATTAACTAAACCTCTACGCTGCCGTGATTACCGATTTTAACTTTTGCACCAGGTTTAACTTTAAGCCTATTTAATTCATGAATAATACCCATCTTCTTCATAATATCCAGTAGACGCTGAATAGAATGTTCATTTTCGAAATCTGTTCGTGATGCAAATTTTTCTATTTTATGACCAGAAACTAGATAGCCACCAGAGCTTTTGGTTACTCTCCAACTATCATTTGCATCCTTTAGTCTAATAACAGGTAATCCATCGCCAGCTTTCTTGGCTAATTTCTTAAGTTGTTTGGCTCGTTCTTTAACAACTATTTTGTGTAATTCTTGTAAAAATTCTTTGGTATTTTGTTTAGAACTAGCTGATATTGAAACGATCTTAATGTTTTTTGGCACTATTTTTCTTAATTCTTCAATTTTCTCTTTTATTTTAGATTTGTCATATCCATCAATTTTATTGAGCACTACTATTTCTGGGCGCTTTGTTAAATCAATCTGGTATGCTGATAATTCTTTTTCAATTATTTCATAAGTATTTGAAACATCTTCATTGTATATATCAATCATATGAACTAGTACTAATGTTCGTTCTACGTGACGAAGAAAATCTATACCAAGCCCTTTACCTGTACTTGCACCTTCGATTAATCCAGGGATATCTGCCATAAGTAGACTATCGTTATCGTTTATATCAACTACTCCCAAATTAGGTATAAGTGTGGTAAATGGATAGTTTGCAATTTCAGGTCTAGCATTACTTAAGCTTCCAAGAAGTGTAGATTTTCCAGCATTTGGCATACCTATTAGTCCTACATCAGCTATCATTTTCAATTCTAAATATATTTTTATTTCCTCTGTCTTTTCACCTTTTTCAGCGAACTTTGGAGCTTGTCTGGTTGAAGAAACAAAATGAGCATTACCAAAACCTCCGCGGCCGCCATTACTTATAATTACCTTTTGGCTATTACCGGTAAGATCTACTAATACTTTATTTTTCTCGTCAAGCAGTAATGTTCCTACAGGAACTTTTATTATTAAGTCTTTTCCTGACCTTCCGTGTTTACGTCTTTTATCGCCGGGATTACCCGGTTCTGCTTCTAAGCTTCTGTTATGACGAAATGCAACTAAGGTATTTTCATTCCAGCTAGCTTCAAAAATTACATTTCCACCATTACCACCATCACCACCATCAGGACCACCTCGGTCCACATATTTCTCGTGCCGAAAACTAAGGTGGCCATCGCCACCATTTCCAGCTTTAATAATAATCTGAGCTTTATCTACAAACATAACTTATAACTATACTATAAAATGTGTCTTACTAGTGAGTAATGTAGTTAGGGAATGTTGAGGCTGAGACCCAGCCACCACCGACTCTACCGAATCCACCACCATCGCCATAGTTGTTCATGTCTTTAATATATACAGAAGATCCATCAGGTGAAACACCGGATACGATCGCAACATGTCCCTGTCCACCTGCTGCATATGGTGTCTGTGCTATAGATCCAATTGCTGGTAATGGTGACACAGTCCAACCAGATAAAGATGCATAAGTTGACCATGAACTTGCATTTCCCCAGTTACTTGGAACGGCAATCTGACTTGCAACATACCATGTACAATAACCGTAATCATAACCGTTTGCTCCATAGGTTGGAGAATAGCCGTATGCATAATTAGCACTTCTGCTACCACTATTTCCAGACAATGTGGCTATAGCAGCATTACTTCCATTTGGTATAACTATCCGCTCGCCAGTCTGAAGACCAGATATCTCAGCATCGTTAAATGAGGTTATATCTATTGAATTAGAGTTATATTTCTGAGCTAAGGATGCAACTGTATCGCCTGATTTAACAGTATATATAATTCCATTTACAGGAGGTATGTATAGGGTTTGACCAGGAGATAAAGAATTACCCACAAGCGCATTTGACCATAGGATACTGTTAGATGTAACACCATATTTAACAGCTAATGAAGAAACTGTATCACCTGGTTGAGTCACGTATTTTACGATATCTTCGCGTGACTTTGCAACCGTACCGGTTGCAATTACAGTGGGTTTATTAATAACCTGGTTGTCCGAAGGTACAACGTTAATACTTGCAGTCTCTGAGTCAGCTAAGTTTGTTACCGATGTAGTTTCGTATATTCCCGTCATTTTTGCTACTTGAACAGCAATTTGAGCTGAGCTAAGTTGATCGAGCGGATTTGCCTGCAGGGTGCTATTTGTTGAGCCACCATTATTAGCCACAACCGCTTGGTTACTTACCTGGGCAGAACTACTATTATGAACAGTGAAAGCTATAACGCTAAAAAGCACCAATAAATTGGCAGCTAGAATAGAATTCCTAACAGCCTTTTTCTTTAGCTTTCTAGATGCACGGGTGAATAGTCGTTTACGTGTAGCCGTAGTCTCTAAGCGAAGCTTTTGAGTAACTACAGAAGTGGTTGCACGAATACTTTACTCCAGTGTTTAGATTAATATTCAAAACGCAAAAATAGCTTATATTTAAGCTATTAGTAATTTAAAAAATTACTCGTACTAGTATAGCATTATTGACACTTAAAAACAAGCGTTTTAGCACAATCCCACCCCTGTTAACTATTCAGAACTACACAGTTTTTGGCAATATTGTTGAGTTTGAGCGTTATGTTGAGCTAAAGTAGTCGAATAATAGGTAATTCCGTTATCTCCAGTTACAAAATAAAGGTAGTTAGTATTAGCTGGATGTGCGACTGCAACCAGTGAACTTTGGGTAACATTACTGATAGGACCTGCCGGCAAACCTGGATTAATTCTCGTGTTATATGGAGAATCATAACTTAGGGATGGTGATTGACCAGCTTCTATAGAACCATAAAATGCTGTTACATCTGAACCCAAATTCATCCCATTGTGTAGCCTACTTATAAATACCTGGGCAACTTTAGCACGATCAAGAGTATTACTAACTTCCTGTTCAACCATAGAAGCAAGCGTGACACCCTGATAAATAGTCAGTCCCTGTTTATTCATACCATTTACAATGTCTAGATTTAGTTTATTTTGCATTTCTGTTAGCGAGTCAGTAATTATCGAAGAAACTTTTGTTGTTGAATCTTTCGCAAAAGAATCGGGATATAGAAATCCTTCTAAAGTGGCTGTTGCTGGCAAATTTGCTAACATTGGGTAGCTAGTTGTGTACTGCCCAGGCGCAAGAGCCGCAATAACGTCAGCTTTAGAAAATCCATCATTTATAAGTGCAGCTTCAATTTGATCAATTCGTTGTCCGGGTAATATTACAACCAGGTTACCAGATGCTTTACCTTGGGATAATTGAGTTACAATATCTTTAATACTTTGATTCGGATGTAATATGTAGGTACCAGCTTCTAGACTAGTACGAGCATAGTTGTCATTTCTTACATACCACTCAAACGCCCATGCCGCTCTAATAACGCCAGCTTGTTTTAAGGTTCCAGCAATTTTTGGTAGCGATGAACCGCTTGGAATTGTGACCAATATTGCTTGATTAGAACCATTCACAGGTCCAAGATACTTCTCGTAAACCCTTCTAATATAAAAACTAGATAATACTAGACCAACTACGATAATACATAGAACCACAAAGAATATTCTTAATCTTTTTTTTCTAGGAGAATGATGTTTATAGTGTTTTTTAGTTTTTTTAGTCATCAATTACCTCAGGGTGGTTAGTCATAAAATCATCTAAAATATAACATGCCGCTAAACTGTCAATGTCTTCTTTATTATAATCTTTCTTGCTTTCTTCTAATGTTTCTTTTGCTCTAACTGAAGACAAAGCTTCATCTTCAAAATACATCGGAATATTAATCAAATCTTGGACACCATCTGAAAACTTTCTAACATATTGCGTTTGATCCGTTTCTTTTCCGTCAAGATTTCTAGGTAAACCAATTACTAAAATACCTATCGATTCTTCTTTTATTATTCTTTGAATATCGTCTAGGGTTTGATCTGAATGTATAAGGGTCTTAAAAGGACTAGAGAGTCTAGCAATAGAATTAGCTAGAGCTACACCCACCCTGCGTTCACCAACGTCCAGTGCAAGCATATTAAGGTTGGCTGCCATTTGCTTTTTCTATTACTACAGTTATTTTCTTAACATTCTTTGGAGTTTGAGTAACCCAAAAGGGGCTATATTTAATAGTTACATTTGTAACACCGGGTATTTGTGAAATCGTGCTTTTAATATCACCGCTTTTTTGGCCTGCAGATTGGGTTGTAATAGTCGCGGCATCTAATTTCGGGCCAACTGTAGCTGATGCTTGCATTGTTACTTGTGCAGATGCAGGTGTCGTTGATACTACTGTGAAGTTTGCGGTTGAAACACCAGTACCTAGAATAGATTGACTAGATGGATCTATTTGCTTATTCACGTTGTTTTTTACAAGTGTATTTAAATCACTCTGTTTTGCACCGTACATTGAATAAGTTACTGATTGAGTTACAGTAATTGAGTTAGCTTGAGCACCTAGTGGTGCACTTGGGGTGTTTATAGGAGCACCAGCAACATAGGTTTGAACTAAAGGCATATATCCGGCAGAACTTAAACTAGATTCTAATTGCTGTTTTATTTGACCTGCATTAGGTGCAGCTATTTGACCTTGGGCAGAGGATATATCTGCAGCAGCAACAACTTGTACGTTATTGCTAGATCCACCAGCCATTGCTGTTCCACTCATCTTGAAACCATTAATATCTCCATCAGAACTTGTGTAACTAGCAGAATCTGAGTTGTATGTATTTCCAACAGCAGCAGCAGCAACTGGTATACTTACAGTTTTGGTATTTAAACAATTATTTTTGAAAACTACACATCCAGGAAGAGTTTCGACACTTGTACTACTATAGCTTTGGCCATTGCCGCTATTTACAAAGACTGTTCCTGAGGGAATATTCGTATCCGATGAACTTCCACCGTTAGTAACTGTTACTGAGCCAGTAGCTGCAGTGCCGATTGTCTTTGTACCAGTTGTGTTTACCGAAGTTGATGTAGCAGTTTTTACTGAAGTCTGAAACTTAGCTGGCACAACCATTTTAACCGGATCAAGATTTCCGTCTGCTTGCGAAAGCGTTAAGGATAAGTTGCTATTTACTGCCGATGTATTTGTTTGGACAATAATTTTAGCTTTTGGAAGAACTCTAAACCCTATTATATAAAACAGAATTAATAGAACAAAGATTCCAGCACCAATTAATAAGTTTCTTCGAAATTTATTAAAATCTGGCACTTTAGTTGGCTTACCGTTAAGGCCTTTAGCCTTTTTATCCTTCTTTGATTTTTTATCTTTTGAAGGTTTCGCATCTTTATCAATTTCACTAAGTCCCATTGGGTCGGCCGGTGTGTCATTATCTATTTGAATTGTATCTTCTGGCTCATTTCTTTTAGAAGCCACCGCACCAACAGCTGCCAAACCAGCTAATTCACCAATTGGCTTTTTCGAATCGAGTGGTATCTCGTCTTCTTCGTCATCAGTTCCATCTTCAAGATTTACTGGACCTTCATCTAAATCATCAATATTTGGATTAGGCGGAATTTCTGGTTTTGCTTGAAGACTTTTAGCAACATGCATACCAACAGCACCAGCTAGTGGCAGTAGTCCAGCTTCTGAAGTAACAAGAATTACACTTTTCTTTGCTTGTACAGATTTCTTCTTTAACAATTTCATGTTTACGACACTTTGAAAAACAGTTGCTCGCTTAGGCAAAACTAACGCAACAACTTTAGATTTGGAAGTGTTTACCTTGTCGATGACATTTGTAATTTCATCTTCAACATCAACGTAAATTACATCTTTATTGTTCATTTACGTAACATCCTATCTAATCTTTGCCTAACGGAACCTGCGTCTTTGCTGTTTTGTTGGAACATTGTATCAACTCCAACTCGTAATAAACCCATTGCTGTAATGTAGGTATGATCATTAACGGCGCCAGTTGCATCTGTTATTCCAATTACTTGATCGGGGTGAATATGTTGAACTTTGGGTTTTTTAGTAAATGGTAGTTCTTTATACCACTCGCTTCCTTCTAGTCTGTCCATGACTATGTCAAGACTTGAACCACCACCACAAAGAAGAAGCAAATTAGGTAGATGATCCAGTTTGTTAAACTCAGCTAGAGCAAGTTCAACACCACTTTCCCAAACATCGGTAGTTTTTAACAAAGAGCTTTCAACACTTTTTTCATACTTACTTGGTACAGTACCAACCGATAGTCCTAATTTTAATTTTTCAGCTTCTTCAAAATTAACATCAACTTCTCTTTCAATTCCTTTTGTAAAAGCTCTTCCACCAATTCCAAACATTTTCGTACCCTGAACACCACCCTCATTTATTACAGCTATATCCGTAGTTCCACCACCAATATCCATTAAAATAGCGCTAATATTTGCATTTGGGTCATCACCAATTACTGATCTTGCGACTGCAAATGGTTCAGCGGCAACAGCAAGTAAATCAAGATCTAATTCTTGAGCTGTTCGCTCTAATGCACCAATATGAATTAGTGGAGCAAATGCAGTGTAGAGTTGAACTAATACTTCTTTACCCTGAAAACCAACTGGGTTTGTGACGTAATAACCATCAATATCAATACTCACTAATGCGCTGTTTACTAGTCTAATTTCTACCGATTTACCACCTAGTTCCCAGGCTAATTGTTGTTTTGCTTTTTGTTCTGCTCTTTCTTGAACTAATGTAACAATTTGTTCAATCTCCGTAATATCAAGCGGTTTGTTTGGATTTTTACGAGTACATCTAACTGTTGTAGTTGTACCTTTAACGAGCTCACCGGCAATACCCAAAACAGCTGTTCTGGCACTTACACCAGCTTGTTGTTCAGCTTGATTTAGAGCATCGTCACAGTTTGATACAACTGAAGCAATATCCGAAATTGCTCCTGCTTGCATGTCTTGAAGTGACTGATGTGATCTACCGACACCAATAATTTGGACTTTGTTATCCGGATCAACTTTTGCTACCAGGGCCTTAACAAACTCAGTACCAATGTCTAGAGCAACAATGTACTGTTCGTCTTTTTTCCCTCCAGGTTTTTTAGAAGAAATTGTGTTAGATATATGTTTAAATTTCCCAAGCATAATCGTGTTTCAGTATATCATAAAAACAGATATAGAAGTCTTATTTTAGCACGGCTTTTATGCGTCGTATACCAGCACTTGATGACTCTTCTTTGATTATCTTAAACTTCTTGCCATCCTCTGAAAGTTGAGCAGTGTGCTCTACATGTGGCCCACCACAAATTTCTAAACTAAATGGTTTATCCTGGCCATCTGCTTGCATTCTATAAATTTTAACTTCGTCACCATATCTATCACCAAATGCACCAAGTACGTGAAGATCTTCAATCGCCTCTTTTGTAGGATGTTCTTCCCAAGTAACAACTAAGTCATTGTCTATTTGCTTGTTAACAATGTCTTCAACCTGCTCTATCTGTTCTGGTGTAAGTTTCACTGGCTGGCTAAAATCAAATCTTAGTCGTTCTTCTGTGATATTACTGCCATGTTGAATGACATGATCACCAAGTACATCCCTCAGAGCTTGATACATTAAGTGAGTTGCGGTGTGATATTTCTTGTGTTGCTCAGTTTGACCGCCAAGACCACCCTTAAATTCACCTTTAGTTGCTGTGCGTGAGCGAGCTCGTTGTTCCTGCATTAAAGTCTCAAAGTCTTTATCAGCATCTTTAGTGATTTCAATATTTTGTTTGAAAGCTTCTTCTTTAGATAACTCAACTGGGAAACCATAGGTGTCGTACAACATAAACATATGACTACCAGCCATAGCCTTATCTTCTGCGGTTAACATTTTATTGAATTCATTTAGACCTTTTCTTAGAGTCTGACGAAATACTTTTTCTTCCTTAACTAAAATCTCAATAACTTTATCTCTATTTTCTGCCACTTCCGGAAGATCATCTTGATAAATATCTGCTATAACCGGAACAACTTGTTCGAGGAAATTTTGTTCAATACCAAGCTCAAATGCAAATCTTATTGCACGACGTAGAAGTCGGCGCATAACATAGCCTTGTTCCTTATTGCTTGGGATAATTCCGTCAACTGCTAGGAATGTAGCTCCACGTAAATGATCAGCAATAACTCGCATACTAGTAGTGTTACTATCGTATTTTTTACCAGATATTTTCTCGAGTTTTTGAATAATCGGCCAAATTATGTCTATTCTAAAAATATCAGGTTCGCCGATAGACGCTGCCGCAATTCGCTCTAAACCCGATCCATGATCAATATTTGGTTTTTCAAGTTTCTCAAAACCAGTCTCAGTTTTTCGATAACCCATAAATACATTATTTCCAATTTCGAAAAATCTCGGTGAATCATTGGCTGGATGCGCTTTACCCCACTTTGTTTCGTCATGATATTCTTCTCCAAAGTCATAAAACATTTCCGAGTCAGGTCCACATGGATCATTAATAATTGTGTTTTCCTCGTCTCCATTTCGGCTCCACCAATTTTCTTTACCGTCATATAAAAAGATTCGGCCATCGCCCATTCCAATTTTGTCAGCGTTCGCAGCAGAACCTAGTTCTACTACCTTCGCATCAATTCCGCGTTTTTTAAATTCATCCTGCCATAGAGTTATTGCTTCATCATCTCTAGGTATCCCATATTTTTCATTTCCTATATAACAAGATACGTAGATCTTTTGCGGATCTAGTCCGACAACATCAAACATAAATTCTGATATCCATTGAATTTGTTCAGTTTTAAAGTAATCACCCAAACTCCAGTTACCAAGCATTTCAAACATAGTTGTATGTTTATCGTCGCCAATATCTTCAATGTCTTGGGCTCTAAAACAAACTTGGCTGTCTACTAGTTTTGATCCTTTGGGGTGTTTTTCACCTAATAAATAGTTAATCATTGGCTGCATGCCACTACCTGTAAATAATGTTGTAGGATCGTTTTGTGGTAATAACGAAGCTCGTGGAATAACCGCATGTTCACGATCTTTGAAATAATCTAAATAGGCTCGACGAATTTCTTGAGTAGTCATTTAGATAAATTGTATCAGACTACTATGCCACCACCGAGTACAAGTTCACCGTCATATATGACAGCGGATTGTCCAGAAGTAACAGCTCTGACATCATCTCTGAGTGATAATTGCCAAGTTTTATTGTTTTTTTGACTAACTGACTCTAGTGGAATTAACTTTGCACGGTAGCGTGTTCTTACACTCATGCCCTTAAAATCAGTAGGTTTATCTCCAATCCAATGCATATTTGAAAGTTTTAATTCTTTACTCCAAAGCCGTTTGTCCTGAAGATCGGACGACACATAAACTTCATTCTTTTTCATATCTTTACCAACAACATAGTATGGTAGACCACCACCGACACCTAGCCCCTGTCGTTGACCGATAGTATAATAGAGCGCACCTTCATGTTCACCAATATCATTTCCGTGCTGATCGATAATTCTTCCCGGACTAGTCTTAACGTATTGACTTAAAAACTCTTTTATACCGACTTGGCCAACAAAACATATTCCTTGTGAATCCTTCTTTTCAGCAGTAACGAGACCCATAGACTTGGCCATTTTTCGAATCTCTGGTTTTTCATAATTCCCGATTGGCAATATGGTTTTATCTAGTGCAGATTTTTTAACTCTATAAAGAAAATAGCTTTGGTCTTTATTTTTATCGATACCGATAAGTAATTTACCATTTTCAACTCGGCTATAATGACCAGTTGCAATAAAATCTGCGCCTTCTTCAATAGCTGTATCCAAAAATAGTTTAAATTTAACCTCTTGATTACACATTATATCTGGATTAGGAGTTCTCCCAGTTTCATATTCATCAATCATGTATTGAACTACTTTGTGTCTGTATTCTTTTTCGAAATCATACATTTTAAATTTGATACCGAGCTGAACAGCAACTCTTTTAGCGTCTTGATAATCTTCCTTCCATGGACAATGATGACCAGGTAAATCTTTACTCCAATTTTTCATATATACTCCAGTTACGTTATAGCCTTGCTTAACTAGCAAAGCTGCCGTAACCGAACTATCGACACCACCACTCATCCCAACGAAAACATTTTTAGACATATATATTATATTTTAGCAAATTATGGGATTAATGCCTATTTACAAATCTTCCCCGCGCTGTAACTTCTTCCTGATCTCCGCCATACGATGTCGTGAACCCAAGAAAAATGACGAAATAAATGCAAAGAAAATTATAAATAGAATAATGTATAAGGTTTGGTTAGTCAGCTTTATTCCTTTATTCGGTGCTGTCGTCGAAGCATTTAATTTACTCGAAGATGATTGACCAGCCGATCCATTAGCGACTGCTACTAATTGTAGATACGACACATTGCCTTGGGTATCGGTAACTTTAATTAGTATCGAGTAAGTACCAGCCGAACTGTAGGTATGTTTAATATTTAATGTTCCAGCACTTGCTTGGCTTAATAAATCGGTTGGTTTACCATCTCCCCAATCAACACTAATCGCATAAGGTGGTGCACCACCACTAATTGCTATCGGCCAACTTAATACAGATCCAGGACTAGCTCCTAGTTTGGCAAAGTTGCTTGTAAGAGTAATTCCTGGGCTTGAGCCAACATTGGGATTATTAAAAGTTACTGTTACGGTATTTGAATCAGGACCTTGTTGATCCAACGCATCATAATCTCGAACAATTAGCGTATTGGTCCCGTTGAATAAAGCCGTAGTTATTTTGAAGCTTCCATTACTACACTGAGCAGATCCAACAAATACTCCATTATCATATAATTTTAAAAGCAAGCTACCTTGACATATTCCCTGGACGGTTATTGGTAGAGTTGTGAATACCTGACCATTTGAAGGTGTACTAATTGTTGCTGCCGTACTCGGCGGAGGCGATTTAATCGTTCCTGATAAACCAACACCGGTACTTTGGGGATTAACTGGCGGAGGCGGAGTATAAGCATGTACTGGTGAAGTTGAAATTAGATAGATAAAAACCGACAATAAGAAGAAAGTTAATATCTTTAGCTGCCAGGGTATTAACCCATATAAATTATTTACAGTTTTCATGCTTATTCTTTTTAGTCTAAAGCCTTAAGATAAGCTTACGCAAGTATATTTAAATAAGCTTGATTAATTTATGAAGTTATCTGACTCTTCTAAATTTTCGTGATCGCACTTTGTGGATGGTGTAATAGATTAGCGCAATAATAATTACAAGTAGTGCAAGAATTGCAATCTGTAACCAAACAGGAATATACCAAAAAGTTACTTTAGATACTATTAAATTACCACCTGATGTTCCGTAACTTATTGATGCAATAATCGTATAGTGACCAATGTAGTTATGTTTAGGTAGGTTTTGAACAAACTTTCTAGTACTCCCAGGCAAGATACTTTTTCTCGGTTGACGGTTATTAAATTGAGTTACTGATACAATTTTTCCGAACATATCTTTAACTTCGATCGATCCAAATGGTTGAGCATATATATTTCCAGTAACACTTAGTCTTAATAATGCTGATACTTGGCCGTTCGTGAAAAAAGTTGAAGGGTTTCCGCTTGCATCGGCTGCCGATAGTTGAACGAGACTAACCGCAGAAGTTAAATTGCCAGGTACAGTTATTAAAAATAATGTTCCAACACTTGCTGTAAGTCCGACATTAGCAGATCCTGTCGAACTAATAGTTGGAATAAAACGGATTGCTCCGTAATAACCTCCCGATAATGCATCTTTGGAAACTGTTATAGGTACATTTACTATTACGCTTTGATTAGGAGGGATTGTAGTTTTTTGAACATTGCCAACTATAGATTTAAAGTTATTTGCAGGTATAGGAGTATTGCTATTTAGTACAAGTCTTGGTGTTCCGGTTTCGTCAGCACTTGCTACAAAATCATTTACTATTGGATTTGCAACAATTGCGTTGGCAGTTGGGTTAGCCACTGTTATAGGAATAGTTTGGCTAGTACCTTTGGCTACAGTTATCTCAGTTAATACCGGTGAAATCGAAAAACCATTTGGAGAACCACCAATAGTTGCCGCTCGGGCAAGAGGACCATTTAGTCCAGCTGAAACAATACCCAGAAAAGCTACTATTGTTACAAATAAGCCTCTACGCATGGTCCTAATTAACACTTATACCTCATATAAAACTATTAAATACAATGAATAAGCCTAGCATAGCAATTAAAAATTGGCTAAGCAAATGAATATTATAGTAGTGGCATAGACTCCTGCAGGTTGTCCGGATGGTACATTTACAAGATAGGATGCTGTGTATTCGGAATAATCAGAAGCATTGGCTGAAGACGCTATAGTGTCGCCATTATTAAAAGTATAAAAATTTGATGTTCCATACCTGGATGTCGGTGTTCCAACACCATTTCCCACCTCTGATCCACCCACTTGGGGAATTGAGTTTGGGACTAGATTTAGACCAAATTGTGGATTTCCGACTTTCGACGGGTTAGGGTTAGTGAGATTTGGAATTACATAATTACCGGAGGTCATAGTGTTACCGGAGACCGTGATGTTGTAACCGTTTATTGCGTTTGTTGCAACAACAAACTGTGAAGTAGCGTCGCTAGTTGTATTGGAAGATAAATTCCCAAAATCAATTTGATCACCTTGTGCACTACCACAATTTAGGTTAGTGACAGTAACGCCACCACAAAAAATCAAATACGGTGGAACTATGCTGCTTATATTAAGTTCAGAATTAATTTGAATTGCGATACCGCCATATTCAATGTTTGGTCCAGTACCATCCGTTGAACTAAATGTCTGAATTCGAACATAATATTGGCCCGGTGAAGTCGGATTAGTAATATTATCTAGTGTATATGTACTTGGACTTGAGTTTGGAATTGGTGCTGATGGATTAGTTAATAGAATTTGCCCACCAGAATTATCTGCCATGGTATAACCAGGATTTCCTGTCTCGTTTGTATCTTCAACTGTTGCCGCTGAGACATCCATACCAGACGGAAAGGTACATGGAATACTTTGAAGTGGTGAATTATCACAAAATTGAATTAGTATTGAACCGACATTTGTTGATGTATCTGAAAACGTAAAGCCAATTGTATGTTTAGCGACTACTCCAGCAGAGGAATTATTTAATTCATCATAACGATTCAATACTTCTACACCCGCGTGTACGTCGGAAGTATTAAGACCAATTATTAGTACAACAGGTATTAATATAGCGGCTATAAAGAAATGTACTTTTTGATAAGTAAGGTGTTTATACATGCAAGTTCATCCTTAGCAGGCTAATAACCTGCGGTGACAACCAAGTTATCATTAAAAACATACTGACCATCAGGCGTTGCGTTACTTATATTAAATATGTAGGATAAAACATAAATTGTTGAACTAGTGCTTTTTAGAGATTTTGCGATGATATCTCCATTAGTATATGAATATTTATTAGTGGTTGCATAGTTTCCAAAAGCCGCACCATATGCGATATCGTTAGTCGGGTGTACGTTCGGATAAACTGTATTTTGCAAAGGATCAGCACTAACAGGTGATGCTGTCGTAAGTGAAGCTGGTATGGTGTCTTTAACTAAATTCATACCGAATTGCTCTACCCCGACAGTTGGTGAAGTCGGTGTTGAATTAGTAGCAAAAGCATGGAACGGAGTAGTAATACTGGTAGGTGGAACTGAATTGGTTTGCACAATGTATCCAGAGGAATCCCAAGCTCTAACATAAAAGGTACCAGTTCCGGTGGCAGTTGAGGCCGTACTAAGCACTCCAAGATTTAGATTAGCAGAAGTTACGACCGCTTCAAGAAATGGTGCAGCGGTAGTATCAAATCCAGCATGAGCTTGATAATTAGCACTTGTATAATTGCCCACCCCAGTTTCACCAATAGATACTTGAGCTTTATAGTTTGCGCTAGTACACGTCCCCGTAGGATTACATCCACCTGATCCAAAAAACACCTGATTCGCGGAATAATTGGTAGATGTATATGTTGGAGTACCACCTGTAGCGAAAACCGGAATTGGAGTAATTAACGGTATAACTAAAAGAATGTACAGCAGTTTTATTTTTCTCAACATATTCTAAGTGATATTTTGCATTAATTCTGGTCAAAAGACAATCTGTTTATGCTTCTTGCGAACTACTGTATTATTAAAACTTAAGCATATTGGTAATAATATATGTACGTAATAGAATATGAAGCCGCCAGTGAGTGAAGAAAAACCAAAAGAACCGAACCCAACTTCAGCAAATGCTGTTATCTCTTCTAGTCCAGATTCTGATTCTGGTGAAAATAGTCTAGAAGATGCTCAAAGTAAGGATAATAGTTCTAGTACACCGACTAATGGGCAAAGTAATGAAACAGTACCAGAAAATGTAACTCCTACTAAAAAAGGATTTTTAAGTAAACTTTTAGTTATATATAAGAAGGTAGATATATATTTTCTTATTTTTATACTATTACTTGTTGTAGCTAGTATAATTGCCTACATTTCTATTCAAAAAAACCAGAATGCAAAAATTCCAAATATATCTTCACAATCACTAGATCAGGGTGCTTTAAAACAATTAAGCGGTAACGATACTCAGGTCGGTGGAACAAATCAGACATTAAATATTCAATCTAGTACTGTATTTAGTAATAATGTTCTTGCAAAAGGTAATCTTCAGGTTGCAGGTACACTAAAAATAGCAGGAGCATTAGTTTTGCCGGGTATAACAGTAACTGGTATCTCAAGTTTAGGTCAGATAAATGCTGACACTCTAACCCTAACTGGTTCGGAAACCGTAAAAGGTCAATTAACCGCTAACCAAGGTTTGACTGTAAATGGCATCTCTTCGTTCGGTGGTGCAATAAATGCTCCGTCAATTAGTGTTTCAACTCTAGCGGTAAATGGTGACATAACATTCTCGCATCATATTTACGCAAATGGCAGCATACCAAGAGTTGCTTCTGTCAGTGCTATAGGTTCAGGTGGAACGGTTTCACTTAGCGGTTCAGATAACGCAGGGAATGTAAATATAAATACTGGTTCTGGTGCGAGTGCGGGTTGTCTAGCGAATATTACTTTTTCCCAAAACTACACAGTAACTCCTTATATTCAGATCACACCAGTTGGCCAAGCGGCTGGTAATAACATTGGTTACTACATTACTCGTTCAACATCTGGTTTTAGTATTTGCGCAAACGCTCCACCATCAAACGCAGCAATGAGTTTTGATTACACGGTAATTGGTTAGACGTCTAAGAAAACAATTACCTGATTAGCTTTTACGTGCATTATAGCTTTAGAGTTTTTTATTAGGTGTTCACCCTGATTATCACGAACATTTATTTCACCAGCATTTAATATAGTAATGAAATTATGGTGACCAGCTAAAACGTCAAACAATCCTGTATCATTTGTTGCCGTAACGCTATTAGCGACGCCATCGTAATAGTTTTTAAATGGTGCGTAGATCTTAACGTAGATTTGTTCATTCTCAAGTTTAGGAATTTCTGTTTTTTTATCTTGGTCAGTTGCTTCCATAATAGTTCTTTATTACGCCAGTATTTCCTCAATACTTTGTAGGGTTTGGTCACGAGTAAAATAATCACCCTTATTGCCACTCGATGCTTCCATGACTGACATGTTTTGTGTAAAGCTTTGGATTAATTTTTTAGCACGGTTATAATCTCTTCGATCTGAAACCGACAACTCGTTTTCTCCAATAATTGCAATTATATTTTTTAGTGAATTATATTTTTCTATTAAGTCTTGTACTTCAAGGCTTAATAAATAATGTCTTTCTCCTACGATTTCTGGTGTAAGTAAAGATGAGGTAGTTCTGTTTAAATCGACGGCTGGTCTAATTCCCTGTTCTGCTACTGATCGAGACAATACGATTGTTGCATCCAGTTCGTGCTGAATCATTTGTACAGAAGGATCAGACAAATCGTCAGCAGGAACATAAATAGTTTGTACTGAAGTAATTGATCCATTTTGATTTGAAGTTAATCTATCTTGAATTATCTTCACATCAGAAAATATTGTTGGTTCATATCCACCCTCACTTGGGACTTGGTCTAAAATTGTAGACAACTCATTTTTAGCTTGAACATAACGGTACATATTATCTGCAAAATAAAGTATGTCTTTGTTTTTTTCATCTCTAAAATATTCAGCCATAGTTGCTGAAGCATTGGCGATTAAAGTTCGTTGAATTGGGCTTTCATTCATTTGCCCGAAAAACATACAAGTTTGTTGAAGCAAATTATTTTCGGTTAATGTTACTAGTAGTTCGTGACCTTCTCGAATACGCTCACCAATACCAGTGAAAAACGGCATTCCAGAAGATTTTTGAGCAATATTATGTATTAGTTCCATAATTAACACAGTCTTACCAACTCCAGCGCCGCCTATAATGCCAATTTTCCTTCCCTTTACAAAAGGTGTAAAGAAATCAATCACTTTAATTCCAGTTTCAAGCATCTCCGGTTTTTTAATATCAAAGTTAGTGGGCGGAGGAGGCAAGTCAAAAATATTTCTATATCCAATGGTTTTAACGTCCAGCTTGGGCTTATCATCAATCGTGTCACCTACAGCGTTAAATAATCTTCCGACTACCTCATCACCAACTGGAATCGCAATTCCATGAAAAGACCTTTCAACTACCATATTTCTCTGAATCGTTAGGTCATTGTTTAGATTTAAGCAGACGACAATTCCACCTGTTTCAATGTGATCAACTAAAAGTTGAGAGACATTTTTGTTGTTAACAACTAATATTTCATAAGGATCAGGGAAGTCATCATCAAAATGAACTTTAATAATTAACTGTGTGATTGTGTGGACTTTGCCGGAACTCATATTTTTGCCCTTATTTTTCGCAGACTATTAATAGTCTCCTTCAATCGTTCATCTTTAATTCCTCTAACGGCTCTACTGTATTGCGATTTATAGTCATCTCTCGATTCTATAGCTGTATGATTTGCAACTGACATAGCCCTAAATCGACTAGCATATTGTGCCAACTTTGAGTCAAGTATGAACTGAGAAATACTGATAAAAAGCATTGAACGCTCCAGGTGACTTACTACATCGTGAACACTTGGCTCAAATATATAGTTAATTCCCGTAATAACATCGTCGTTCACTTTGACGCCCAGGCCCATTTCTTGTACTACGGCTGAGAGTTGGATACTTGTGATTTTTTGACTGCTCAGAGTTAAATATTTTGGATAGAATACAGTTGAGCTTTTGTACTGCGATATGTCTTTAACCAAGGGAGTTACATTTGTATGTAAATCACTTACTGGTAATGGATAATATTTCTTATATTTAATACCACGTTGTTCAAGTTGAGCAACACCATGTCTTCCTATCACAATAATATCGTGTTTCGCAGGGTCATAAGTTTCTATCATCAACCTAATAATTCTTATATCAACATCACCACTAAAACCACCTTCTGCAGTGATTAGAATGTATAATTCTTTATCAATAATATTTTCTTCGTCCGCCCGTCTGCCGAAATGGAATATCTTATCTACTCGAATTTTTGAGTAAACTTGCCAAAGATCTTCAAAAAAAGCATTCGACTTCAGAACCTCAGAACGAATCCTAGCTAAATGTGCTGAAGCAATTCCCTGGAAAGCACTTGTAAGTGTTACTAGAGTTTCCATAGTATTTACTTCGGCTTTAATCTCTAATGGTCGTTTCATGTCTTTTTTGCCTCGACCTTCGATTCAACATTAAATTGCCCAATTAGTTCCTTAATAGCAATTTCATAACTCGGTTCATCTTTAACTTTAGCAACATAATCGGGAACAATTTTCTTAAGCTTAACTGGGTCAACGAATGCATCTGGATCTATTCTCATAACTAAATCAAGCATCATTTGTTGTTGTAAAACAGGATAAGTTTGAGTCGCACCTTGAGTTAATAATTCGTTTATTAACTTACCCTTGGCTAATTGATCTTTTGTTTCCTTGGTCATTTCTGAACCAAAATGAGAATATTCTTCTGCCTGACGATAATCTGCTAAAAATTTAAGTATTTGTGAACCGAGTTGTTTTTGAGGTTTGGTTTGTCCAGCATTACCAATACGTGTAACAGATAATCCTAAATTAATAGCCGGACGTATACTGCGTCTAAAAATACTCATGTCGAGAATCCACTGACCGTCAGTAATTGACATAATATTTGTAGGAAGATAAGCAGTAATATCACCATCGTTAGCCAGCACAATTGGTATAGATGTTAGGTGCTTTTTATTAATTCTTAATCTACCAGCCCGTTCAAGTAATGATGAATGAGCAAAGAACATGTCTCCCGGATATGAATCTCGACCTGGGTTAGTACCTGCAATCAAGGATATTTCGCGAAGAACCAGTGCATGGGCAGATAAATCGTCGTAAATTATAACTGTATCGATATTACATTTTTGCCAAAGATACTCTGCCATAGAACAAGCAACATATGGAGCCAAATAACTCATAACCAAAGATTCAAAAACTGTACTTACAACAATGATAGCTTTTTCTAAACTTTTAGTTTCTTCTAGTCTGGCAAGTAGGGTATTAACATCACTTCTTTTCTTTGCAATCAAAACATAAACTACAATTTGATCAGTATTTTTTTGATTAATTGTTAGTTGAGTTAGCAGTGTACTTTTACCCGACTTACTATCACCAAGTAAGGCCATACGTTGACCACGTACTATCGGAAAAAGAGAATCTATTGCTAATACACCGGACTCTAGTCTTTCTGTTAACAGTTCTCTTTCAATCAACGGAGGTGCTTGGTTGAAAATTGGCCAAGTCATATCTGCTGCAATTGGACCCTTACCATCAAGTGGCTCACCAGTGGCAGATATTACCCGACCAACGTAGTCTTTTCCTACTTTGCAAACGAATTCCAGATGTTGAACAACAGCTAAGTCGCCTACTGATGGCAGTATTTTTCCCAAATATAAAATTAATGCATAGTCAGGATATATTTGGTGAACGAATCCTTTTTCTCCGTTATCAAATACGATTAACGCATGAATATTTACGGGTTCAAGACCTTTTACTTTGATTAAGAAATGGTCAATAGAAATTACTTCACCAATTGGCATTCCAGATCTAACAAGTTGCTCAAAGTGTTTATTACCAGTACCTAATGTATTTTTATCAGGTTCTGCTGTTTGCTTTGACTGGTCTACGGGCAGTGCTTGACTCATGGATCTACACCCTTACGTAGTTCTTTAATCAAAATGTCAGTACGTTTGTTTAGATGTTGCCTAAGACTAAAATCAAAGAATTTATTATTAGTTCTCATGACAAATCCTGCTCCGATACTGGGCTGTAATCCAATTTGTAGAATCATAATTTCGCTAATATTTATCCTCAACCATCCAACTATTTTTTCGAGGAATTTCTGATTTGGTACCGCACTAAAGCTGAGGTGAATTACCGGTGATTTAGTCCTGATTGTCATAAGAATAAATTTTAATCTTTGTCTGTCGACTTCTTGTAGAAGATTAAGATTATTTACTTGAAGTATTTCGTCCATTCCTGGTGATGTTCTTGGTAGAGACAGTGTTTCGCCTGATTTTCTTACTTTTACTTGCAAAAAGAATTCTTCGATTTTCTCAAGATCGTATAACAGTCTCGATACGTCACTTTGGGTTACAACAGTAATTGGGAGTTTAAAATCCCTTTTTGTATTAAGCTCCATCGATAATGTCCTCAATTATGGCTTTTTTATTCGATTCGAGGTTACTCAATATAAAATCTAATTGGTCATTCAAATCAATCTGATTCCCGATTGCCTCAAGAACATAATGGTTTATTACCTGCGCCATGTTCTCCTCAAAACTACCCAGTAACCGTTTTTTGTCTTTAGCTAACTGATCCATGACTTGGTGAGATAAGAGTTGTCTTTGTTGTTCAATTGCATCCTGGGTCTTATTGATTGATTCAATCGCTAAGTTTTTCGCATCAGTTATTGATTGTTCGTATTTAGAAAATTCTTCTTGAAGCTTGGCCGTTATTTCCTGCTTCATGTATTGATTCAATTGCGAAGTAGTAAGCTGCAGATCTTGTTGCAAGAACATAGCATTATCGCTAATTATTTTTTCGAAATGGAGCCGACCTCTATTTCTTAGTTCTTCTCTAAATTCAGTATTAAAAATCTCCTTAACAGCTTCTTCTGCCGGAGCATTATATGGATCAACCGTGCTCTTAGTTTTATTGTGCGTGTGCTTATCACCGGAGTTGAGTTTAATAATTAGCAGCAATAAAACAGTAACTACGGCTGATAGTCCGATAATTATTCCTACTAATTCAATGTTCATTATGCCCACCCATCATAGTCACACTTTCAGGAGTAAATATACTCCAAATACCGATGATATAAAAATTATTAACGCTAATAAAACTACTTGAATAAAACCTTTTGTAATGGCTTTTTTGGATAATGGATTTCGACCAATGGATATTAAGCTACTCCGCGCAGCACCATATAACATAGTTCCAGCCATGATTGATGCAATCGCAATAACTGAAACACCCAACCATATACGCCATGCAGTTACACTTTTTCCGGTAATTGTTCTACTGAATTGTTCCAATACTCGTGGAACTCCGCTATTGCTAGATACAAGAAGAGGGTTATGACCAATTGATATATTCGAACTAACTAACCCAATATGAACTGTTACGGTGCCACTAGAAGTTTTAATTTTTTCGGTGCTAATTATTGGACTACTGTTATTAAAACTAGCGAGTGCTTGTGCTATCACAATCGGCGCAGAAGAATTAGTCTTCATAGCTATTCCATCTAGAGAAGAAACAGTTAAATAGTTCCCGGCTGATATTGGACCATTTTGATCACTAACCAAAACATTATAATGTCCATTATTAGCTACAAATACTGCACTTCCAGTTTTTGTACTATCTTGGATTGCAATTGCTGCATTAGCTGAATTAACAATAATACCAAAAGTGCCATAAATATTATCTTGACTTGCTGGAATAACGGATGTTGCATCTCCTTTTGCAAGTTGAACTATCATGCCGTTTTGTAGATTAGCAGAAGTAGAGTAACTTTGAATGAATGTATTTGGAACCGGAAACGTAGGAGATGCAGCAGAGGAATGATGAACGGTCAGCAAAAAAACAATTAGCAACGTAAAAGTAGCTAACAGATACAATACTCTTGAACTACTTTGTTTTGTTTTTTGCATTTTTAATTTTTAGTTACAATCTGTAAATATTATAACCTAACTGCTTACGCCAACAAAGGGTTATTATAAGATTTTCAAGAGTGAATCAACCACGTAATTTATATCAGTCTTAGTCGTAGTTTTACCCATTGAAAATCTTAAGCTAGCTCGTGCATCATTTTCGTCTATACCAATTGCTATCAAAGTTGGTGATATATCATCTAAACTGGCACTACATGCAGATCCTGAAGCACAAATAATACCCATCTCATCAAGTTTCATAAGTAATATTTCATTGTCTTGACCCATAAAGGTTAGGTGAATGTTATTTGGTAGTCTTTTTGATCTCGAACCATTAATTTTTACTGTTGAAATATTTTTTGTAATTTTATCAATAAAATAATCTTGTAGTTGTTTCATTCTATTTGACTCTTCAATACGATTTTCTTGAACTAAAGCTAAAGCCTGAGCGAAACCTACTATATTCGCTGGATTTTCAGTACCGCTTCGCAAGCCTCTTTCCTGACCTCCACCTAGTATTTGAGGAGATAATTCAATGTGCCTGTTAACGTATAAAGCACCGAATTGTTTAGGACCATAAATTTTTCCACTATTTAAAGTCATTAGGTCGACACCGAGTCTTGACACATGAAGATCCAAATATGAGGGAGTTTGACATGCATCTGTGTGCAAAAGTAGAGGTAAGCTATTATTACTGTTTCTGCGATTTTTTCGTAATTTTGATATTATTCTAGATATCTTAAGAAGTGGTTCAATTGTACCTATTTCATTATTTGCATACATTATACTAATTAGTACTGTATTGTTGTCGATTAATGACTCTAATTTTTTTAAGTCAATTTGACCATCTGGCAATACCTGGGCAATTTTATGATTATATTTCTCGGCCGGTTTTAATACTGATTCATGCTCTATTGCACCTACAACTAAATTAGCTTCAGGGTATAGTTCCATTACACCATTTATAGCTAAGTTATTTGCTTCAGTGCCGCCTGCTGTAAAGACTATTTCATTTGATTTACAACCTAGCCAATGTGCAATACCTGCTCTAGCATTATCGATGTCTTTAGATACTGCTTTTGCACTTAAATAGTTTGCTGATGGGTTATAGAACTTATCGCTAAAGTATGGATCCATAGCTAGTTTAACCCTGCTATCAACTGGTGTAGCAGCCGCATGATCCATATATACAATTTTCTTGATCATAAGACCATTAAGAAACTTGTGTATATAATTCAGTTCTAATTCGTTGGTTGTATATTTGAGCAGCTTTGTATAGATTAACTGCTTCTTCTCTGCCAAGTGGGTAGAATTCGCCGTTTTGAACTTTCATGATTTTATCAGGGTATATTTCGTACCTAGTTGTACTGTGATGAAGTTTGCTGTTTTCATCATTCCATTCTTCATACCAAACCCAAGTTCGGTCATCCAAACAAAAGAACTCTCGTGTATGGCCCTTTGGTACTGGACCGAAGAGTTTACCACCTATCTTAGCTTCTCTTCGTATTAATTTACGGTTAGTCGGTGGATTACCATTTATCTGTTTTGAGATTGCAAATATACTATTAAACTTCATCGAATTGTCCACTATTATTCTGTCTTTTAGCCTTTTCGATAAGATCTTGGACGTATGAAACTACTGGATCTATACTTTCAATTTCTGGCTGACTCTCTGGCGTTAAAGCTTGAGCTTCTAATGACTGAGGGAAAGTATTAATAGTTGGTTCAAATTCTGTTGATTGTTCAGTTCTGTAGTTTTCTACAGGACCCTCATTAACAATAAGTTCACTAAAGCCTAAGAAATCTAGTGCAGCACCAATAAACATTAAAGATCTAGCGACAGTATCTACTCTGTTACTAGCTTCAATCTTGGACCCGAATTCTCCGCTTTTAGGCATTCTGTTCCTCTAAGTTAAAAAGTTTATTTGCATTCCCACTTGTGCTTGTTGCTAGGTCATCCAGCTCATTACCTCGTAATTTCGCTAAAAACTTGGCAGTGTCTCGCACATGTTTAGGTTGGCAAATTGTACCACGAAATGGTACTGGTGTCAAGTAGGGCGCATCTGTTTCTAGTACTAATTTATCACTAGGAACTTTCTCGGCCGCATTCAATTGTATGGCATTTTTAGAAAAAGTCATAATTCCATTTAACCCTATGTAGAGGCCTCGCCTTACTACCTCATCTAAAACCTTAGAATCAGCCGTAAAACTATGAATAACCCCCCTTAGACCCTTAAAATTGTCGAAAATGGGCCAAAAATCATCGAAAGCGTCCCTTACATGGAAAATAAGCGGTAAATTATGCTTTTGGGCTAAATTTAACTGAAATTCAAGTATTTCTCTCTGATCAGTCTTATCTGAATGATCATAGTAGTAATCTAGCCCACATTCGCCTAGAGCAACTACCTTATTCTTGGTTGTAAGCTCCTCAAATGCCAACAAAGCTTCATGATTACCCCTGTAATGTCTAGATTCATGTGGGTGTATACCGATACTTGCCCAGGTGTTTGGGTTATTACCTACAAATTTTACAGCTAACTGGCTATCTTCTAGATCCTGGCCTACGCATATAAGTTTTGTTACTCCGTCAGCAATAGCGTCTTTTATAACGTCTTTGGGATCAAGAGGATAGTCAGTTGAGTGGATATGACAATGTGTATCAACAAATTGCATATATATTCCTATGCGTTTGCTTCTTCTACTCTAGGAAACAGTGTGGTTTCAGGTACGGAAAGAGTATTACCTGAGAAAATATTCTCAATCTTGTCTGATGTTTCAGGTAAAAAAGGTTTTAAAAAAACTGAAATATTTCTTATTTGAGCAACTTGGTTATCCAAAACTTCTTTAAGATGCTCTTTTTTTCCTTCTTTATTTAGTAGCCAGGGTTTTTCATCTTCTATATATTGATTCAAGTTCTTAACTTTTGTCCAAATAATGTCTAGAGCTCTATCAAATTTACAATCTGTTATTGCCTGTTCTAAAAGTTCTTTGGTTTGAGTATCTTCAGTAGAATCTACTAGAGCATTGTCCATATAGTTTCGAACCATCACTAGCGTTCGCTGAACAGCGTTACCTAGTTCATTTCCAAGCTCATTTTGATAAGCTTCATGAAATTTTCCCCATGTAAAATCTCCGTCGTTATAGCTTGGAATATGTCTTAAAACAAAGTACCTAAATGCATCCACCCCATATTTCTCAATAACTTCACCCGGTAATACATAGTTCCCGAGCGATTTACTCATTTTACTACCATCAATGTTAATAAAACCATGAACATATAGTTTATCTGGCAAGGGAAGTTTAAGTGAGAGTAAAATTCCCGGCCAAATTGCCGCATGGAATCTAAGAATATCCTTTCCTAAAACTTGGTAATTTGCTGGCCAGAATTTCTTAAAGTCATCACCATCTGGATAACTTAAAACAGTTATATAATTTAGCAGCGCTTCAAACCAAACATACATTACTTGAGTTTCATCTCCGGGTACATCAATTCCCCAGGCAATCTTTTCTTTTGGTCGACTTATACTGATGTCTTCAAGACCATCTTTAATTACTTGGACTATTTCATTTTTACGAGTTTTGGGAATAATTTTTAATTTATCC
Organism: Saccharimonadales bacterium (SeqCode); assembly: GCA_038317055.1. GTDB lineage: Bacteria > Patescibacteriota > Saccharimonadia > Saccharimonadales > DATKHC01 > JBBQBA01. The sequence continues at coordinate 131,238 of JBBQBA010000001.1, forward strand.
GATTCAATTACCTCTAGTATCTTGTCGCTATAGCTACTTAATTTAAAAAAATAGTTTTCTTCTTCGATCTTTTCATAAGGTCTATTGTGAGCTGGACATGTACCATTATTTGCTTTAACGGTTGCTTCAGTAAAAAAAGCTTCGTCTCCGGTACAATACCAGCCAATGTATTTACTTTTATAGATATCGTCTTTAAGTTTTGCCCAAATTTCTTGTGCTCTTTTCTCATGATTTGGATCAGTTGTTCTGATAAATCGATCGTTAGATATATTGAGTTGTTTTGCTAAATCACTAAACTGCTTGCTTATTTTATCAGTGAATTCTTTAGTACTAATTGCTTCAGATGCGGCAATCTCGGCAATTTTTCCACCATGTTCATCTGTTCCGGTACTAAACAGTGTATCCTTGCCCTGTACTCTAGCGTATCTAGCGAGAACATCGGCCATTATTAACTCCATTGCATGGCCTAAATGTGGCATGCCATTTACGTATGGAAGTGAAGTTGTAACATAAAAATTCATAATTGTACTCTGGTGCGCGGGGCGGGACTCGAACCCGCAACCCTTTCGGGGACAGATTTTAAGTCTGTTGTGTAAACCAATTCCACCACCCGCGCATTACTATATGTTCATTATATATTGAACTTTTAATATTGGAGGCACCTACCGGATTCGAACCGGTGTAAAAAGTTTTGCAGACTTCCACGTAACCACTCCGTCAAGGCGCCATGTAATATCTTGACTATTATATGCTAAAACTACCCCTTAAGTATATATTTAGCCCCTGTTTCATAGAATCAATTTAGACAACTTCCGGTTGATGCTCTGATCTGGCTATTTTTAACATTGTTTACTTCTGAAGCGTAGCTGCTTGCAGATACAAAATAACTTAAATTACCATCCGCATCACCACTAAAAGATTGGTCGTCTGTTGAATTCTGGAAATAAATAAAAGAAAGGTGTCCAAGAACCGAACCATCACTTAATATTAATGGTCCACCCGAATCTCCGTGGTTACTAGGTGCCAATACTTGGTAAAAGGGTGTGTTTCCACCGATATTAACATCAGCTGAAACTGTAACCTGTAAATTGGAGAAAGTATCATATTTAATAATAGGACCGACCCCATCTGTAAGGGGTCCTCCTTCTTTATAGCCAAGTAATGTAGTTTGAGTACCAATTGGTTGAAGATCGGTATTGATTTTAAGTGCAGTGTCTGGCAAATCAGGTACATAAATAACCGCGAGATCCTTTTTTGTATCATAAAGTGTTACTGTACCGACATAACTATGATTTCTATCGCTTATCTTAATTAAGCCTGCACCAGCTACAACGTGAGCAGCCGTTACGACAACATGATTATGTGCAACGTAACCAGAACCATAATGAAGCTCACCGCAACCAGACCACTCTATTAGAACTACCGAGTTATTAACTTTTCTAATTGCATTAGCAAAAGGACCCTGAGTTGGAAGATCGTAGGCTGTCGTCGATGTTCCGGGACTATGCACAGTTAACTTTGTTGTCCCCTGAAACGGTACAGTGTGGTTTGGATCAATTAAAAAGAAAGCATTTGAAATCTTTATTCCTGCTATTGTGTGTTCGTTGATAAAAGCTAAAATTCTTGATTCGAGGACTGCATTTTGTGCGTTAACAGATGAGTTATTTAGCACATATGATGCTCCAAAACATATAAATATTATTCCACCAATAAGGCCTACAAATATTCCTAAATACCTATCTGGTTTTTGAAGCTTTGTGCCTAAAGTCTTTATTCTCAACCTATTACCAAGAAATTCTCCAAGAACAAAAAAACCCACACCAAAGGCAAGACTTATTACAATTTCGAGGATTTTAATTTTTGTTGATGGGTGAAAAGATTTACCTAAAATTAAACTCAATCTTACTCCAATTGATAATCCAACTAGACCAAATACAAAAGAGAATATTTGTAAAATAGCTCCTCGGTAATAGCTAAAATATATACTGCAAAATAGTAACAGGATTATTAATGCGTCTAGTAAGCTCATTTTATTTAAATATCAATCTGGAAGTAAGCTGATTTTTTGTCTGTATATTATCTTCCTGGAGTCATTATATGCGTTAACTATCTGATATCAAATTAGTCATACTTACTTTGTGAAAACTTCCCTTACCTTGGGACGAGTCAAATATATTACAAGGGCACCATGAGCAATGATTTCAATAGATGTTACGAGGTAGGCTATGTCATAAGTTTTTCCGAGAGTCTTTTGCTGTTTTTTGATTGATGCTTCAGCTGCGTTTACTTCAGATTCTTGCTGCAAAGTTAAATTAGGTCGGCTTTGAAGAGATTGTAGGGAAGATTGTGCTCGTGCAGCATCCCGCTGAGCTAGATTGAAGATTAAAATAAGTCCAACTATATAGATTACGGAAAGAACTATTGTAAGCAGTGATATTATTATCATTATTTTTCTAATTATTTCTTTCCTAAGAAGTAAGCCTGCCGCCAATAATAAATCGATTAAGTAAAACAGACTTTGAATTAAAGACGTATTCGTGTTGAAGAAATTAATAATAAAACCAACTACCAAAACTGCAACTATTATATAAATTCCAATTGGTGTCTTAGTTTTTTCTTCTTTCAACTGTGAACCCGTTATACCGACTAAATTCTGAGTGGCATCAGCTGTTTCCGATGGATTATCAATAGGGGTGTTTATTGGTTGAGGTTGAGGAGTCTGTGGTAGATTAATTGGAGTAGGCTGCGTTGGAGGGTTTGCGGCTATTTCAGCAGATTTCATTTCATCAACAAATGCAGCTGACGGCTGAATAACTGTATTCATCCCACTTTCTGGGTGTTCAGTTGGCTGACTTATTGCTTGATTGTCGGGAATTTTTTGTATTTTTGGTTGGTTGTTTGGATCATCCATTCTGTCATAACAATAAACAGTTATTTTGATTTATGCAATCAATAACTAATCAAATTTTATGGGGTGATAATTTTTATGCCTATAATTAATAGTGGAGCTAGGTTTACATACCTGGCATTGGCAAAACTTCTAATAGGTCTATTGTTGCACCATCGCGCTTCAAGTGAGGGTGGGTCTTAAGTAACCCTACTATCGCATCTTTTTCACCTTCTATCATCGAATATCCTGAAACATTACTGACACTGTCACCTACTCCACTGTTTGATACCAGGCTGACACCCTGTAGGGGCATTCCGAAATCAAATTTAGTCATTTTATCTGCCTCTGTTTTCCATTGCATCCATTCATCCATACTAGCTTTCATTTCTTCTGGAGTAGCGTTTGCCATTAAATCTGAAGCTGATTTAGTTGAATTATATAAAATTACATATTTAGACATTATAATCTCCTTTTAACTTAATGATTACATTGTATTCCTGCTCACCTTATCTGACTATACTATTCCCACTTTTGATCTTTCTGGTATTATTTCTGAGATTTTTACACCCTTTTATTATCAAAAATATAGAAACTACGAATACTTTATTCGAGGCTTTACGAGCACCGAACTAGTCTTAACATCAACTTCACTAATTTCATAATCGGGCATTTCAAGTGCTGCAGCATTAAACACAGCAATCCTTCCGGCAAGTCTTCTCCTGTTTGAATTGTTTCGACTTAACCTATCAGCTAACCATGGTCGTTTATTTACATCGATTGCGAAAGCCGCAAACCTTAATAATCCGTTTTGATGTTGAACAACTATAGCTCCTTCTTCCATGATTTCACCGTCGTTTGCAATTTCAGATTTAGAGGTTGGTGAAATTCGGATGTTATCTGATTCTATATCAATTGCCGAATGATCAAAAGCCACAATAGAACTACCAACGTCGATTAGTCCTGCTCCTTTTGAATTGGGAATATAGCCATTCGCTAACATAACTCCAGGTGGAGTATCAAGAGTTTTAGCTTTTTCCGCTGTGTCCGTTAATACTCCCATTTCAACAGCTACTGGGTAAGTTAAATACGGGCGTTCAGGTTCACTAGAAGACATAAACCCAAATCGTTCTAGGTATTTAATCATACTTAATCTCCTCTCTCAATCTACGAAAATTAACACAGCAATCAAGCCGTAGGTTTATAGTAAATCCACTTAGGACATATTGATGTATGAATATTCACAGTTCCATTTAATATTTAAATAATAAATATTATAACTAAAATAGATAATGGTTATAAAATGCTAAAGTTAAACTATAATTAAGAAATAAAGTACGCGGAATAATGAAAAAGAAGTTTGATAGTGGTGGTAAATACCATGAAGCGTGTGTGGATGTTTAAGTTCAATATTAAGTTTTAGAATTAAAAAAGTAATTATTTTTAGTTATTTTATTTATCGATATTTTTATTAATAAAATTGTGCATCGCATAGAACTTTTTCTCATGAATTTTTTGTAGCCTTCTGTGGTCTACTTCCGTGAAGTGTTTATGGCATGTCTTAAAGTGGGTACCAGCCACATCGTGATGAGATAAACGAAAACAAGATACACATTTATGATTTTTGTACCAAGTTATAATAACTCCAATAATAACAAGCTCACCTAAATCCGAACCAAAACCAGACCAAAAATTATACCATTGACTCCCAGTGGGAGCTATATGAACTCCAGTAACGTTTAGACACCAGTGCCAGATTTCAGTCAATTCATTCATAAATTATTTTAATTTCTTCACTTGCACTAAGCATAATATTGAAAAATCAAAAAAGCAACAAAAAGACAACTTACTTCAGTGGTCATAGTCTTATTCTTTGTGAAATTATAGAGTAAAAACGATTTTCTTAAAGTTCTTAACGTATAGTAGTTTAGTAAGCTTTTGTTGCGCCGTCTTCTACTGCTTTTTCCGCATTGTCTTTAGACATCATTGCACAAACAGTTGTTCCGCATTTTTCGTGCTTACCCTTTGCCATGAAACCACCTTTTTTTGTTTGAACTATCTCTGGTGAAGTCAAATCAACACCTTTTTCCTTACATTTAACGCAATATCCTGTAATCATTTCTGTCTCCTATTAAGTTGGTTATTATTATACATCTTTTTTCCAATTAAGGATTATAAATGAAAATACAAAGTTTCCATAGTGTTTATGCTTAGTTACGTAAATTTGTAAAAGTTTACACCCCAATTGGGAATGAAATATTTGGATGGATAAAAATATTGAAGTAGCATTACTGTGAGAATTCGTTATCAACCTTATAAATGGGAGTTACACTGCCAAGTTTTGATATAGTTCTCTTATGAAGATAGATACTCTAACAAAACACGCAATAAAACATACGGTACATTGTTTAATCGGTTGTGGAATAGGTGAAATTCTTGGTATGCTAATAGCTTCGTTTCTCGGTTGGAATAGACTTGGAAGAATTTCACTAGCTACCATTTTAGCTTTTATATGTGGATATTCACTGACCTATTATGGTGTAAGAAAGCAGGTTAAAACATCAAAAGAGGCAATAAAGTTAACTGTTGCTACCGATACGGTATCAATAACAACTATGGAGCTTGTAGATAATACAATAGAACTTATTATTCCCAATGCTCTCCTTGTATCAGCTACTCAATTTCGGTTCTGGTGGGGTCTAGCTCTTTCACTTTCCATAGCATTTATTATTACTGTACCTGTTAATAGATATATGATGAGCAGAAATTCTCAAAAACACCAACATTAGTGTCAGTATTGTAAAAGATTCGAAAGTAAACTAAACATATCAGTGGTTGATAAATTACAGATACTATTAATTAGTTTTGCCAAGGTGAGTAAAAGTTTACACTTTATCTCTATAAAGCGGATTAGTTAATCGAAAGCTATAAATCTAACTACAATATAGTATTTTCCCAATTCTTTAATCGCAAGTACTATGTTATATCAGTTTTAGTTAAGATTCTTAATAGAGTTATCTTGGTTGAAACATTGAACTGGTCCGCCGTTTGCTGGTGCCTTAAAAGCCGCTATTACTAGGTCTGTTGGAACTTTATTATTTGTAAGGTCATCACAACTTAACAGAAATTGGGTTCTAGATATGTACTTCCAAGTACCGTTTAATTTAACAACTAAGTTAACCGAACCCCCGTCGCATCCAGCTCGAGCTATTACAAAAGTACCGTTTTCTGTAAATATTGGTTTATCAACAGTAACACCTTGGCTCGGAGAGTTTTGATTACAGTCACTTGTGGGTGATGTCACGTAACCTGGTGCTGAATTATCCCAAGCTACAAGAACTGCTTTCTGTATATCTGTTGGTGTAGAACTCCAAGAACTATAAGTTACAACACCATTTACTGTGGCTGTTGGTGTAGTAGTCGCTGGTTTAGTAACGGTCTTTGTAACAGTTACAGCAGCTACAGGAGCAGCCTTATGATGATTCTTATAAACCATCCATCCTACAACTCCAATAAGACCAACTATAACTATTACCATCACTAACTCAACAGCAGAGAAGCCATCGTCATTATTCTTTAGTTTTAACATCGTGAGATTTCCTATATTAGATATTTAGTTTAAGCATAAGCTCTGTTATTAATAATAGCAATAAAAATGACCTCAAAATACTAAGGTAAAAGTGCTAATCCTTGGTGAAACATGTGGGTAAAAGTTTACACCTTATCACTGATGAGTTAGTTAGGTGGAGGAAAATATTGTAGAATCCATATCAGGAATACCCGCAACTCAACAAAGAAATGGAAGTTACACTTAGCTAAATAAGATTATCTTGTGATGCTAGCAAGATATTCAGAAGCTTGTTGTTTACGATTAAAAATAACAATATCTTTATCCATGGATGTTGCCTTTTCAATAACAGCTTTTTTTCTAGGTGGAAATACTTTAAATATATAAGGAATAAAATAAGGAAGGTTTAATTCTGTACTATTGCTTCCAAGTCTTTGCTCTTTATCAGACTGAATTCGTCTATGTCGAGCTAAATGGGATAAGATTGTTGCAAACCTAGTGAAATCGAATGCAAAAACAATATCAGCTCTTTCGATTCTATATTCAGGATCTTTCGTAAAAGCATTACCGTCTATTACCCATTCTTCTTTGTCAGCCTCTTGATGTATATGGGCATTTATGTCTTCTCGATTATCTCGGCCAACTTGTTCCATCAGTTTATCAAGGTGTATTACAGGAATATCAAATACCTCACCTAATCCTTCAGCAAAGGTACTTTTACCACTAGCTGTGTCTCCAAAAACCATAGCTCTCATTAAAATATGATAACATAATAGCATGGTTTTTACAAGACTTATCCTCTGTAATAACTGAGTCATAGTCCTAATGCTTGGTGCCGCGGGCAATACGTGGCTAAAACCGTAGACATGTACATCTTCCCAGACGTTATCACAGCGTCCACAGGTGTATTTTAATGTTAAAACCTCATACTCGTTACTCTTGATATGGGTTAGTCTTTCGCTGTTGCATAAAGGGCAGCGTGTAGGTTCAACTATCCACTCCTCGCCGTCATCATAAAGGGCAGTCTTAGTTTTGCAGCCGTTGCAGCTAAACATGAATAGCACACGGTTATCTTTGCCTTTGCTGCCATGCCATAGGTCTTTACTAACAATTCTTAGGTCTAGGCTTGAACACTTACGGCATTTAGCTTTTGATGGCGGCTCAGCAGTAGCGAGTATATGTTCTTTGGTCTTATCCTCAACCATCATTTTCTCAATCCAAGCCTCTTTCTTATTGAAGCGTTCGGCGGCAGCAAAGAACGCTGCCATTTCCTGCACAACATCAATCCATAGACCTTTAACTTCCTGCATCTTGGCGCTTTCTTCAGGAGTTAGTTTTGCGTCCTCAATGTCTTTGTCGGTCAATTTAAGCTTGAGGTGGTGCAAAAAACGACACTGTTCTACGGTGCTTTTGTCATAGATGTCTTCATAATACTCACGCAGTTTTAAATAGGTCATCACGAACAATTATAAATGGTCCAAGTACTTGTGAATCTTGACCATTGCTAGGGTATCAAGGCAGCAGTATTTCAATAAGTCTTCGTAAGTCTTATCTGCTTGCACTTTATCTGCTACGCCTGTTACTGCGTCATACCAACGGATTGAGGCAACTAGTCCATTCTGTATCCCCATCTCTTTATAGGAGAACTCTGGTATTAGAACTGGCAATACATACTTAATGGAACTACTACCTTTGAAGTTGTGGTGAACAAAATGCTGTTTACTGAATACGTCCATCAAATCAAAAATCCTGTCGTTCACTCCATCTAAGAAATCTGCATATTCAGAGTACGCTTTACCCATTTCAGTATTGCGTCCTTTTTCAAATACTTTATACCAAACAATCACACTTCCTGTATCGCCAATATGCCCCTTTAGGCTCTCCAATAGTTCCGGCATTGGTGGATTCATGCTATCACACCCAAGATAATCAAAATGCTCTAGCTCGCCATTAGGTTCATGTAGAACATGTAACGAATACTGGAAAGGTATCTGCTGAAATGGGGTGCAGCCGTTAAACATTGGCAATGCTGAAGAGACTGTTTCGTAATCTAGAAAGTATAAAGGGTACTCAAGCTCACTCAACAGTTCTTTGATAGCTGGCTTGTTGATAATAGGCTCTCTACTCTTAGCTACTTTGACTTGATTCTGTTGTGCAGTGCTAAGTTTAATGTCATCTGGTACATCGTGGACATTGTGTATATCGTCATCTATAAGTAACGCTAGGCTCTTGCTACCAATACGAGAAATATTAAACACAGAGTATTCGGGTATATCTGGGTTCAAATAGTGAAATGTCGGACAGTGGCCAGATTTAGTTTTAAACCTACAACTACACTTCGTAGGCTCATCAGCCTGTTTTAGCATTTCAATAGCGTCGTAGGCTTGCTGACGTATAGTTGGCAGTATCTTCTCTACGTTTTCAGTTACATCGGTCTGTGTAAGTAAGTCTGCCGGTTCAACAACTTTTCTACGAATGTAAGTTTTGTCTAAGTGTACAACGCTAACTTTACCAATTTTATAACCAGCGTCTTCAAATGCTACACGCTGAAATGCAAGGTCATAGATATGCTCTTTTTTGACGGAGTTAGTAGATTTTACCTCGTATAAAGTCCATGTTTGAGTAGCATCATCAAACTCAATAATATCCGCCATTGCGAGTAGTTCTTTGTCTGTGTAAACCGTTGCTTGAAAAATTGCTTTTGCACCGTTTTCTACAAGTATCTCTGTTTCGTTGCGAGCTTTTTTACCATGCGAATCAACTAATACAGCACTTGGGAATAAGCCACGTGCGTAGCGTTCTACTTCATTACCTTGCTCTAATCTTCGGTTGATGGCTTCCTCATCATCAACTGGCACGACTTCTTTTTTATACTTCCAAAGCCATAAATAACTTGGGCATATCTCGTACTTCAAAAAGTCCGACTTTGATAAGTAGACAGACTGGCTCATTACTTATCTCCGAATACTCTCACGACCTCATCAAAGCTATTTAGCCTGTCTTTATTCCACTCTTCCTGCTTGATGTAGAGAGCTTTGTATACCACTTTGCTTTGGCGGTCATTCACGTCTTCGCACCAGCTTTGTAGTCGTTTGAACTTGAGTTTATCGTCTTCTTCCTCGCGACCTTTTGTTTCAATTATGTAAACTGTTTTGCCATCTGTTTTTACAAAAAAGTCGGGGTAGTAGTTGGCAATGAAGCCCTCAGAGTTTTTATATTCAATCCTCAAAGCACTGGCTTCTTTGTTCTGGAAGTTCTTTGAAAATGATACAACATCGTCACAATCCTCAAGAAAGCCAGCAAAAATTAGCTCAAAGTCACTATCGCCAACTATTTTGTTAAAGACTGATTTCTTTGGGATTACAAAGCCTTTATCATTTACTACGAATGGTCGGGACTCGCTTATTTTAATGTAGTTCTTTATCTCAGTATCGCCACTGTCTTGAACTGTTAGCTCATTGATTGCTTTTTTGAATGAGTCTTTGATTAGGTGTATATACTCCACTTCCGATAAGTTTCTGAGCATATTCAAATCAGATAACTCTACTACTTGGTCAAACATATATTGATGTACAAACTCCCGAACCTTCCCGAATAGAATGTCATAGCAACCAAACAGTCTTAACTCTCGCATGATTGCTTGTGCGAAAAAGCCAATTACACTCTGATAGTCAGGGTTAATTTCACCATTCAGAACAGTTGTGTGGTGCGTGACTTCACCAACTACGTCTTTGAAAACAATTTCTCTTTTTTCTTGCTCAGTAAAAGTCTTGATGGTTACTTTTTTATTGCCGAATTTTGATACGTCTAGGCTGGCTAAGTTCTTGTATTCCCGTTGTATGCGTGGGGTCATTATAGGGATTTCGATGTCTAATTTTTCAATATCCTTTTTGGGATTATCGTTATCCACTTCAACAACCATTGGTGCTATTGGTTTAGCCCCAATACCCATAGCTTTCTTTTCTAAGATGACGCCCTCACCCTTTATTGATTCAACAAACTCCATAAATGCTGGCGTACCAATTACACTTACATATTCAGCGACATCATCTCTACCAAAGAACATTCTCCGTAAGCCACGACCCAACGTCTGCTCTGGTAGAATCTTTGAATCCGAAGCGTAAGGTCTAAGCCCGACAATTGTGGTGACATTCTTTACGTCCCAGCCCTCTTTTAACATCATCACAGAAATAATAACTTTAAATGGACTTTCCCAGCTATCAATATCATTGGCTTGCTTGCGTAGAACCTCTAGGTCGTCTTTATTTTTGCCTGAAACGCTTTCAGAAATCTCACCACTTTTATTCGTATGAATAGTAAGCACTGAGTCTCGTAGGTCAGCAAAACTGGTCTTAATATACTCGGCTACCTCGTCACAGTTTTTTGTGTCATCGGTCATAATAAACAAGATTGACTTTTTACCCATTGGCTTGAGAGCGTCATAAGTCTTTCGCCATTCTTCAATACCTAGATTGATAAAGTCACGATACTTTTCGCTAAACATTGAGCTTTGGTTTTCGTGAAGTTTGCCTCTGCTTGCTGCGTCAGGCACGACTGGGTTTTTTACAATCTTTTGATGTATTGCTTCTACTAGCGGATAGTCGGAAATGGTCTGAACAAAGATAGAGCCGTCTCGCTTCTTTGGCGTTGCAGTAACATCAAGTTGCAGTGATAACCCAGTCCCTTTTTGTTTTAACTGATTATCAATATCCTGTATGGACTTTGCCCAAGCTAACTTATCGTCCCATATATGGTGCGCCTCATCGTTTATCACAATCAATTCGTCAATATCTCTGACAATCATGCCTAGGTCTACTGTTGAATCGTTTGTTTTTGTAACGGGCTTATCCCCTAAGAAGTAGGTGGCAGAATCTTCATCGTCTGCACTTGCGTCCTTAACATCTGATTCAAATACACGATGAATGTTGGTAAGGAATATATTACCCGTGTCAGAAATGTTATGGAGTTCATCTTGCAAATGAAGTGTTAGCTGGAAGTCATCTTGCCAGTTTTGTCCATGAAAGCCATTATCTGGCAATACGGGGTCTTGATGAAATATCTGTAGCCCCTCAAAGTCATTCTTGATACGCTCAAAAACAATGACGTTTGGAGTAATAAGTAGAAAATTTTTGGATAGTTTAGAGCCTTCTTCGTATTTTTTATGGAAGTAAGCCCATGCCAGAACTAGGCTCATTACTTTTGTCTTACCAGCACCAGTTGCCATTTTAATTACAAAACGCAACCATTCCTCGGTAAACATTCCAGCACTTAAAACCCCTGTTGTGTTATAGCGTATGAGGTCGTACTTATCTTTTACTTTAGCAACTTCATACAGCCAAACAACAGTCTCCAATGCTTCGCGCTGTGCGAAATAGTACCTAAAATTATACGAACTACCGTCTGCGTTATACATCATGTGGTCTTCTTTGAACCACCAGTTGAGTAAAGCTACGGAAGTAGCACTCGCTCCCTCGTAATTTAGTAATCGCCATTCTTTAACCTTTTTACGCAAGTCAGCAACCAGTGGTGGCAAGAGCTTTTCATGACCTTTATCTCTAATGTCTTCATCGGCAGGAAACCAACGAATGCTTGGGTCTAGAATGGTATAGGGGTCAGTGGGAAAGTCTTTATGGAGAGCCATACTATACTTCTACCTCAATAACACGAGTCGTATCGTTGCCAAAAATATCCACTACTTTAATTGCTACTTTATATTTACCACGAGGTACTTCTTTCGCAGCCGAGGTAAGTTCCAATTCTCGGTTTTTCTTGGTTCTAAAACTTTGCCACTCATTATCAAAGATATAGTCTCCCGTCCAAACTTCTTTTTCTTCACCGTTCTCAGTGACTTTTATTATTTCTTTACGACTCGCAAAGTCAAAGTCTACTGCCCAATAATCAATCCAGTCACTCCATTTTTTTGTTAGAATTTCCTGCGAAATAATCCCGCTATCTTTATCTTTAGATACTTTGACTACCTGACCATTTTCTACTATTACCTTAGCGCCCCCCGCACGCAGTGCTTCGGCAATTTCACCAGAATCATCTTGATTATAGAAAACTGAGAAGTCAGTCAACACAATAGAGATTTCTTTTTTGTTTACAGCACCTTTGACTGATGGCTTTGCTTCAATAAATGCGACATCGTAGAACTTTACGTGTCCACGTTCTACGGCCTTTTTATCAAATACTTCTCGTGGGATTATCTTAAATACAATATCAATACCTTGGCTGGCATACTCTTGAAAGTCCAAGCCCATCTCATAATCAAAGCCTAGAATGTCTACCTTGGTTATACCCTTGTCTATGCATTCAGCAACAATGTCCTGAACTTGCTTTGAAGATACTGGCGTACTAATCGGACCGACAGCAACTAGCCTATCTCTTTTTTTTCCCACCATGTTCACAAACGACTCAATGGGTTCTGCTTTGTATGCTGTAATTATCATTTTTACAAACTGCTGCTCTTTTCTAGTAGCTTGCTGGGCCATTTCTTCTGTACGTAGGTTGTCATTAATGTTTAGGAAATTCTCTCGTTCATACCTACCCACGTTAAGTATTTCAAATGCTCGGAAGTTTACGCCCTCCTTTTTCAACTTTCTTTGTATATCAATCATTCTTTTCCTTGATGTATGTACGCCGAACTTGCCTAAATCCGAACCAATCCATTTTCTGTTAAGTTTCTCTGCTACAGCCATGGTTGTACCTGAACCGCAAAAGAAATCAGCAACAAGGTCGCCTTCGTTTGTCGAGCCCTTAATAATTCTGGCTAAAAGCTCCTCTGGCTTTTGAGTAGGGTACTGTGAATGCTCATCAAAGTGGGACTTGAGTGGCGATATATCCGTCCACCAATCATTCATCGGCGCACCGCCACCAGCGTTTCTATCTAGCCAGACCTCATCAAGGTCACGAACTCCTTTGAGGCCTGCAAATACCCCTGGGTTTGTCTCCTTAAGACTCCTATAAGTAATTTGACCATTTTCATCAAAATATTTAGAAAACCGTTCAATCGTACTATCGGCTAGACTTTTTCTCTGCACATTAAAAATTTTATTATTAGACTTTTGGTATAAAAATATGACGTCATGTTTCCGTTTGAAGTAAGGCACAGCCCTTCCTCCAATATCTTCATAAGTCCAAATAATCTCATTTACAAAGTTATCTTTCCCCAAAACCTCATCGAGCACTAGTCTCATATAGCCGCTCACTCGATAGTCGCAATGCACGTAAATACTTCCGTCGTCTGAAAGTAAAGTGTGCATTAACTTCAGGCGTTCATAAATCATTGCAATAAAGCTGTCAGCGCCCTTGCCCCAAGTATCTCGGTAGGCTATCTCTTCGATGACAGACGGTTTCTTTGTAAATGTTTCTTCGTCGTTACCGTCACCGATTTTTAGTTGCATTGAAAAATCTGCACCAACATCAAAAGGCGGGTCAATGTAAATCAGCTTTAGACCGCCTTGTGCCTCTATCTCTTTGCGTAAAGGTCCATTCGCCAACGATGATAATATGAGTTTGTTATCTCCCCATATCAGCTTATTAGTCCAACCAGTTAGTTGCCTGCCACTATCATCAAAAAGTGAGCCTTGAGCGCCGAATTTTGCGTCACTACGTGGCTCATCAATCTGTTCAATAACCTGGAATGGTAGAACTGTATTTGTAACTTCGTTTGTCTTTCCATTCCATAACAATTCTACTTCTCTTGCGTCATCAAAAAGTATAAAACGATATTTTTCGGGTAGAGGTTTACCAGCTTCTAGGTATTTAATCACATCTCTTTTTTCATTATCGCTCAAAATCATGAGTTTATCATACCACTTGATGACCGACACCTCTCGGCATTTAAGCTCTTTTCGCCTTCATAAAGGCTTCTTTGACAGCTTTTAGTACTATTAGCACATATTATTCCACTACGGTCTATTCATTAGCTTAATAAGCGGTCATAATATTAAGCATGAATAATCAACAAGTCCAAAAACAAAAAGTAGGTCGTCCTACAGTTGTTAATGAAAACACTATCCGAAAATTAGAGGCTGCAATAAGTAGTGGGTTCTCGGTCACTACAGCAAAAGCTACTTAGATTTCTACTTTATAACGTTGAGTTATATGACAAAACATTGACTTATACTGTAAACGACCCCTATAAGACATTTACCCAGTTAAACAAAAAAGCCTCCGGAGAGGCTGATTTAACAAATTGGTGCGGGTCAGGGGACTCTAACCCCTGGCCTCGTCCTTGGCAAGGACGCGCTCTAAACAACTGAGCTAGACCCGCATAATATAAAAATCTTGGTGGCTCCTCCCAGACTCGAACTGGGGACACAAGGCTCTTCAAGCCTCTGCTCTACCAACTGAGCTAAAGAGCCACAACTTGACATATTTTACGGCAAATAACAGATAAGCACAAGATGATGAAGGTTAATTATCGTAATTCTATTATCGAAAACAAGTAAAAAACTTTATAAAAATCTTACAGATTATCAAAATAATTATGTTAAATTTTTGAACTGTTATTTTGTTGATTTTATTACAGTTGTTAGTTATTGACTGAAAATTATTGTGGGAGTAAAGTACTATTTACTATCGTGAGGTAGTAGTTAATAGCAGCAATGTTACTAACGGGAAAGGAGTCCTTCACCGGACTTCTTTTTTTATGCTTTTATTTCCTGTTTGACGTCAATAAAATCTTGGCATAGTTTTTCAAATACTGCATTAGTCCATCCAAAACCAGTTTGTGAAGGATATAATCCTTTTGCGGGTGGTTTAATAGGAGATACTACATTATATTTTTCAAGAAAAACTCCATGTGTATCATACCAATCTAGATTCGTCTTTAACCACTTAAGACTAATTCGTTTAGCGTCTTCATGATAGCCATATCGTTCTAGGCCTTTTATAACAATGTAGTGAAGTGGTGCCCAGCCATTTGGATATGCCCATTGAGTTGGAATATTACCTGGCGTTAGTTTATTTAATTGTTGAGATTCTGTAGTAGTCAGTCCACCTTTTTGCTCAAACCGACGAAGCGCTTTTACAAGTACTTTAGCTTTCTCTTGATCAACAAGTCCTGCCCACATTGGATAAAATGCAGCCAATGAACCAACAGTGCCTCTTTTTTCTTTAACGAAATTGTAGTCGTAGTACATTCCGCGAAGAGTGCTCCACATTAGTTTATCCATTTCATGTTTGCGGTGCCTAGCAGAGCTTTCCCACTGCGCAGCTATTTTCTTTTTATTTATTAAATTGTAGAAGCGTGCAAAATCCATTTCGTATTTATATAGAAGGCTGTTTAGATCTACCGGCAAATAATCTAGACACTTTCTATTAAACCTTGTAGTCATATCCCATCCACTCTCAGCTTCAGCAAGATCATTTATATAATTGGTATCGTAATAACGAGAAAGACCATGATAAACCTGTCGTATATTTGGCTTAAAAGTACCCATCCAAACATTGTTATATTCGTCTTCAGCAACTTCCATCATTCCTTTTAGCCAATTTAAATCTAAGTCATAAGCATCATAAACATCAAAAATAAAACTAGTCATAAAAGGTGGTTGTGATCGTCCAGTTAAATATGTTCTTGAAGCATTGGGTACAATTTTAAATCGTTTATAAAGTGAAACTATATCTTCTAAAATACCCATCACAATTGGCTTATGTTCATGATCCAACATGCCCTGAATCATAAAATAGCTATCCCAATAATAAAGTTCATTAAAATCAAACTCATGTCCTTTTTCATAAGCGGGCACTAAATACGGGTGAGGTAGACCAATTAGATTATCGTCATCCTTAGGATGATAACGCTCTAACTTTTCCCAATAATTACCAATATATTCGCGAGCAGCTGTTACATCTTTAAGAGAAATTCTTTGATGGCCAAATAATATTACAGTTAAATTACTAGCTAGACCGCTAGAAAGCGAAGTTGAAACGTTTGTCGCCAACTTTTTTGTCTTATGAAACATCTTTCTCAGACTAGGACAACTAACATATAAGGTCAAGCGGCTTTTAGATATATCCAATCAATTATAAAAAATTAGCAGCTAATATCAAGATCCAGCTTACCAATATATTGGGTAAGCTGTGTTTTTCCACCCGTAAAATTAAAGCCATTACATTGTTTTACGGCAACATCATAATAATTACTATTTGATGCAACCCAATTTGGCAGATTGTTTTTCCAATCATTAGTTAGTATTTTCCAACCTGGAGGAAATGCATAATATCCTAGCGATGATGGATTAACTGCTGAATTAATTCCATCCTTTTCACCGATTAGACTTAGTTGATTAATTACTGGGCTAGTTGACCAAGAATTTATTGATTCAACATCCAACCACCAATTATTAGAAACTACACCACGACTTAAAGCATAGTTAGTTGCATATCGTCCAGCATTAAAGCCATAGTTGTATGCTAAGCAACCAGTATTGTCCGAACTACAATCCAATGGTGAGTACTGAAATAACAAATCTCTAGGTTTACCTGGAAAACCAGTATTCACATAAAGTGATAAATTTTGTTTATATAAAGATGATTCTGCTCCTATACAAGGATTGGGATGGAAACTAAGTCCACCATTAACGCCAACTATCCCAAAACTAGCAGGATCGAATTTTAGATTAGCACAATTAGGCCAGGAAATATCTTGACCAACAGATTTCATCGGATAGCTTAGCGCATCAGCATTACCTACTGAAATTAATAGAAAACCAACAACAAATATCAATATAAGTTTTTTAAAAATCATGAATTTCGATTAGTGTTATTAGTTCTCTTAGCATTAATCCCCAAGTACATGACTAGTCTGCCAAGTTTAATTTTGCTAGCAGCAGTTTCTGCATCTAGATGTAGTGTATCTCTGTTAGGGTATTCTGCATGCACCCAAAAAAGTGAAATTAGATCAGGGGAGAACAAATTTTCATCCGTACGATTAAGTTCTAAGACTCTGTAGGCAGATATCCTATCAATTAAAAGTAGAAGTTCATTTCTTCTAATTGAATTGTTTAATAATTCATTGTCTACACGAATTATAGTCCTAATTAGTCCCTTTTCAGCTAAATCTCTTCCATCTTCTTCAGGAGATTGATCTTCAGAATAGTCAAAGCTAATTTTACCTATACCTCCATATGTAATATTGAACCGATCAACTGCAGCTGAAATATCACCAAACCTCTCAAATCCCATTAGTTCAGGGAATAATTCTCGATGAGTACCCTGCGTATGAGTTTGATTGGTCAAAAACTCTTTTCTAAACTTCGGTTCTTCTGAATAGTCTAAATGCATAATTGTTATATATTATACAATATTTAACTAGATGTGTCTCTTACTCACGAGAGTAGCTTAGGACTCAATGATCACTGTTGTTCCGATACTACTCCAATTATATAGCCATTGACCTGCAGCGACAGAGGTTTCTATACAACCGTGAGATGCGTCACTAGAATATGCGCTTATATTTCCAAAATCAGTTGGTGCTCTCCAAGAAGCATCATGTATTCCAAATACACCGTATTGATTACTCAAAAAAGGCATCCAAAATGAAACAGGATCATCCCAACTTCCCTTTGAATCAGAGCCTCTTAGATGTAGATTAGTATATTTACCATATATATGAAAAGTACCAATTGGTGATGCATCTTCTACTATATTCATATCCCCAGTAATAACAGCTGTGTCATATGTAAGCTGATTTCCGGTACAAGCCCACAGATGTCTTTGACTAATACTAGTAATGATTACTTGGTTTAACGTATTTGTACTGCAAGTTGTAGCGACAGTTGCTACAGCAGGAGCCGGTGTAACTGGACTTGGAGTTACTACCGCTACAACGGGTTTAGGTGTAATAATTTTGTGTACTTTAGGCTTAACAATGGGTTTAACACTACTTACGTGAAAATATGCATAGGCTGGCACACTAAACAATATTAGTAAGATTGATACTATGCCAATTATTTTACCAATTGAATATTTGCGTTTAGATTGTATTTGCTTAGACTTAGTAGAAGAATAGTTCTTACGGAAATCAGAATAGTTTCGGTGAATTACATTTCTTTGCGGCTTTTTCATAATTATATTATACCTCTAGAGCTACATTTAATCTTGAACAGTCCTTAAATTTGTAACTTCCATCATGTTTCAATATCTCTTTTTGTAAAGAAAATATAACTAACAATTATGAAAACCAGGGCGATGTATCCAAAAGTTTCTAGGCTATGGTAATTAAAATAATCTGTAGTTGAGTAATAGTGGAATAAAGAACCTTTTTCTAAAATAGTCAAACTATGTACAGATACCACAAGTGAAGTAAGTAGATAACCAATAAATGCATATGCACAACTTAGTCCCAGTACAATTCCTCGAATTCCAAAGATTGCATTTAGCATAAAAGTAACTAATCCGAACGTAATACCAATCGCTGCACTTTGTGCAACAAGTTCAGCAACTCTAGCAACCGAATAATAATCGTGAATAATGGCAAGTGCTATAAAAGTCCCTATAAAAAGTCCAGCTGATGCAACCATAATAATAAAAATACCTGCGAACAATTTAGAAAACATAATCTTTGATCGAGTAAGTGGTAAGCTTACCTGGGTTTCTAAAATTCCTTTTCTTTCCTCACCTACAGTAAGATTGTTAAATACGATAATACTTAAAATTATAGTTAGAAGGGGAGCCCGCAAACCAAATACTTCACCTCTGATGTATCCTCCAATTGAGCTAAAAACACTACCACTACCTGCAATATGTTGTACCGCAGCAGGCAAACTATTAAATACCTGGGCAATATTTGAACCTTTAAAGGCAGGGAAAAATACGGTTGTTATTAGTGCCGTCGCTAAAAAGGCCACAAACCACCAGAACATCCACCATCTTTTTTGATACAGTGTTTTACCAAACATTGATCTAGTCATTGTATCGCTCCGAATTGTTATTATAGTAATGCAGGAAAACTTCTTCTAAGTCAGGTTCTTCGATCATAATGTCAGTAATATTTTGAGCAGCAAAGAATTTAAGCAATTTTTTAACATCGCCGTTATACGAATAGATAAGCTTACCTTTAGATTTTTTTAGTAAGTTTAGGTTGGATAGTGTTTTTGCTTTTAATTCAATTTGTTTCGTGGAAGCTGAATCCGAAGATACTACAACTCGTTTAGTTAATTTATCTTTTGAATCATCAAGGTTCTGGACACCGACAATTGAGCCATCCTTAATAAAAGCTACTCTGTCACATAATTGCTGAACTTCACTTAATACATGTGAAGACATGAGCACAGTGCCGCCTCGTTTTTTAAAATCTAGCACCATCTTTGAAAATGCAGTTTGCATAATTGGGTCAAAACCACTAGTAGGCTCATCAAAAATAAGTAGTTCTGGTTTATGCATTATTGCAGCTATTAAGCCAATTTTTTGCTTATTGCCTCTCGAATAGTTTCGTATTTTGTCTTTCAGGTCAATTTCGAATAGATCCGCAAGGTCTTTAACTCTGTCTTTGTGACCACCACCATAAATGTGGTTAACGAAATTTAAATATTTTTTACCAGTGAGATCTTCTTCATACTCCATATCGCCAGCCAGATAACCAATACGTTTGTGAATTTTTTTAGTCTTTTTACTAGAAAAACCAAATACTTTTACGGTTCCCTCGGTTGGATGGAGTACATTCAAAATTATTCTGATCGTGGTTGTCTTTCCTGCTCCGTTTGGACCAAGGAAACCGAACACTTCACCACGTTTAACTTCAAGATCGAGACCATCTATGACTTTGTCTCGTCCAAACTTCTTAACTAAATTAGCAATTTCAATTACATTTTCATTTTTGTTTTTTGGCATAACCAATCATTATTATATACTATTATGTTTATTTAAACGCTTTTGCTTAAATCCTTTACTTCTCTAGTAGATCTTTGAGTGGGCCCATGTAGTACTTTTTCCAACCATCTTCTATATCTTCTGCATCTTCACCTGGAACTTTTTCATGAAGTAAATCAACTTCAGTTTTACCATTTTTTTCAATAAGTTTAAAAGTAAGTATTGACGGCTTATCCCAATTTTCTCCGCCATACCAATTCTGTCTTAACAGTTTATTCTTAATCACTTCTGTATTTTTTCCATACATCCAGTTATTCCATAGGCTAAATTCAAAACCGACTTCATCACTCATCCTAGCTGGACCACCACCCCATTTATTAATAGTTTTTGGATTAGTAAGTGCATCCCAGACTTTTTCAACTGGTGCATCGATTATATAGATTTGTTTAATAGTTTTCATTAAATCCTACGATTATTAAATTATGATTATTTTACGAAACTACAGTTGGAGGAGTATTTGGTGGAACTGTTGGAGGTGAGATTGGTGGTGTAGTTGGCGGTGAAGGTGGGGGTGAAGTCACGTTCGGTGATGAAGTTGTGTTTGCTGCACTTGATGTAATTGTTATGTCAGTAGTTCCTTTAGGTTTGCTAACCATATCGCCAATTTTGATAATTTCGTACATACCAGATGAAATTTTATATTTTATTTTCTTATTAGTCGATGTTTTAACTTTAATATAATATTCATGTTGTATTCCACCATTAGTAATCATATTTATTCCACCATTATTTAAGTTACCTCCATTATTCATAGGTGGCTGATTAACGTTTTCAACAATATTTTTATCTATTACTTCGCCTTCAAACACAATCTCTCTACGTCTTATTGCCAAAATAATTACTATTACTAAAATTGCTGCAAATACCGCACCTATTATGATAGTTGTTGTTGGACTGCTAGTAGTGGTGGTGGTCATTAACTTATATCCTTTATTTTTAATACCTTTTATTAAGCATAAGTTTAAAGATAATTTTTTGCAACAAAAAACCTCTGATTTAACAGAGGTAATTATAATTTTGGTGGAGCTGGCGGAGCACTGCCCTCCGCGTCCGATGAATTATCTTGGCTAATCTTCTACGAGTGTAGATCATTTAAAAATTTCAGAAGCTAGAAAAAAAATGATCAAAAAACTATCTTCCTAAGTCCAAAGTCTTATCAGACCAGAAGGACACTAAGGTCTGGGCATCCAGATAAATTGACATAAATATGCAATATCTGGCGTCAAGCAAATTCATGGCTAAAGATTAAACTCTAGCAAAAGCAGGTGCAGGAGTTGGAACTAATGAATTAACAAAAGCTACAGCTTGACTGCGCAAGCTTGAAATAAATGTTTTTGCATTTATTAAGTTTTGCCGTATAACGCTCAGCACGCGACTCGCCGATATAGCCGATAAAGTTCAACGTCGAGCTTAAATTCAGCCCCGTAATAACTAATTATAACATATTTATAATGCTTATGAAAGTTGGTTAAAAATTATAACATCTAGTGTTGCATTAAATAACTTAAATAATCTAAGTCAGTGGAATGATCCAACCGGCAAACTTTTTTATGTAATTCTTCTAGTAGTTTTATTAGGTCTCCCCGTTTCTTAGGTGTAAATCCAGCCAAAAGTGTACGATGGTATTTAGCTAATACTTGATCCGTAGCAGCGGCAATTTTTCTACCTTTTGGTGTAATAGCAATTAATCGTATCCGTTTATTATCGGGATCAACTCTCTTTGTAATTAGATCTCGTGATATCAAAATATCGATTTGTCTACTTATACTAGCTTCTGTTTGTCCAAGCATATTTGCGATAAAGCGTTGTTTAACAGCTGCATCATCATTAAGGACTCTAATAATTTTATACTGCGAATAGCCTATCCCTAACTGCTCCAGAAGTATCTGATCAGAGTCTCTTGTCAATAGGGAAGTAATGTGTTGTAATATATAATCTATTTTATTGCTGTTATCCATAGATACCTAAAAAGCATATGTTATTAATACTTAACATGTCAAGTATTAAACTGAAAGAGCAGGGGAGTTATATTAATTTTTTGGCTTCAGCCGATTTATAGACTTTGTACCAATCATTTAAGCTGAGAACCTGAGGTCTAGTATTTGGGTCTATATTTGCCTGTTCAAGTAGTTCCCTGGCAATATCTTTATCTATTCTAAGACCATTAGATAATGAATTTAGAAGGGTTTTTCTTCTAGCGGAAAAGCTAACTTTTACTAATCTAAAGAATGCTTTACGATCTATCCCAGGAAATAGCAATTTAGTTCTTCTTATTAATAATAATATTTGCGAATCAACCTTAGGTGGAGGTGTAAACATCTTAGCTGGTACAACGGCGTCTAATCCAACATCCCAGAAAAATTGAGTAGTTACGGATAGTAGAGACATGCTACCTGGAGAAGCAGCTACTCTCTCAGCTACTTCTTTTTGAACAAGTAAAACAATTAATATTGGCGGATTTCCTGTTTCAGACAGTAGTCTTAATAAGTTACTTGTTAAGTAGTATGGAATATTAGCGACTAACTTGTAGTTCTCCGGTAAGGTAGTCAAATCAAAATTCAATATACTGTCGTTTATTACTCGTAGATTTTCTGCTTTAACATGATCATTCAAATTGTTGGCTAGTCGATTATCTAATTCTACTGCAATTACGTGATCAGCTTGGGCTGTTAAAAGTTTTGTTAAGTTACCGTAACCTGGACCAATCTCAAGCACTGTGTCGTTAGATTTTATATCTGCCAGTGAACAAATATTTTCTAATGTTAGTTCGTCTTCCAGCCAATGTTGACCAAGTGATTTTCTAGGAATAGGAATGGTAGCCACTTCTACCACCAACCATAGCTGTTTTCGTGAGCTGCTGCACCCGCCCAGCTACCGTATCGACTAACTGCATAGCTATTGAAGAAACCAAGCTGACAGACGGCATTGGATTGCCAGTCGGGACAAACAACTGCTAAGCCCGCTACGCCACTACTACCCGGACAAGATTGGCCAAGACCAATACATCCTGTTCGACTAATATCATCAGGATTCCAGTGAGTTTCGTGAATCATTACTGTATTTACATAAGAATAATCACCAACATTGATACCAGAACTCTTTAGCCAAATAATATTGTTGCCACCAGCTATTGCACTAATACCAGTACCACGTTTAACAATTTGATTCACTGGTGGTGTAATAACAACGTTTTGTAGTTGGGCTCCGCTAGTAACATTAGTAACAACTAGTTGTAGACCGTTTGCACCAGTCTGACTTACCTGAGTAACACCATAAGGAACGGTAGGATCAGAAATTGTTTGTGTAGCAAAAGGGATTACTTGCTGGGTTGAAACTAGTTTTTGTCCAACAGGTACTACAAGTATTTGCAAATTAGGTGTTACTGGAGTTGTTAATGCTGGCAGAACATTGTTGCCAGATGAAGTCTTAATCTTGTCTTCATTCAGTAGATCGGCAACAGTTTTTGCATGTGTTCGTTCTGTTACTTGTGCACCATATAAATTAAGTGAAACAGGTATTGAAGGGTCAATTATTACCTCTTGTCCAAGTACTCCCTGACCTAAATTATCAGCATTGGCAGAAGTAGTTATATAATCTTGTGGATAAATAGTATAGCCAGCCTGCTGTGCAATTACACGTGGATCGTTTTCTGCAGTAGATATAACCGTTTTAACTCCGTTTTCCATAACAGTGACAGGATGGACTCGATATATATTAATTTGAAAATTGTTTTCAAGTATTGGAGTGGCAATAGCAGGTTGTATAACATCACCTTTGTTGATTTTAATATTTAGTCGATCAAGTAATTCGCCAACTGTAGATGCGGTAGTAGGTATAACTTGGGTATTTCCATTTACTGATAGCTCAACAATCCTAGAATCACTAGCACCAACTGTCTGTCCACTTACATTAATAAATAAACCTATACCTAAAAAGAAAAACACAAAAAACATAATGACCGGTACCATGAAGGGATGTCTTAAGCGGTGAAACTTAGGCTTCTGATTTGATTTATCTGGTTGTGGTTTCTTTTTCCTTAGCATAATTAGTACTTTTATCCGTAGATAAGGGCGACTGATATTATAATTCCACTCATAAAATAAATAAAAGTACTTGGGTTTAGTCTACCAAATACGGTGTTACCATCCAAGCATGTAACAACTGATTAGTAGTATTAGAAAGCTCAATAGTGTCTATATTTTGTTTCCAAGGTAACCAAATTGATTCAATAATTTCTAAATGTCTAGACGATGTTTCCGTCGGCTTTGGAACATTTACAAAGTAACAATCTGCGTAATATTTTATGCCCTTTTCACTTAGTAAAACGTTTTTAGATACTAACTTAAGGTCTTTAATATCTACTTCGATATTAGTTTCTTCCTTTAATTCCCTAGTCGCGGCTTGAGTTGAACTTTCACTTTTTTTAATACCACCTCCTGGCAAACTAAGTTTACCGTCTCCAAGAAATGTACGGACAAATAAAATTTTATCATCAGACTTAACAATAACTCTAGTTCTATGACTATTTCTTAGTAATAAATATATTGCAGGATATGTAATCCAAAAAATTAAGCTGCCGATTATTTTTTTATTATTTACTGTCATAGTTTTTCTAGTGGAGCAAATGCCATATTAAGTTTTTTAGCACCTCTATTTTTAAAATATACTACTGCACTATCACCAGATATCTCCATAACTGTTCCTTCACCAAATACTTGATGCCTTACACTATCACCCTCAATCAATTCAATTTGGTATCGAGGCTCATCAGTATTAAATGCATTTGGATTAGGAATTGCAGGTTGTTGATTTTGCCAAGATGTTTGGTTGGAATATTGATCTACTTCGAATTCAGCTTCAATATCGCTTAGGAATCTCGACGGTGGATTATGTTGAACTCCACCATATAAAAGTCGACTACTCGCATATGTTAAATAAAGTTCACGTTTTGCTCTTGTCATACCTACATAGCAAAGCCTTCTCTCTTCTTCCATATCAAATTGGTCATAAAGTGCTCGACTGTGTGGAAATAATGTTTCTTCCATCCCAACCATGAAAACTACATCAAATTCCAGACCCTTAGCTGCATGAAGAGTCATTAATGTTACTGCACCTTGGCTCGTATCATAACTATCGACATCACTAACTAGTGAAACTTCTTCTAAAAACCCATCGAGCCCTAAGTCTTGATATTCTTGTGTCACACTTAATAATTCTTTTACGTTTTCTTGTCTAGATTCTCCTTGAATTGTTCTGTCATCGAGATATGCAAGATAATCTGTGCGTCGAATTAAACCATCCAATAATTTTGGTAAGCTTATTTCGTCAATTAATTCTCTGCTAGTCTTTAATATATCGTTTAATTCACTAAGCCCTTTTTTGGCTTTTGGTGTGATACTTGGATGATTGTTTGAATTTTCGAGAGCTTCTTGAAGCGTGAAACTATTACCCCTTTGCCAATCAAAAAAATCATTCAAAGACTTAGTACCGACTCCACGCCCAGGTACATTTACAATTCGCTCAAAACTTATTCTATCCTCTGGTTGATAAATTAGTCTCAGATACGCCATGATATCTTTAATTTCTTTACGATCATAGAATCTCTGACCTCCAACGATTTTATATGGCAAGTTAAATCGTACAAATACTTCCTCAATCGCACGACTCTGAGCATTTGTTCGATAAAGTATTGCAAAATCTTGAAAAGAATATAGCTTCGCATCGACAGCGTTTTTAATTCGCATGACTATAGCTTCTGCTTCCGCTCTCTCACCACCAAATTGCATAACATGAACCGGTGCACCCTCTCCTAGATCTGTCCATAACTTTTTCTCAGATCTCTGAGAATTTTTTTCAATAACGGCGTGTGCTGCATCTAAAATAGCCTTAGTACTTCGATAGTTTTGCTCAAGTTTAATAATGCAGGCTTTCGGGTAGTCTTTCTCAAAATTTAGAATATTCTTAAAGTCTGCTCCACGCCAAGAATAAATAGACTGCCAATCATCACCAACAACAGCAACATTACGACTGTCGTTTACCAGTAGTTTCATCAATTTATATTGTGCCGCATTAGTATCCTGGTACTCATCTACCATCATGTACATAAATTGATTGCGCCATCGCTCTCGAACAGCAGAATCTTTTTCAAACAATTTTACAGTTTTGCCAATTAGATCATCGAAGTCGAGTGCTTTTGCATCTTTCAATATTCGCTCATATACCGGAAACACTTTGGCGGCTGCATCTTGAATTGGACTGTTTGATATAGAAACAAAACTACGTGAATCCATAAGTTCATTTTTTGCGGAACTTATTATTGAACCAATAGCTCTGGGTGTGAATGTTTTACCATCTATCCCCAATTCCTTTATAGCTTGCTTAATTGCTGTCTGTTGATCACTATCATCAAAAATAATGAAATTACGCGGAACTTCTATCGATTCCCCGTCTTGGCGCAAAATTCTCACACAAATACTATGGAAGGTGCCTAAAAAAGGCATGAATAAACGATTGTTGGGATCTTGGCCGAGTAATTTTGCTACTCGTTCTCTCATCTCTCTAGCTGCTTTATTGGTAAAAGTTGTAGCCAAAATATTGGCCGGTCCAGCCTTACCTGAAGCAATTATTTGAGCCATTCTGTGAGTTAGTGTCTTGGTTTTACCAGAACCAGCTCCCGCCAAAATTAAAAGTGGGCCATCGATTGTTTCGACTGCCCTTTTTTGTTCATCATTTAATCCCAATGTAAAATCTGCTGGCATGAACTCTTATTTTAGCAAGATACAGGTTATATTACTTCCCCATTTTTACTTTATATACAAGCAATGCAGCAACAATTAAGATAGCTAATATAATAACGCCGATTATCTTATCAATTGGTTTTTTCTTATGTACGGAAACCGTATGTTGAGACATAGTTTGCGGACTTTCAGGTGTCTGTGTAGTTGGCTCAATTACAGGGTCCGCTGAGTTGATATCAGGTATAACCGGATTTATAGTTGGTTGTTCAGGTAAAACAACTGGTTGAACAGGATTAGCCGGCAAGGTTGCTGATGCAATCGGAATATTTTGTTCGTCAGTAGCAGGTGGGCTAACTACACTAACCATTGGATCTACCTGAATAGGGTCTGAATTAACTACTGGTCTTGAAGTAGCATCAGGATTTGGTGAACTTTTAATATCGAAGTATTGTTTTTGGTTTGGATTATTTTTTGTTTGATCTTGCATTTTTTATTCCTATTTTAGACTTAACTGATAAGCTGTCTCCACAATTGATGAGAATTGGAAATAATTTAAGCTAGCGCCACCGACAAGTGCACCGTCGCAGCCTTCTATTTCTAAATATGCGTGAACATCTTTGTCGTCAACACTTCCCCCATAAATTACTCTTACTCGGTCAGAAGCTTTTTTACCATACAACTCTTTAATTTCTACTCGTATATAGTCCATCATACGTTGAGCTTCAAAAGGCTTGGCAAGTTCACCATCAAATGTACTTATTGCCCAGACTGGCTCATACGCTATCACCATTTCTTCTACTTCTCTAGCCGTAAGATTACTTAGTGCACTTGTTAGTTGGTCATGAATTACTCGTTTACCTTCACCTAGTTTCTTTTCGTGTTTCGTCTCACCAATGCACAATATTGGTACAATATTATTTCGAACGCAAGCGGCAACTTTTTCTCGAATATCTTCATGTGTCTCATGAAAATAAATTCGTCGCTCAGAATGTCCAATTATTACATAATGAACAAGGTCTTGAAGCATCGTAAAGCTAACTTCACCCGTGAATGCGCCTTGATCTTTATAATATGCATTTTGCGCTGCAAGCCTAAACTTACGTCTATCAATCTGTAAACTTAGGGGTTGAAGGACTAACATACTTGGTGATAGTACTATCTCAACCTCACGATGAATTCGAATTCTTTCTTGTAAACGGTGCAGTAATAAACTAGCCTGACTGGCATTCAGATGCATTTTCCAATTGGCAACAACTAGTTTTCTACTCATAATAATTACGCTTATTGTACCATTTCAAGAATCTTTATTAATTAATGCTTCAACACCCGGTAGCGGTTTGCCGCTCATTAGCTCTAGACTTGCTCCACCACCAGTGGAAACATGCCCAAATTTATCGACAAGTTTACGTTCTTCAACGTAACCTACAGTATCTCCTCCACCAACAATACTAAATGGCTTATGACCATATTGACCAAGCATTGCGTCTATAACTAATTCAGTGCCGTGTGAAAAAGGTCCAACCGGTCCGCTAATAGGGGCAGTTTCAGTTACTCCTAATGTACCGTTCCAGATTACTGTACTTGATAGTTGCATTGCCCCTGCAATAAAAGCTCCGGAGAAAGGTCCTATATCCAATATCTGTTCATTCTCAGCTATAGTTGAACTAGTAGCTGGTGGTATTTTTGGGTATGATTCAATGTCTGCTATTACGTGTGCTGACCAATCTACAATTCTGGTTGAAGTTGGATTCTCAATATTATCGGCAACCACACCATCTTGTGGTAGATAAAAGATAAATCTTTGGGTAATGGCTTTTTGTTTGGCTTTTTCTATAATATCTTTTGCCAAAGGAACATCATCTTTATCGGCTAAGCTACTTCCTATATTTATATCCTCCGCAAGCAAAAAAGTATTAGCCATAGCTCCGCCGACTATAACAACGTCAGAAATATCTATGAATCGATTTAATATATCTATTTTGTCAGCTATTTTAGCTCCTCCAACTATTGTAAGTAGTGGTCGTTCAGGATTATCCATCGCATTAGTTATAGTATCCACTTCTTTTTCTAGGAGTATTCCAGCGATACTTGGTAGATGTTTTGTGATTGCCACAGTTGATGCATGGGCCCTATGTACTACTCCAAAACCATCTTGTACAAAAACTTCACCGTGTTTAGCTAAGTTTGCTGCAAAAGCATCATCATTGGCTTCCTCTTCAGGATGAAAACGAAGATTTTCTAGTAGAAGCACTTGGCCGCTAATTAATTTGGCCGAAGCATCATCAGCCACCTGACCAATACAGTCTGATGCAAAATTAACCTCAACACCCAATAGTTCACTTAGTCGCTTGGCAACCGGAGCTAGAGAGCAGCTTTTATCATCTGGTCCTTTAGGTCGACCAAGATGTGAACAAATAACTACAGCGCAGCCTTTTTCAAGTAGAGCCTTAATAGTTGGTACGGATTTTTGAATACGATAATCGTCAGTTATCTGACCATCTGTTCCAATCGGTACATTATAGTCTGCCCTAACAAGCACTTTCTTGTTAGCCACATCGTAGTCATTTATAGTTTTTTTATTAAAACTCATACCCACCTAATTGTTTTATTCTTATGTTTAAGATTTTAACCTAAACACTACCATGAAAGCTAATCTATATTCGCTCTAGTAATATTACAGGAATAGCTCTTTTAGTTTTCTGTTGATACTCCAAAAAACCAGGATACCGTGAAGCATGCTGTGCGTAGAGTTTTTTTCTTGTAGCTTCATCTGTTATTTCTGCTTTTGCCTTAAATTTCTCATCGCCCATTTCAACTTCGACCTGATCATTAGCTACTACATTAAAAAACCAATCTGGATGAGAGTCCGCTCCACCTTTTGAGGCAATAATTACATATTTATCACCCTCTTCTGTATATACAAGTGGAATTATTCGCTTCTTTCCACTTTTCGCACCTATAGTGGTTAGAAGAAGTAGAGTGCTTCCATCAAAGGCACCGCCAACTTTTCCATGATTCTTTCTAAATTCTTCAATTACTGAAGTGTTCCAGTCGCTCATAATTTATCTACCTAACTTTTTAAATTGAATACTATACTAAGTATACCAATCGAAATAAATTATGACTAGGCTCGCAACCTACTAGTCAACCTAACTAGAATATATATAACAAAGACCAGGCTGGTAATAAAGAAACTTACTGGATATGGCTGATAATACGAAATAAAAATACCAAACCAAGTTACGATTAATGCTACTATCGAAGATATAATAACTCCTTGAAAAGGCTTCTTACTTAATCTCTCTGCAATCGCAGCTGGAGTAACCAACAGTGCAAAAATAAGTAAAACGCCTACCACTTGAACTGCTATCGACGTTGCAACAGCAATAATAACCAAAAATAAAGCATTTAACCCAAGCACTGGCAAACCTTTTGCTTCTGCAACATCTTCGTCCAAGGTCGTAAAAAGTAGTGGACGATATATTAAAAGCATCGCTAATAATATGAGCAAGCCAGTAACTAAACTAATCACTACGTCTGTGCTACTAATACCAAGAATTTCACCAAATAATATTGAATAAGCCTGTGTTGCATAACCCTTATATAGACTTATAAATAAAACACCAAGTCCAAGCATGAATGCCAGAACTGTACCTATTTGTACATCACGGTTCAGGGCCCGTTTACCCAGTGTTGCCATACCAAGTCCTCCGGTTATAGTAAAAGACAGTAAGCCAACTAAAGGGTTAATACTAATAAGTACAGCTCCTGCCGCTCCTGCAAAGCCAACGTGAGATAAAGCGTGAGCTGCAAATGATAATCGTCTTAAAACAACAAAATATCCAACTACACCGGCAACTATTGCGATTATTGTACCTGCCTCAAAAGCATGCCGCATAAAATCGTACTGCCACATATCCTGAAGATCGATAAGTAGATTTAAGCTGAAGCTGGCAAATATCTGGTTAAGCATGGGGGTGGGCTGACTCCTCTGTCCCTAAAATAGCAACTCTACCTTTTGAATCACGCAATACTTCAATTGGAGTTCCATATAAATTACTTAACGACTCAGAAGAAATAATCTCTGACGGTGTACCACTGGAAATTTGACCGTTTGCTACATAAATTATTTTATCAAGTACTGGGAGTAGCGGATTAAGGTCATGGGCAATCAATAGAACACTCACATTCTGGGTTTTTACTACTTTATCTATAAGTTGAACTAAGTTAACCTCATGACGTATATCTAAATTTGCAAGCGGTTCATCAAGCAGCAGTAGGTCCGGTTTTCCAATTAGCGCTTGGGCTAGAAATATTCTTTGAAGCTCTCCCCCAGATAAAACACCAAGTGGTTTGTGGGCAAGATCAGTCGCATCAACTTGTGCTAAAACTTCAAGTGCTTGTTTTTCATCATCATCAGTTTTTTTAAACGATTGTAATCCCCATTTTGTACCACTTAAACCAAGCTTAACTAACTCGACTGCAGCGATGTTCATATCTCTATCTATAGGTCGACGTTGTGGTACATAACCGATTCTTGGATTACCTTTTTTGGGATTGTTACCAAATATTTTTAGTTTACCTGAATCAGGATTGATTAATCCTAAAAGTAATTTAATTAGTGTAGTCTTGCCAGCACCATTTGGACCTAAAATACCAACGTATTCGGCTTTATTAACTTCAAAACTGGCATTATCCCAGATTAGATTACCTTTTAAACTGACCCTTAAGTCTCTAGCTTGGATTATTGGTTTAGAATTGTCTGCCATAATTATTGACCTGATTCCATATAATTTAGACCATTTTGTAATTTAATTACCTGGTTATTCATCCAGTCCTGAAAAGAGGTATTCGAAGGTTGAATAGTCTCTGTAACTCCAATGATTGGTATATTTTGTTTAGTGGCTAGTTTCTTCATGTTATTAGTAAGTGGCGTAACTGTTTGTTCATTATATACCAGCAATTTTACTTGAGAATTTTCGAGCTGTTTTTGAAATTGAACCACGCTACTAGTTGGCGGGTCATTACCTTCGGCTACCGCTTCGATAAAAGAGGTTGGCGAAACTAGATTTAGTCCAGCAGCTTGGGCAAGATAGCTAAATATATCTTCAGTTGCAGCTACATTAGTACCACCATAAGTCTGTTTAATATTTTTAATTCTATTTTGATAAATTGACAATGATTTTTGCAACGTTTCTAGATTCTTTTGAAAATAACTTGCATCATTCGGGTCTATATTAGCTAGATTTAACTCCATTTGGTTAATTACGCTATTTACATAATCTGGGTTATACCAAAAATGAGGATTATCTCCGTTTTTCTTATTTAATAGTTTTGCTACGTCTAAAACTGTCCGATTAGAATTCGGTGTTGAACTTAATAATTTATTCCCCCAACTATCGTAACCAGCACCATTTAAGATTACATAGTTAGCATTAGAGAATTCTCGAGCATTAGCTACATTGCTTTCGTATTCGTGTGGATCTGCATTTGGATCAGAAACAATACTTATAACACTAACTTTGGCACCACCTATCTGTGATACCAAGCTACCCCAAAAATTCTCACCAGCTACTACTTGAATAGTCCGATGATTCGTCTTAGATGTTTTGGAATTACTGATCGTAACGCCAATTACTAGTATAAATAACACCAATATCACTAAAGCAATTATAAATTTGCTCTTTCGCTTCATACCTAAATATTATTGGTAATGATTATGAATTGCAAATTTGTCGCAATATACTAATATTTTGCAACTATACAAATGTTTTTAATTGAAAATGTGTGGATCAATAGAGTCTATATCTACAGTAGGTAGATCAGGTGCAACTGCAAGATTTACTTGGAAATTAAGATCGTCCATTTCAAGAACTCTTGTGTCGGTAGAATTACCACGTTCTAAGAAGCTACTAAAAATAGCCTGGGTTGCTTTCGTAACTCTAGCTGGATCGACTTCTCCAAAATGATAATCTTCTGATTGTATAAAATTTTCCATTATATTCCCTTTTGATTTTATGTATAAAACCTTATTAATAATTATACTCCTCAGATCAAGTACTAAATAATATTTAGCTACTTTTAGGAAGAAGTCGAGTTGAAACGATAAATGCAACTACAACTGCAACAATAACAAGTGGTGTTAGCGCTAAACCTGCAGAAAATATCAAAAGAGTAGCAAGAAGTACTGAGGTAAATGGAAGCCGTAACATCGTCACTGCCATGGCTCCAATTCCCATTGCTATAGCTGGAATCTCGGGCAGACCTCCAAAATGAGATAAAGCTATTCCTATGATTGTTCCGATAAACATACTTGGAAAAACTGGACCACCCCTGAAACTACCAAGTGATATGCCATAAGCTAAGCTTTTAAATAATACTAGTACTGCTATAGCTCCAAGAGTAAAGTTTGAAGGATGGCTAATAAAATAAGGCAAAGCACTTTGTCCAGAAAATAAAACATCATTTGGATTATGACCTGTGATAAACGAGTAACCAATTGCCAGTAATGCAATTGCTATTCCGCATACAATTACTACTAATATTGTTCGATTTTCTACCTGAACTTGGTTTTTTATTTTGACACCAATTCTTTTAATAATTGTCCCAATAACTGCGCAGGCAATACCTATTACTAGTGCCCATCCGAATTCTTCTAAGGTTGGACGACCGAAAAACGGTAGATTTGGAATAACTAAAGAAACCGAGCCTAACCCAGTTAATGATCCAAGTCCAATAAAAATGAGTGAACCTATTCCAGCACCAAGTAATCCAGGTAAGAGAGCTATTGTTGCCGTTTCACCACCCAATCCAGATGCTTCCATCAACAGAAATGCCGCAAGTAGAGGTGATCCAAAAAGTGTACTTATTGCCGCAAAACTCCCCGTTGCCGCAAAAATAGCTGCAGTTTTAGATGGTACATCCTTCTTGAGTAGTTTAATGGCTATGTAGCCCAATCCTCCACCGATAGCAATTAGTGGTGCTTCAGGACCTATTACTGCACCTAATCCAATACTTGCTAAAGCTGCAAGTATAATACCGATTAGATCAATTGGAACTGGAAATCCTCCGGACTTAAATCCATCAGCAGGTACATGTCCACCCTTTCCCGGTAAGTATCTGATCGTTAAACCTACCAGTATGCTAGCTACAAACATAGGTAATATAACCCACCACCTTGGTGTACTTTGAAAACCAAAAGTTATTGGAAGACTTGTATATACCCAACTCTGAAGATGGTTAATAAATTGCAAGAAAAAGTAAGCGGCTGCTGATATTGGTACTCCAATAATTGCTGCAATAATTAATAGTTTTATATATTCTTTGCTCTTTAGCATAGCGACCAAATCTAATGTTTTTGTTGGAATTGTAGATGACACAGTTTTAGGTGTCTTTACTTCTTTTAGCTTCTTTGGTTTTTTTGGTTTCAAGTTCTCGGTTTTTATACTTGTATCACCATTCCATAGCATTCTGCCAATAGTCGCAGGAAGTTTTTTATACTTAACTTGTTTAAGGGTAAACGCTAGTTCTTTGCCAACCAGTAATAAGCCAATAAAACCAACAATACCCTGGATAGTTAGTACGGTGAATGCTATGGCTGCTTGTGATTCTTTAGTATTTGCATTTAATTCGTTATATAAAATCGGCAAAGATAGATAAATAGGAATCCACCAAACTATAAACAGTAATACACCGATTCTTAATCTCGATACAGAAATTTTTTTGCTTCCCTGGCTGTTCATTAACTTCATTTTAACCTATAAATTCAAAACCAGGAGCCATATCAAATATAGTTAGTATTTTCTTGGTGCGATCGTATCTACGTATTGAGTAAACCAAGCTGGATACGACATATTCATAAATCCCCCAGGGACAGCTATTCCATAAGTACAAACTGGTGCACCCCCTGACACCGTGGCACTACCGGGGCTGGCTATTGTAACTCCAATTAGTGGTGTAATTAAAGTTACCGCTGAGGTTGCATCACCTACGATGTTGCCATTACCTAAAAATACACCACCACTAACGTAGTTAACGCCTGTTATTGTCGAGCCACTTACACCTGTATAACTAACAATAACCTGGATAGGGCTTGTAATATATAGCTTGTTTGTATTTATTGATAATACTCCCCCTGTTGAGCATAAACCCAATGTTGAACTGATAGTTAATGTTGCACCACTTATAGTTGTGACATTTGTGATTGGAGTGGAACAGTAGTTCACAAGTGTAACCAAAGAGTTTCCCATATACCCACTACTTGTTGCTGCAATAGCTCCCGATCCGCTTACGTAGGTTACACCGTGAAGAGTATTACCTACCACACTACTAAAACTAGCAAGAAGAGTCGTTCCACTTGTTGCTATATTGATATAACCACTAGACCTATTAAGGTCAGCCGTGCTCCCCAACGTAATTGTTGCTCCACTAAGTGAAGTAACATTTGCGACCGCTGTACTGGTATAATTCACAAACGCAAAATTAGTGAAAGTTATTGTGTGCCACTGATTGTCTGAAGCAAAAATTCCACATTTTCCCGATAATACAGCGTTATTTAAAGGTGCGTTACCACCTGTGTTTTTTATGTCTAATTTACCTGAAGAATTAATAGAAGTTAGCGTCGTAGGACCGGTATTAATATAAGTTGCACTGTAGCCCGCATCATCATTTGTAAAAGCGTGAGCATTATTAGTCTGATCACGTAAGATCGGTAATCCAGCGCTTGCTGAATTAGTCAGCATCTGGTCTATAGTTGAGCTAATCGGATTTACTCCGGGTAAAGATGCGGTAGATTGCCAGCCAACCGCACCATCATTAGTTCCGTAAAGAATTATTCCCGGTATAGTTACACCACTTGGATTAGTAACTCCAATAGTAGAAGTTTGACCTGCCAATAACGCGTTTGCTCCTATATCCATCCCGGCTGTACCACCGGAAAGTGGTGTAGACCAGGTGTAACCACTTACTACTTGGTTTGGTCCATAATTAGCTGGATTGGTATATACAGGACTAGTATTTGATAGTATTGTAGCTGGAAGTAGTGAGCAATAAGCAATAATTGTAGATTGACGATTAATAGCAACTGCTAGAGCATGGTATCCACCCCAGGATCCCCCAAAAGCTACTATAGGAATATTTGGATCATATGTAGTATGAATATATTCAACTACGTGATCCCACCAATGCATTTGGTTAGCAAGATATCTGGAACCATTTCCGGTGTCTGAATTAATATCATTCCAAATTGCCAAAGCTCCATTTCCTGCACTAAAATCCTCTGGATACGGAACAGTAATAACAATCCAACCATCAGCTAGAAGATTAGCATCAAAATCAGCTCCTGCACTTGCATATCCTGATATAGTACTATTTCCTATTATTGCCACAGGTGGAATCGGTTGAATTGCTACGCTAAGTCCGTGCATTCCTACGACAACACCACGAACATTACCGACACCCATACCACCAGAAGGCATAAGTGTGACTACGTTATCCGAAGATACATTACAGACTGGTATTTCATTCGTTCCAAGCGTACCTACCGGTAAACAATGAGATGAAATACTCATTACTTAGATAAACCTGAATTCCCGTAATTTAAGTTAAAGTCACTGCTCTCAACTACGTTCAAAGTCTTATTCATTATTTGTATTTCTACCCCTTAGTATTAGTTAAAATAATACGACATAATCAACATAAGCGTCAAGGACTAGAAAGAGTTATATATGGATTTGTTTACTTGGATTTCTTAGAGGAAGATTTAGTACTAATATTGTTTTTTGGCTCCAAAGCTTTAGCAACACCCTGATAGTAAGTAACCTCAGCATTTAGCTCAGATAGTCTTTTTTGGAGGTTTTCCGCCTCTTTTATTATTTCTTGTATTTTTGCTACAGCCTCTTCATACGTACCTACTTCTGGTAGTTGTGATAAATCCATATCTGTCCTTTCTAATTTACCTGAACCATAATTAACCCGTGCTTGACAGGAAGAGTAATATATTTTAACTCCATAGTACCTAGAACAGAGTAATCAAAACAACCAGGGTCGTCAATTAAAATTATGGACTTTTTTGACATAAATGGAACAAAATATTCAACTTCGTCAGACCTGGAATTCGTACCGCTATCAATAAAAAGTAAGTTAATTTCACTCTTGGGCTTAAAATCAACGCCTTTGCAATGATGTGCTTCTATAGGGAGTCCTTCAAAACCTCGATCACTTTTCCAGCAAATATCACATGGATCACAAGTTATTAAATTGCCACTATTTAATTCTTTAGCCATGGCTCTAGCTGACTTTCCAAGGTATGTTCCAGATTCAACAATTAATTTTGGTTGAATAGTATGCACTAAATTACAAATAACGCTAATAATTTCATCATCTACCTCAGCAGATATAGAACTATGAAAATTTATAGTTTGATTATCTTCTAAATGCTTAACCATCCTGATCCATCAATCTCAGCCTGCCACGTAACGTTCGTAGTTGCTGGCCCATTCACATTAATTGCCGTACCATAGGCTGATGCTGAAACAGAAACAAAATATGGACAAAAGGATAATGTGGGAGTACCCGCAGCAGTTGCAGGATTAGAAATTGTGATAGATGAGCTAGTTGCTTTAGCTATTACCCAGCTTCCAGTTGCTATTCCAACTCCAGTTACAGCTTGACCAACACTAACTGAGCCAAACGTAGCGGCAGATGTAACTGTCTGTGAGTTCAGAGTAGTAGTACTTGCAGCGGTAAAAGTAGCTGGGTAAGTTCCCATAGTTAGTGGTGCTAGTGCTCCTGCCCCCATTGGTGAACCTACTAATGCTCTATTTGAAACCATAAACTCACCATTGAAAGCAACAGAATCATCTGAACTACCAGAAGCTCCACCAGTCCGTCTTGCCCATATTCTAGCTTTTACATGCTTTACAACATTAGCCATCGTAGGGTCTGCCCATATAGCTATCGCACCTGTAGTGGTTGTTTGTGCCCAATTCATTTGTTTACCGGTTCTAATTGGAGAGTTTATGTAGAAAGTTAGAGTAGAGCTAGCTGATACCGTTGCAGCAAAATTAATTGTTATAGATGATGTGGAACCCACTGCTGTTACTATCGTTCCAGTCTGTAGTCCTACTCCTGTTACTAACATTCCAACAGCTACAGAACCAAAAAGTGCTGCAGAAGTAACGGTAGTTGAACTTGCTAGTGTAGATGCAACCGTAAAACTTGCTAAAGTTGAAAAAATCATAGATGCAACCGTAGTGGTTAACTGGGTAGGCAAACTTAATAATAGTGACGAAGATGAATTCTTTGCTACTACCGTTGTACCAGGTAAAATACCCGTTCCCATTACATACTGACCAACCACTACAGAACCAAAAGCGGCTGATGATGTTACTGTTTGAGATCCAGCAGTAGTTGTAATAGGGTTTATTGAAGCCACTGTAGTTCCTGGCATCGATGTATATGCTATTACGTCTGGTGTATAGGTTACTCCTATTGCAGCTATCGAAGTGTTTATCACATCAAGTACGGGGCTAGCTGACTGTCCGGTTTGTGGTCCAACGCCCGGAAGATTAGTGATCGCCAAGCCTCCAATACCAAACGGTCCACGGTGTTGACTTGGCGCATAACTCATTTGCATATTCCAAGGGTTTATGATATTTAGTCCCATTGCACTATCTTGGTTTCGTAAAAATATACCGTTAGTGATAATGCCAAAACCACCAGCAATTTGAATGTTATCTATACCGACAGCTTCGGTAACGTTTGCTAAAACAGAACCTAATGATAGCGTAAGGCCATACACACCAAAGGCACCAGCATAAGTAAACATTTGAGCTGAAAAAGCACTATACTTACCGGTGCTTGACATACCACCTTGTGATTCTGAGCCTAACCCTACATTTCCAGAAGCAGTTATAGCATTTTGGCTATAGTCAGTAACGCCATTAGAGGAAAACAAGGGGTTCATATTAACAAGTAGCGAAGCCGAATTATTAGATAAATTTGATTGAGACGTGACACTTCCTTGAATTATTCTATTGTCATCAATTACCATAGCTAGTCCACGTTTAGATTGGTTTGTGGCTGGTCCTTTAATATTAAAATAATATGGGAAAGGCTGTATACCAGTAAAAGTTCCGGACAAACTGCTATTTATAGGTGTAATACCACCCCATATATTTGTGGTGGCAGGTAACCCATTCTGTAAGCCAATACCTCTTTTAAC
Source organism: Saccharimonadales bacterium (SeqCode) (assembly GCA_038317055.1). GTDB lineage: Bacteria > Patescibacteriota > Saccharimonadia > Saccharimonadales > DATKHC01 > JBBQBA01. The sequence goes on from JBBQBA010000001.1 coordinate 170,531, forward strand.
TCCTTTATTTGCCACTAAAGATCACCCCCAGTTGCAACAATATTAACTAGTTGAGATCCCACAAAAGTTGCAGCAACTAACGTCCAGCCTGATTTAAGTTCCAAATTTCCATAACTGTTTACTTGCCTAAATGGAGGTACAGCAGTTGTAGGTGTTATGGCGTTGATAACAACTGAGTCATAGAAATGGTATGTAGAACCATCGTACAAGAAGAGACCTATAACACCTGCAACAGTCGTTCCAGTTCCAATGAAAACTACTTCCTCTATTTTAGTTCCATTAGACCCTGCTACCACAATAGTTACCGTGTTTGTGGGAGCTGTGTATGACGCATTCGCACTTGATGATACTACGTTTGAACCTATATTAGGTGTTGCTGCAAATTGTGGTGATGTTGCCATTTAATGACTCCTTCGTTATTTAAAATTAGCTTCTAGATATAAAACGTTCGATGATGAATTGGTTAATTGTTCGACAGTAGCAGCATCAGTCGGGCTAATACCATCCGCCATGTTACTTATCCGATTGTTAATTGTTCCGTTACCCATCATAACATTGGCCACAGCGGGGGCGAATTTATCTAAACTGTTAGCTCTAATGGCACTTTCACCTGCTACTCCTGTCATTATATTTATCCATACTTGAGAATCTGTATCTATAAGTAATCCAGTTGCAGGTGCAGTCATAATCCATTCTGAACTAGCATAACCACCGCCATTAATAATTCCTACGGTTCTACTTCTAACAGTTGTTGCTGCTGCAAATTCAGCAGGCCTAGTTCCGACACTGCCACCAGAAGGTACTAGCCATAATCCATTACGAGATCCTGTTACTTGGTTAGTTAATAAAACTAGATCGTTTGCGAGTAGTGTGTATGAATCAATAACCGTTGAGCCTGCTGTGAGTGTTGGACCTCCTCCTGCATATGCAAAATCTGTTGCGGTAGTTGGAGCATATACTACTGCTGCTGGTGTAAGACTTGATATCTGTAGATTTGATCTCGAGTAACCGGCATTTCCTACATCGCTTAAATTATTTGCAGCAAGTAATACTCCGCTTGCTGAAGCCCCGGTTGAACCTGCTGGGCCGGTAGGACCAGTAGTTCCTTGAGAACCAGATGGTCCTGTTGCTCCAGTAGTGCCTGCTCCGGTAGCTCCTTGTGTACCAGTGTTTCCAGTGATTCCAGTTGGTCCGGTAGGGCCAGTTGTGCCTTGCGAACCAGATGGTCCTGTTGCTCCGTCGTTGCCTGCTGGACCTGTAGCACCAGTTGTTCCAGCACCGGCAGGGCCAGTTGCTCCTGAGGCTCCAATTGTTCCTGTAGGTCCAGTAGCTCCGGTTGTTCCTGCACCAGTAGCACCTTGTGATCCGGTTGCGCCAGTAAATCCTGTTGGACCAGTTGCTCCTCCACCCGGACCTGTTGGGCCTTGCGAACCAGTCGCACCAGTAGTGCCTGAGCCAGTGGCACCTTGAGTACCTGTGGCACCTGTACCACCATCATTACCAGTTGGGCCAGTTGCACCAGTTGTTCCCACCCCTGTAGCACCTTGTGTGCCGGAAGTACCTGTTGCACCAGTAGAACCTTGACCACCCGCTCCACCGGTAGGACCTGTTGCTCCAGTTGTACCTTGTGATCCCGAAGTACCTGTAGCCCCAGTAGATCCTTGACTTCCCGCTCCACCGGTAGGACCAGTTGCTCCAGTTGTACCAGTACCAGTTGCACCTGTTGCACCAGTGATTCCCACTGGTCCAGTGGCACCTGTTGCACCGCTACCTGGACCGGTTGCTCCAGTTGTACCTTGAGGCCCCTGGGGACCTGTTGAACCTATAGCTGAACCCTTTAAGCTCCCGTCAGTATTTAGAGAGACACTTAAGAAATCATTTAGTATATTACCCCAATTACCATCATCACCACCGGGCGTAGGCAATCGTGCCATAAAATTAATACCCCTCAATACCTAAATATTCGCTTGCGCTTAGTATAACAAACAAACGAACTTTTAAGAAGACTTGTGGTGCTTAAATCGTTGTAAATTATTTTAAGAAATAGGAATATTAAATTATGGCGCTATATTCCCAAGTGAAATAGATTTTCGGACGACATCACTCTCCCAACTTGAATCAGTAAATGCTTCGTTTCCTGAGAAATAAGATTCGCTATTATAGTCCAGATGAAAACCACTTAGTTAGAAAAGTGGAATAATTGGAGTAACAGTATTTTGGGCTAATTGTATTTCAGAAAGTACAATAATTATTACTCTGTAATATACAGAATATTGGTACGCAAAAAGGGGTATGTATCGGATAATCTTGGCTTGTCAAGTAGGCCAATTGCCAACGGTTTAGTGGCTAGTGACGTTAAAATGCCTCTAATACACCTGTTGTATTTTGTTCAATAAATACACCCAACATACCAAAAGCATGGCTATTACCCCAACTAGCTGTGTACGCAATAGATGCTTGGGTATCGCTAATAATAAGATAACCACCTTGAGCACGAGTTGCAACTACTGTTGATGTGCTAATTGGATTTGTTCCACTTCCTGCAGTCCAACTAGTAGGAGTACCTGAAGAAAGTGCTTGTCCTACCGCCATTAACAGGATGTCACCAGTATTCGTAGATGTTGGCATAGTCAGAATTCCGCTAGTCCCTGTTTGGGCATTTAGAGCAGTTGGTGTTCCTTCAACAGTATTTGCTGCACCGTTTAACTCCCACATAGTAATACCCTGGCTGGTTCCACCACTACCAGCCGTAACAGTTATGGTAGTTTCCGTACCATCTGCCACACGTGTACCAAAAAAAAGTGAATTAGCTCCTGCGGACCATGTTGCATTTGTACCATTAAAAACCCATCCAGTAACTGAAGGAGCTGAAGTAGTGGCTGATTGTGATACAAAACAACAAAGTAAATTACGAGCAGTTGGAGCAATTGCTAAGGTTGAAGCGGCTGCACCAGCTGTTTGCGATAAGTTAACTACTAAAATGGGCATGATCTATGATACCCCTACACAGCGCCACTTACTTGTTAATCCGTTCCAAATAAATCCAACCGTTAGAGGTAAAGTAGTTGAGCCATTAGAAATAAAGGGCACTTGAATATTGCTTGTCTCAGTATTAATCCATGTTAATGTCTGTGTTGCGGCTGAAAAATCTACCACTTTGACGAGAAGTTTCTGACCATCTGTAGGTGAAGGACTTGATGTAGCAATAGTAATTTGCAGTGCAGCAGCTGAACCATTCTGTACAGTAACTACGTCTGAACTACTGGGTACCGTTGCTGTATTGGGTGGTCCAGTTACTGTGGCAATCACCTTCTTTGCTGCTGCACCCACCGGACTCCAAACACCCGCAGTACCACCAGAACTATATGACCCCGTCGGAGCACTGGCAACAATTACTTCAAATTGTGTCGCCGATAGGCCTGCTGAAATCACGACCCAAGTCCCATTCGGGTTATTTGTGGCAAAGCCCGTTATGCCAGAGATGCTTACAGATTGGCCAACTATTAAGCTGTTAGCTGCTGTGTACGTAACCGTTGTACCTGAATTCGTTGCGCCAGTAATAGGCCCTGTGGTACTAGAAATTGGTGAGCATATCCACATTTGACCAGAACTTGTCACAATGAAATCATTTGGAGAGAATAATTTCGTAGCTCCAGTAGCTACACCTGACGCAGTGCCACCAGCCAACCTTATTACTGTTGTTGCGCCAGTTATACCAGTTAGTGCAAGTCCACCATTGGTTTGTAATGTAGCTGTGTATGTAATTGATCTATATAAAATGGCATCCGGGGAGGTACTTCCACCAACCCCAAAGCCAAGAGCAGGAACCGTAAAGAAAACTCCCATACTTAGATAGGGCTGAGAGTCACCAGAATTAAAATAAAGTGATAAACCCGCTGGATTTAATGTTTGAAATACTTTGCCGTGAGCTGCAGTACTATCTTGGAATGTTCCGGTTACAGCAATAACAGGTGGATTTGTACCCGTAACAGAAATTGTATTGTTTGTATCCGCACTTGGCAATTGAGAATAAATAAGTGGCTGACCACTAGAGGCAGCAGCTGCAACATTAGTCAGAGTTGAGCCACCCATACTATAGTTACCTGTTGCTGAAGTTAATTGATTAAGAGAGTTGTTTCTAATAATAGTTTCTTGAGATAAATTACCAACCCATGAGTTCAAGATGAACCAATTTGTACCATCCGAATCAAGCCAAATTGAATCATATTGAACAATCAAGCCAATTGATGAGACACCATCAATAGTACCTGAAGCCGGTGTTACGGTTATTGTTCCAGCACCGTTATCAATCTTTTTAATAAATACTTGATTACCCAGACTAGCTGCCGGTAATGTTAAAGTCCAACCTCCTACGCCTGCAGTTGCTAGTACAATATCGCCTGATATTGCTGCATAAGTAGTATTTTGGGCAACTACTCGGTTAACGCTAATTCTACTACGAGGAAGATTACCTTGAATTGCTATCCAAATACCACCAGATGCATTATAAATATAAGTTATAGCTTGATTTACTAAACTAAGCGATTGCGTCGTAGTACCACCAGTAATATCAAATACATCTGAACCACCCGAAGCAATTGTAAGTTGATATCCAAAAGTTGCGGAATTTCCAACAACAATTTTAACCCCTATAATTGTTTTATCCGTCGGTGCAGTTGGCAAAGTAACAGTAAATGATCCGCTAGATATATCGCATGCTACAAGATCATTGGGATTTGCTGAGTAATTTGAAGTTTTAACGGAAGTCAGTGACAATTGTGTTATTGGACCAGTAGCGCCGGTCGTGCCTTGAGTACCAGCGTTCCCGGTTGGGCCAGTTGCACCTGTTGTACCTTGTGAACCAGACGGTCCTGTGGCACCAGTCGTTCCCGCACCAGTGGCACCGGTTGTGCCTTGAGTACCAGCGTTCCCGGTTGGGCCAGTTGCACCTGTTGTACCCGCACCAGTGGCACCATCTGGGCCAGTTGCACCAGTAAAACCAGTTGGTCCTGTGGCTCCACCCCCAGGGCCAGTTGGACCTTGTGAACCAGTGGCACCTGTTGTGCCAACTCCAGTAGCACCCGTATTACCCAACGAACCAGTTGGGCCAGTTGCACCTGTTGTTCCCGCACCGGTGGCACCAGTAGTGCCGCTGCTGCCGACTGAACCGCTTGCACCCGTTGATCCTTGCGTACCGATTCCACCTGATGGACCTGTCGCTCCAGTATTGCCATTATTGCCTTGTGATCCAGTAGCCCCTGTTCCACCATCGTTACCTTGGGGTCCTGTTGATCCGGTAGACCCAGCACCAGGTCCTGTAGCACCCTGAGGACCCTGAGGTCCAGTTGGGCCTATTGTAGAACCCTTAAGTGTACCATCAGAATTTAGAGACACACTTAAAAAATCATTAAGTATGCTACCCCAGTTACCATCGTCACCACCGGGTGAAGGTAATCTTGCCATCTATTTCTTCTTACCCTTCGGTTATTATCAATAGCAATATTAGCTTAAGTATATCGAATTAGTGCAGATACTAATACACCTATATAATTCCGTAGAATTATAATTATATTCTAGACTCCGTATGGGCCGGCACCGAAACCAACTTTTGAGCCAGAATTAGCTGTTTGGTGTTTGTGAATAACAGTAGTTTTGCCTTTACCCGTCAAGAAATGAACTATTGGACCTAGTCCAACTACTGTAAGTGCACCTAATCCAACAATAGATAAGAATTCAGTACGATTAACTTCTCTGGTAAGAAGTTCTTGGATTGGCTTTACGTTTTTCTGCTGATTTATATTTTGTTGATCCATTTTTGATCTTTTTATATTAACTTTTTTTGTTTTTATGGTTACTATTTGTTACTTTACTGTACTAATGCATAACCGTCAATATCTTTTCTGTCTATTATCCCCCGATTTTGATTAGCTTCAGTTTCCACAACCATTTGAGGTTGTAGCAATCGAGAATTTTGAGCTATCAATTGACGTTGTTTCCTATTTTCTTCATCTTTTTGTCTGAGTACAGCTATTGAAGCTTTTTTACCCGGTCGGTGTTCATACCAAACGATAATTATCGCTAATTGATACATGATTATTATCGGCATTGCTATTAATCCCTGATAAATAAGACTAGGTACAGGGGCCATTAGCATGGCTACAATAAAACTACCTGCAATTACATGTCTTTCGTATTTCAAAAACCTACCAGGTCCTTTTGGTTTAACCTTATCTATAAACCAAACAATTAACGGGAGCTGAAAAAGTAGTGCAGAACCACCTAGGTATATCGTTAGAAATGACATGTATTCTTGTATAGTGAAAAGTGCATGTATTTGGCTAGTATTAAATTGGTTACCCAAAAAATGCAGAGCTGTTGGTAAACCAACATAATATCCAAATATGAAACCAGCGGTCGCAAGAAGAAACGAAACAATGCTTGCCTTAAGTACCAATTTTGTATGTTTTGTCGAGATTACCGGTTCGATAAATTTCATGATGTGATAAAGAATTACAGGAAGCGCGATTACTATACCTACATAGGTACATATTTGAAATAGAAAGGCAATACCACCTCCCGGTGAGGTGTATATAAACTGCTGACCATGAGCTGGTCTTAATAGAAAATGCACAATTCGCTGTTGGACAAAATATGCCAATGTAGAAAAGAGTAGAATCGCCCCAACTACATAGAAGAGACGAGATCTTATCTCAATTAAGTGCTCTACAAACGGTGCTTTTATATTAGCTATTTGCGTCTGTTGTGGTTGCTTCTTGTTTTTCTTTTGGTGCGCCCTCATGATAGCCGTCGTTTATCCCTTTACGTAACTCTCGCATGGACTCACCTAAGCTTTTAGATAGCTGAGGTAATTTTTTTCCACCAAAGAGTAACAATACTATTGCTAAAATGATGATTAGTTCTGGCGCTCCTAGATCTAAAAACGCGAAATTTGTTGGTAACATTTTTATTTCTTCCTCTTGTTATATATCACCATGTATCGTAGCATTAAGCTATAGCTTTTGTAAACAAAATAGTAAAAAAATATGTATAACGAATTTTTTAAATTACCCGTAGGAATATTAAGTAGTGTTTATGGATGCGGTGCTTATGGTAATGGTACATACAATAACTCCTGTTCACCATCTCCCTCACCTACTCCGACTCCAACTCCTACGTCAACACCTGCCACTCCTCCAGTTGTTTCAATAGTTTCAATAGATAATACTCCATATACATTGGGATCCATTGAGGACGTAAATAGTTTACCGACTATATCTGGTTTAGCTCCTGCAAACTCGACAATAGTTATCACTATTACTCCGGGGGATACAACCTGTACTACAAAGGCAGACGCACAAGGTAATTGGAGTTGTAAAATCACCCAACCACTTACGAATGGATTACATACCGTAGGAGTAGTCGCGACAACACCGTCGGGTCAAGTAATTACACTTGCTTCATTCCAGATTAATGTTAGCGCTAACGTAACAACAAATACGAGCACTACTCAGTCGACGCCAAAACCTGTACATCATACAAACTATTTGGAAATCTCATTTATTATACTAATACTAGGTCTACTTATTGGTTTTCTTATATTCTTCTTATCAAAAAGACGTAAGAAAAAAGATGATGATAGCCAGCATCCTTCTGGACCCACAATTATCCCTGACGCTCCGACTGGAATTCCCCCAGCTCCGCCTTCTTCATATCCACCAACCCCACCAACGATTACTCCTTCCAGCTAATAATATTTAACGCACTAGTTTATATCTGCTACAGTAGACTTGATGAAGTTTAGGTTCCATGTAGTAAATCTTCCACATACTCAAACAACCAAAGACTACACGGCTTGTGCATACACAATGAAGGTGCTGAAGTTTTGTAAAATGATGAAGTCTTTAGGTCATGAGGTCTTTTTATATGCATCTGAAGAAAACGAAGCTCCCTGTGATGAGCTCATAACGATAGTCTCAAAAAAAGAACAATCAAAATGGTTCGGCGATTATGACCACAAAACTAATATGTTCAATATTGAGTGGAATGAAACCCTTCCCCACTGGACTATTCCAAATATGCGGGCAATAAAGGAAATAAAGAAACGCGCTCAACAAAGAGATTTTATTTGTATTATTGGTGGTGTTTGCCAGAAACAAATATCCGATGGACTACCAGAGCTAATGTCGGTTGAATATGGTATTGGCTACGAAGGTGTTTACTCTAACTTTAGGGTTTATGAAAGCTATGCTCATATGCATTATGTTCAGGGAATTATGCACGACGATAATGGACGATTCTTTGATACAGTTATACCAAATTACTTCGATCCTGATGAATTTACTTTCAGAGAAAAAAAGGATGATTTCTATCTATTTATTGGTAGACTGATTCCTCGGAAAGGACCAGAAATGGCAGTTGAGGTAACTCGCAAAATTGGGGCTAAACTAATACTTGCCGGTCAAGGTGTAAAGAAAATTGAGGGTAACAAAATTTACGGCGAAGAAGGCATGATAATTGAGGGTAATCACATTAAACATATGGGTCATGCTGATGTTGCCCAAAGGTCTGAACTTATGGGCCGGGCAAAAGCTGTATTTGTATGTACGTATTATCTTGAACCCTTTGGTGGCGTATCTATCGAGCCAATGTTTTGTGGTACTCCAGTAATAACTACTGATTGGGGCGCTTTCCCCGAAAATGTAGTCCATGGTTCAGTTGGCTACCGTGCTAGAACTATGGGTGAAGCAGTTTGGGCAGCTCAAAATCTAGATAAACTAAAAAGCCCAACAAAGATCCGTGAATATGCAATGAAAAATTTTAGTATGGAGCGCGTTAAATATCTTTATCAAGCTTATTTTGAACAACTAAATGAAATTTGGGATAATGATGGCTGGTACTCAGACTGGAATAAAGGTGTATCTAAATACAACCGTTACACTAGATACCCTGCAAAATAAAAAAAGAGCTGCTGCTCTATTTAGATAAAACTGAAACTAAATAATTAAGCTTTGTGTTTAATTATGTACTGATAAAGTATTGCTGAAGCAGCACCATATAGTACAAGCCAGTAGATCGTAAGAAGAATTCCTATTATTGTAATTGAAGGAATAATCATCAGCAATGATACGCCGAAGATTCCATAAACTTTTCCAACATGACCTCTAGTTGCATTCCAACTAGCTTTGTAGGCATCAACTGCACTCAGCTTCTTATCTATTAGGAAATAAGGAGAAAGGACTATTCTTGGAACAATAATTAGTCCTGGAATTATAAGTAGTAGAAACGAAAGACAAGATAGTGCTAATAGTATATAAAGCAGAATTGCTTGAAGATAAAGTGTTTTAGCTTTATCTATAACTTCACTAAGAGTTAGAGCATTGCCTTTAACTCCTGAAAGATAAAGTTGGTATATACAAAGACCAATAAACACACTTATAAGTGCTGAAATAAGTTGACCAATCGTTGGGATGTATCTTAATACGACGCTGGCAACTATATTAATTAGCCATAGCTCGACAATCGGAACTATATTTAACATTACTGCTTCACGAGAAGGTTTGTATGCAGCAAAAGCACCTTGCCAGGATTTTGGATGTGAAGATCCTTTTGGCAAAACAACAGTAGCGCTGTGGTCTGTCTTTTTCAGATCTTTATCCATAATCATTCAACTATATTCTTAAAGGATTTGTTTTGCAACTAAACTGCAGCAATTATGCAATTAACGGTGAAGAATCGACTAATATTTGCCGTTCTTGCAAATTACTTATGTAAATAGTGTTTATTGTATTTACAATGCTAAGGCTTAGTGCTACGCTAAAATTAACAATTAATGAGGGAAAAGCGAACATGTTACCAACAAATTTTGCGTTCTTAGATCTTGGAACACCAGAACTTATAATTATATTGGCGATTGTTCTACTACTTTTCGGCGGAAAAAAACTACCTCAGCTATCAAAAAGTCTTGGCGAATCAATGCGTGAAATACGTAAAGGTGTTAATGGCGATTCTCACGACAATGCAAAATCTACAAAAGAAAAAGAACCACAAGAACCAACCAGTTAGTATATAGTACTACGCTACTTACGCATTGAACGTTAATCACAACCATCGTTGAGACGTATTGTAACTAAACCAATTATTTTCTAATTAGTTTAATACATTCGTCAGTTTGAGAGATATTCTGACTATTGATTAGTTGAGAATCTAATTTAATCTAAGTGTTAATTTAAATATTAATTGATAATTAGATGAATATTGTTAATTGAAAGCACTGATTTTATTCTTTAAAGCGATTGCAAGGGTTTAAAACGGTAAAGTTAATGTTTGTTTGATGCTATTTTTTATATAATCCTATATTTTGGTTGCTTGATAGTACGTCTCGAACTGGTTATGATATGAACATTAGTAATAGAAGTAAACATATAAAATGTTTGGATAACTAGCTTATGGCTCGTCTACCAATACCTGGAAGTGATACGGGCAATTGGGGAAGTATCCTCAATGACTTCTTAAGTGTCTCTTTAAATACAGATGGTTCTCTAAAAGGTTCCGCTATAGGTTCCACTGGTCCTCAAGGACCACAAGGTACCCAAGGAGCAACTGGTCCTGGAGCTGGAGCAACTGGTGCTACCGGTCCTACTGGACTACAAGGTACAACTGGCCCCACCGGAGCGATAGGCTCATCCGGTGCTACTGGCTCAGGAACAACTGGAGCTACTGGTTCTACCGGACTTCAAGGAACAACTGGTTCTACCGGACCCTCAGGTAGCGTAGGAACTCAAGGAACAACTGGTGCTACAGGACCTTCAGGTAGCGTAGGTGGTCAAGGAACAACTGGACCAACCGGTCCAACAGGAAATCAAGGAGCGACTGGTCCCGCTACTGGAGTAGCTAGTGGAGATTTAACTGGAAATTATCCGAATCCTACTTTAGTAGGTACAGCGAATGTAGAGAGTATTATTAGAGCTAATACCTTGGATCAGTTTGGTTCAGCTACGGGTCTCATTAGTCTAGGAAATGGTACGTCTAATAATAGGATAGTAAACTTGGCGGCTGGAACTAATTCTACTGACGCACCTAATATGAGCCAACTCGGAGGTTGGGTACCGGATGCGAATGTATGGACACGAATATCGAATACTCAGTTCACAACTCCAACAAACCAGACCAACATATATGTCAATGGTACGCAATTAAAGTGGATCGATAGTGGCGGAACTAAGTACGGTACCGTTGCGTCATCATCGTTTGCAACTTCGACTACAACCGTAATCCTAGCTTCTACTGTAGACTATTTGCTTGCATCTTCTCCGGGAGCTGGAGCTAATTGGTATTCATATACGATCCCTCCAGACTTTCCGTCAACATTTACTTGGGCTCCGACATTCTCGGGTATTACAGGTGGTGATCCTGCTGGTAGTTACTTTTTTGGTATGATTAGCTTAAAGTTTATGTTTGTGAGTGCTACAGGTATTTCAGGAACTGCAACGGGTACCACGCTAGGAGCAACACTGCCTATGGCAGCTGGTAGAACAGTATATCAACTTGCAGAAGGCGTTGATAATGGCGCAAATGCACTTGTGGCAACAAATACCTCTGCGTCTATCTTGACAGTAGCTAGCTCTACGGCTTTAACTTTCGCTAAGGAACCTGGTGGTGCCGCATGGACAAACTCTGGCTGGCGAAAAGTCTCATTTGAAATTGTGGTGCCATTATAATGGCGCTCACTCATTGTCTACCAACTGGGTCTCTTGGTACATTTGAAATCCCAGTAATTCAAGTACCCGGAGGTGGAACTGTATTGGAACCGGTTGGATCGAAGCGTGGAGTGGTAGTACTACTCCATGGACTACAGCTTATAAATAACTCATCCTTCCCTGTTACCTTAATCGATAATTCGGTAGACCAGTTATTAACTTTTGCTAATGATCTAGTCGCTGATGGTTGGGTAGTACTTTTTCCGGGTATGATGGGAGATAATAATGTACTAAGCCAAGATAACGCAATATTTAACGACATAAGTAATGACACAGGTCACGGATCAAGACTACTATCTAATACTATGCACTGGTGGGACCACGTTGTGGATTGGGTGAGTATGAACTATGGTAGTTTGCCAATAGTTCCTTTTGGAATCTCATGGGGGGGTTGGCATGCTCTGCAAATAGGTATAAATAGAACTTCTTCGATCTTAGCATATGGAGCTAATACTCCAGTCACTCAATTGTGGACGCTTCCTTTTTTCAACCTATATGATAAGCCACCAAAGGTCTCCTATACTCTTGATTCCAGTATGAATAATCAAAACCTCCCGCAATCGACAATCACAGTAAATGAGTCTATATCAGGAGCAGCTAGCTCTGGTTCTTTAGTAGTTGTTACTTCTTCTGGCAACCAATTTGTATATTACACCGGTAAAAGTGGAAAGTCTTTTACGGGCTGCACTGGCGGTTTTGGTACAGACACAATGTCAAGTAATGGCTCTGTTACTCAATCTACCTTTACTAGTGGGCTTGATATTTCGCCAACTGCATTAAACGGCGTAACTACTATTCCAGGATATGTAACTTGGGAAACGGGTGATCTTGTGGTTGGTTACGCCAACACACAAGTTCTTTATAATACAGCTACGGCTGCTGGTATTCAACTTACTAACAACGTAATTACTGGCGGAGGTCATAATCTTTTAGCAACAGAGGTATCAGCGGCTATGAATTGGTTCACCAGTATCGTGGATAATCTATGACTTCAGGTATTCATGTCTAGCAACAATATTTCTAGGTTCCGAACTACCTGTACCCCAGTTTCCAAGAGGTAGTTCGATCAAGACGCCTATTGGCTCTAAGAGCTGAGTAATGGTTTTACACATAGATTATTGGCAATTACTACCTAATCTTTTCCATTTCAGAATGTAGTCTTTAATAAAAATGTTTATTATTTTAAAAATATAAAACTTGGTGAGTTTGATAAGTTCGAAATGTAACCAAATATAGCAAGAACTAATAATGATGTATGAAATAGTAAACAAAGTCAGTGCGATAGATGAGGCTACTGTTTAGATTTTAAATCGCTTATAGTCTTTGACCATTGGTTATTCTTTTTAAAGTTTTGCTGTGTCGACAATAGAGTTGCGTCAATGCCCCCTAATATTACTGCTTCCTTGTCACGATTTACCCACGACAATTTATATTTTTTATTGTTTGTTTCAATAAAAAATGTTGGCGTTTTAACTAAAGAAGACAGGGTATATGACAGTCTACTCGAAAAATACTTTGTAGTCTTTTTTATCTGCTCAATAGGTACATCTTCAATAATTTGATTACTTTTAATGTCTTTAATTACTAAGTGAGTAGTATACAAAGTAAGGTTAAGCCTTTGAGCTGTAACACCTTTTTGTAAATAATTTTGTAGCTGTCCGTTATCGCTGAGCATTATCGAATTGGTAGATTTTTCTTTTGTATCCATAAATTAATATTAGCATTATTATATTTATAGTAATAACTGGTGACCCCAAGGAGAATCGAACTCCTATTGCCAGGATGAAAACCTGGTGTCCTAACCGTTAGACGATGGGGCCTTACATGCTCCGCAAATGTTATCATAACAGATAGCTAAATGAAAATCCCCCTGGTTTCCCAAGAGGATCTTCAAAGTTTACTCAGAGCGGTCAGTCATTGCTCATTTATCTAGGACTGATAGTAACACATTTTCGGTGTTATTTCTACCGCTTATCCACAAGTATATTATTTTGTGTTTCGAGCAAACAGACTACGTGTCTTGTATAAGTGACGACCAATACCAGCTACAAGTACTGTACCTGCGAATAACGCAACAACGCTTCCAGGACCAGTGTTAACTAGTGTGGTAGGAGTTGGTGTAGGAGTAGGTGTAGGAGTTGGTGTAGGAGTTGGTGTTGGAGTAGGTGTAGGAGTTGGTATTGGAGGTATAACTTGAGTTTGTACCTGATATATAACTACTATTCGGTAGTTGTAACAACCCCATTGGTCACCACTTTGACCAGCACCTGGGAAAGTAGGATTACCTATGTTAGTTGTGTTGTTAACTGTATTGTCAGCTAAGTTTCCCCATGAAGGAGTAGCAACTGTTAAGTTGTAGTGAACAGAACCAGGAACTAATGTTAGTTTAACCTGTTGACCATTACATACTAGTGTCGCACCGTCAGATACAGTTGGCGCATTTGCAGCACTTACTGTACTTGCAAATGAGAAGTTACTACCAGTTGTGTTCAAACCTGGAGCAGCTAGAGCTAACTTTACATCGTGAGCAACTGCTGAACCGGCACCGTTATCATTTAAGTTAGGCATTGCATCGTTGTGGATGTAAGTCCAAACATCGAATTTGCTATCAGCACTACAAGCAGAAGTAACTGAATCAGCAAGTGCTGGGTTAGCTATATTAAGGCTTGTGTCTGTTCCACTTATATTAGATCGAATTCGTACAAAGTTAGATTCGTTACCTAAAGGAACTGGACCTGTTGTTGAATTTAAGGGTGTAGGGTCGCCACAAATGTTATTGAATACAGGTGTGCTACTGGTAAAAAAGTTACCGCTTGTGTCGTATTGGAAACATGCAGGATTTGCATGAGCAACATTCATTGACATTGCCATAGTTGCTACAAATGTTAGTCCAACTAAGCTTCCTATTACTTTATTAATTATCTTCATCATAATCTCCTTATATATACTTTCTTAATTCTTTACGTTTATCCGTTACCGGGGTTAGTTCCCTTACCGGGAGTAGTAGTTGGAGGAACAGTGTTAGGTGTAGTAGTAGGTGGCACTGTGTTAGGTGTAGTAGTAGGTGGCACTGTGTTAGGGGTAGTAGTAGGTGGGAAAGTGTTAGGTGTATTCGTAGTTGTTGGAGGGTGGAATATTGTTGTTGGTGTTCCGCCACCTGAGCCGCCGCCGTTTCCGCCACTGCCAGATCCACCTGAACCAGAACCGCTTCCAGAACCTGAGCCTGAGCCACTGCCTGAACCAGAACCGCTTCCAGAACCTGAGCCTGTACTTACGCCAGTTACAGGAGTTCCGGCTGATACTGTTACTGTAGTTGGTCTTCCACTGTTACTAAAGGTAGTTACAGTCTTAGTTCCATTAGGATTTTCAACGACTGTTACTGGGTTACCATTTGCGTTAATTGATACATTAACCGAATTTGGTGATACAGCATTATTTGGACTTACTTTGACCTTAGGAGCATTCTCTGCGAATTCAATCGTGTTGTTTGCGATAAGCTTGTTTATTAAGAAAGTACCGTCAGACTGAAACAACATAAGTTGTTCAAGCTTCTGATATAGTGCTGATTCTTCTGGTGTAAGATTCTGATTAACTTGGTTAAAGCCTAATAGGAAACCTTTAAGGTTGCCTGATACGTTAGGAGCCTTATCTTGAATACCAACTATAACTTTGTTAATTCTAACTGCTGCAATTTCGGTTACCTGATTTGTTGTAGCAGAAAAAGTATTTGTTGGAACTAGGAATGAAAGTGCTGCATTAGCTGCATTTTCAGCATCTTTAGCTGCAGTCTTGCTCTTTATGTAAGTATTACTTAAATCTCTTATCCGTGTAAGAACATCCTGACCAGGAAGTTGTTTCTGGTCTCTTAGTTCTAATACATAGTTAACTACTGCTAGAGCTTCTGGGCTTTTACAAATAGTTTCTTGAATTCGCTTTTTAGCTTCATCAGGACTTACTAGTTTTTCATTACCGTGTTTGTCTCGATTATATAGGGGCGGGAAAATTGCTTCTGGAACCACAAAATTTGATTCTGGAAGGTTTTTAGTTAAATCGTCTGCACAAACTTCTGCATTAAAAGTAAATGCCACTTCACCACTTGGTGTTGTAGTGGTTGATTTACTTGCAGGTGGTGTTTCACCAGATGAACAGCTAGCTAGACTAACTGCACCGACTACTGAAGCAGCCGCAATTACTAAGTTTCTGCGCCAATTAGATACTGATTCTACGTCTTCTTGAGACTGAACAGCCATTACTTGAGTACTTTCAATTTGTACTTCTTCCATATTCTCTCCTCTTAAAACTTATTTCTCCGCTGTTATTTCAGAAGAATATCCTGAAAAACATTTCAAGCACTAGTTTATCACATTTTAACGCTTATGTCAATGCTTTTATTTAATATTCCTAAGAATAAGCAAATAGCTCTTATTAATGGCTTCTACCTTCTTCGAGAAGCATTTCTAGTCATAATTCTAGACGCAACTTTTAATTGATCCCTTAAGCTAGATAACCACGTGATTGTTTCTGTAGATAGTTGCATATGAGCGACGCAAGTATTGCCAATTGCTAGGTCAATAGAATCTTGTTTAATTCTTGCTAATCTTTCATATTCTGCACGTTGTTCTTGACCGCGCTTATCTTTCTTGGCACTACCGATTTTTACGGTTCTTCTACCTGTTGAAAACGTTTCAGTGTGCTCAAGTAGTTTAAAGTCACCAGGTTGAACAAGTTCTACGGCTATTAGCACATTATTATTAGAGCTAAGTTGTTCCATTGCTGATTCATATTTGGGGTTCAGGTAACCATCTTTGAATTCATCTCCCCTAAAGTCTGAAACAATGAAAACAATATTTCCGACTGCTATCTTACCGGCTCGTCTAAGTACATCTGTAAGGGTTAGTTCTTCATTGTCACTTAATTCAGGACGTTCTATACGGCCAGCGCTCATTTCCACTGCTTCTATAGCGTGTTCGCCATCAAATTCGGGGGTAAATAGTTGTGCTATATCATCACGCGTTTTTTGAAAACGCCTTACGTTTGGCTTAGGTTGTACGTATAGAGTGTGATCGCTGGTTGCTACTAGGGCGCTAGGAACATGTTGTTCGTTGGCCACTCGAAGTAGGCTATCTACTACAGATGCACCAAGGAGTCTCTCAGAACACATTCCCTGACTAACAGTTGATCTTTCCTTAAATACATCAGTTACGACAACTAGTGAAGGAGCTATTTCATCGATCCTATCCCTTACTACTGGTTTAAGATTAGGGTTTCCTGATGTTAATTTCCAATCAATATCTCTATAACTATCGCCAGATTCAAATTCATGTGTACCGTAACTTTCTGTGCCTCGGCCACGGCTATTTGAAGTCACATCACCACGAACCAAGCCTCTTAGATTAGGTGCTTCAATTCTAGGAATTGGATCTAGTCGTTCACCTTTTTCTACTGGGTCAAACAATTGTTCAATCTGATCTGATTCGTATGACATTTTTTGAAACCTTATAATTTAAGACTAAATATGTTTAAACTTATTTGTTTAAATCTGCTTCAGTGCTTTGAGGATGTTGATCAGTAACTCGGCTTAGTATTTCACTGAAAGGTTGTCGAACGTTGTGCTTTAGAGCAACACGATGACCTAATACAAATGGGGCTATGTAATCAACATGAGTATCGTTAACTACTGACTTTCCTTTACTTAGTGCTAAAGCAGAAGCAAATCTAATTGTCTGAATAAGTGGCCGAGCACCAGCAAGTATTGTAAATTCTTTATCAATTTCTGACTGTTCGCGAAGATCTACTATGATCTCAGCTGCTCTTTGTTTAACTTGATCTGGGATCTTAACTAGCATTAAAGCTCGAGCAACGATTTCGAAATCTTCAACTTCAACTTTTCTTTCAGCCTTAACAGGGTTTAGTCCAAACTCTGCAGCTGCAATCATGTCTGATGCATCATAGGGTTGCATGTAATAACTAACACCAAGACGGTCTCTAAGAGTAGTGATTATTCGTCTAGTTCCTTCTTGATAATCTTCAGGGTTCTGAGTACCAATGAACATTCTTTTCTCGGGTAACTTATGTGTAACTCCATCAACAGTTACTTGGCCTTCTTCCATAGCCTCAATAAATCCAGCTTGTTCTCTCTCGCCATTTCTGTTCAACTCATCTGCAAGAACAACTGAGTTAAAAACTGGTCCCTGGATGAATTTTCTATCACCAGTTTTAGGATTAAATGTGTAGTATCCAGTTATGTCTGAAGGTCTATTATCTGGCTGCCCTTGAATTCGGCCTAATGTACCACCAAGAGTATCGGCTATAGCTTTAGCCATTGTAGTTTTACCTAGACCCGGATCAGCTTCAAGTAGCATATGAGCATTTTGCATTCCAGATGCTAAAGTTGAAATAGTTCTAAGATTAGAATCCATGTGAACAGTGCCAACTAATCCATTTTCAATATCATCAAAAACGCCTGCAGCATCTTCAATTTTTTCTCTGTTACTAAGTTCATCCCAGCCTTCTAGTTCTGGTACTTGTGGTGATTGTATTTCGTGTGATCTTTCCATTGTACTCATAATATTCTCCTTAAATTAAATCCGTTATTAAACGGTTACCTTTCTTACTTTTCTTCCATACTTCCTATAACCAGCAAAAATCAGTGCAGCACCAACAATATATGGCGGATACCATGTTTCGTTGTGCTTAGTGCTACCGGCTTTAGTCACTTCTAACTGAATTGCTTTAGCTATACCTTCACTGGATTGAGTTGTAATTAAACTATTACCAAAACTGGTAAATATGTTCTGTTGGATGTTTGAGGGGTAGCTAGCACCTCCATAATTATATTTAGCTGGTGAAGTACCAGGAATAATTACTTTTACATCAACACCTTCTGCAGTTAGTGTACCTACTTCATTTGCAATATCTGTGCTTGAGTTATTAGGACCTAATACACCATCGGATATAAGAATGACTTCTCCGTCTAGTTGATTGGGTTTGTTTGTCTGATTTGGTAATTGAGATGTAGCAGCACCCATTCCAGCTACTGCATCAGCTCCATTTGGGTCAATTTTTCCACCATCTTCTGGCGTAAGATTCTCAATTAATGATTGGTTTTTTGGTCCTAATGGTATTGGTGTTGCAGTGTTATGAGCAAACTGTATTACTGACATTTCTCCGGCATAGCCTGCCTGATCTATACCATTTACGGCTGATTGGAATCTAGTTGAGTGATCTTTCATATCGTGAGTGTGAGACATTGAGAATGAACTATCCAATGCTATTGCAATATGACTATCACTATTTGGAGTAGTAACTTCAGCTGTTGGGTGTAATGCAAGTGTTGCTGCAGTTAAGACAAGTCCGCCAGTCATTAGTCGTCTACTGCCTAATCGTTGTTTCTTTTCATAAGCTTTCGCCATTGCTGGATCTTTAGTCTCAGACTGGGCGACAACTTTGTCTAATAGTTCATCATCATGGACACCAAAATGGCTTGCTAACTCTTCCCTATTAGACATAGCCCCTTTACGGTCTTTATGATATGACCAAGCTCCTATAAAAGCAATTGCTCCAATAATAGGAACAGCGACCAAATCTTTTAATTCGTTTGGACGTGCGGTTATTTGCTCAATTGCTTGATCGACAATATTAGACATATGAAGTATTTCCACCTCTTAATTAACATTATACACTATCATACATCATTTATGTCT
Organism: Saccharimonadales bacterium (SeqCode); assembly: GCA_038317055.1. Taxonomy (GTDB): domain Bacteria; phylum Patescibacteriota; class Saccharimonadia; order Saccharimonadales; family DATKHC01; genus JBBQBA01. The sequence continues at coordinate 189,990 of JBBQBA010000001.1, forward strand.
TTTTGTCAATATTATTATGCTAATGGTAATGTGATTATATACAGGGGTGGAAGCTTTTATACTTAGTGTTTAACTGTGCTGCTAGCCGCTTTTATTACGTTCTCAAATAAGGAACAGACCGTAAGTGGCCCAACTCCGCCTTTTTTTGGGGTAATTGTAAGATCGTCTCTGTTATATACCGAATCATCGAGGTCACCAACTGTTTTACCAGCTTCTGAGGCTACACCGGCATCAACTACTATTGCTCCCTCTTTTATCATATTTGAGCTTAAAATCGATGGACTACCTGTAGCGGTAATGATTACGTCTGCTTTTAAGGTAGTTTCTTTAAGGTCTTTTGTTTGCCTATCTGCAACCACAACATCGATATTTGATGCCTTTAACATCTTCTCAAGTGGTTTTCCTACTAGTCTTCCCCTACCAATAATCACTACATGCTTATTTTTCAGGTCAATATTATAGCCGGCAAGTAACCAAAAAATTGCCATAGGGGTTGCTGGGTCGTAATCCGAATCATCTGCGAGTGCATCGACATCTTTTGATCTTTTTACAAGATTCACAATTCTATTTGTTTCACTAATGTCATTAAGTGGCAATTGAATAATTATTCCATGTACACTGTCATCTTTATTAAGCGACTTTATTACTTCTTCTATTTCATTTTGTTTAGGGTGATAAGAATCTACTTCTACGCCAATGTCTTCGCCATATCTCTTCTTAAGACGGACATATGTATTTATTACTGGGTCGTCATTTACTTGTATGATTGCTAATTTTGGAACTATACCACCAGATTGACGTAATGAATTAGCCGACTTCTCTTGTCGTTGCTTAATATAGCTAGCTAGTTCACTTCCGTTTAATATCTTCATAGTTATAATTCTTAATTTATCGGCCAACTTTAGCACGAAATACTCTTTAGTCAACCCCTGTCAATATCCTTCTCTCTATTCTACCGCAAAAAACTACTATAAATGTCTATAAAATATTAAATGCATAAACCCTTTGATATAGTGAGTAAGCATTTGTTATAGTAACGCATGCACTTATCGGGCCATTAGCTCAGCTGGTTAGAGCACCTGCCTCTTAAGCAGGGTGTCCTGGGTTCAAGTCCCAGATGGCCCTCCAAAATGCTTATGCTTAATCTGTTACTAAGTGTTAAACTAGAAATAGAATGAAAATATCTATGAATTACGTACCATTAGTTCAAAGGCATAAACCCGAACAGCCAATAGATTTTTTTGATGATATAACAATTTCAGAATTAGACTTGATGATAAGTGTAACGGCTAGGTTAAAAAGAATGTCACCTGAAGCTCAAGACATGATCTCAGAAATAGCTGGTGGATTAGTTGAAATAAATGATCGTAAACAACTAACTACTTAGATAGACTTCCATAATAAGTAGATATAACCATCACTGTCGCCCTCCAAAATGGTTATGTTTAAACAGAGATAACTTTATCTATGTTTTTTGTTATTATTAGGCAATGAACGTTTTAATATTGCATGGTATTCAAGGAAAAGCTGGAGAAAATTGGACTCATTGGCTAAGTGATTCTTTAACAGCCAAGTCCTATAACGTAATAATGCCCACTTTACCAAATGCTGATCACCCAGATCGTACTGAATGGCTGGAAGCGATTAAACAAATCACCCGAAACATTTCTGATGATCTTATTATCGTTGCCCATTCATTAGGAGTAACAAGTGCTTTAGATTTCATAGAACAATCCCCTACTCCCATAAATGGTCTCGTTAGTGTCTCAGGCTTTGCCAATGATTATGGATTTAAGTTAAACAGCTACTTTTTGAAGGAGAGGAAGTTAGATTTTGATAAGATCAATAATAATTTAGGCAGTTCATTTGTATATTACGGAGACAACGACCCATATGTTACTCAAGAGGCTCTAGCTATATTAGCAAAGGACTTAAAAGTAAAACCAACCATTATTAAATACGGTGGGCATTTAAACAAAGCCACAGGGTTTACTGAATTCCCTCAACTCTTAGAGGCAATTGAGTCTATAAAATAATTCTGTGAAATAGTAGATATAACCATCACTGTGGCCCTCCAATACGGTTATGTTTAAAACTATGGTTGTTGTATATTTAATTCATAATGAAAAAAGTTAAAACTCCAAAAAGGTTAAAAAATCTATTAATTTTGCTATATATATTTTTACCAATTTTCGGTTTCCTTTTGATATGGCTACCCGCACATAAAGTATCTACTCCAACTAGTTTCCAAGGATTGAGTACTACATTCAAAACCCTATTAGTTTTATTTTGGATTTCTCTAATAGGTTTATTGACAACTGTAACCTTAATATTAGTAGATGTAATGAAAATATATATCATTCCTCAATTACGTAAAAAATAAAAAGATACACTTATTTAAATTCAGTTGCGATAACAAGCTCGGTGGCCCTCCAAAGCATAAGTGTTATTTATTTCAAATTTTAATCTTAGAAGCTTTCCGCGATTTACTACGATGAGAGATAATAATAGTTGCCCAAAGTAATCCATTAGAGAACATTAAATAGGCAGGATATATCCATGCTGATGGTGGGTATGCCTTGAGGGATAATAGAGTAAGCAACGTCGCTAATACTCCTAAAGCAAAAGTGATGTAAGTTTCCTCTTCGGGATTTTGCCATGAATGTCTTACTGTAGGAATAGTACCTATAAAGTCAATCGATAAAGTAGCTACAATTGCAATCATCGGTGAATTAAACACTAGCCATAACACTAACCCAACTACTGCCCCAATTAGACAGAACAAATCAAATGAATCAAATTTAGCTATTCCATATCTTAACCCTACGATTACCACAGCAAATGTGGCTACTGTATCTGCTGTAACGAGCATCGCTGCTCGATACTGATGAGAAGCAAATAATGCTGCCGCTCCAATACCTATTAATAATGTCCATGTAGACCAAGTAACTATATTAGGTTTAGTTTTTCCTTTAACTGTGTCAATGATGTAAGGAACAGTACAAAATAAAATAATCAGTGCACCAGTTATAGCAAGTAGTTCTTTCATTTATTAAATAATAACATTAGATATTCGCGGGTTAGTTATTCTGGTTGATATAGACAGTACGGTGGCCCTCCAATAATGTTTTATTTAGGAAGTTTTTCACCTGCCGCATCGACGAGACCTGAATAAAAGAAGAATCTCTCTTTTTTATCTGGCTTTAATGGATTAATCTTAGCGTCAAGATCTACTATTTCTTGAAGTTTATTAATGTCGACCATATCATTAGTATTTAAGTCATCGAGGCGCACTATCTTTAGTTCATTTGATGCAGGATAGTAATACTGAAGCTCAGTTGGTCGTACTTTTTGTCGGTGAATATTATGAGTTTGCGGTTGAATTAATATAAAACGAACTAGCAGGGGTGGAATGTTTGGCTCCAGGGTAGCATCACGATACTCACCAACCTGATAAGTAAGTCCACCGCGTCTATATATTTTTTCTCTAAAATTTACTACAGTAGCCATTGAGTCTACCCATCCAACTACTTGAACAGGGCTGGAATCTAAAGCCGCATCTGTGAGACGACAGATTTCATCTGTATAAAATTCTTCTCTTGGCATTTTACTAGTAATAAGTACTGGCTCTCCAGTCAAATCTGCCAACACACTTATTTCTTCAAATATATTACTAGGTAATTTCTCTGGACTCATAGTAATCCTATTCTATTTGTATTAGTAATATAATCAAGCAGTAGCTTTTTGAATACTAATAGATATAACCATCACTGTGTCCCTCCAATATGGTTATGGTTTTTTGTTTAAAATTCTGTTTAATCTATGTCTGATCCTAGGTGTTATTCCTCCTGTTATCATTGAACCAAAACGATAGACAGGTAATTCTATACCTTCTTTATCTATAATCTTAGCTATATTCCCCTTATCTATACCTACGCTATTAGCAAAAGCTTTTATACTTAACACGCCAGTAGGCGCTAAGGGGGTATCCAAAAGTAGCCTAACTTGTGGCAAATTTCTAACAGTATCCTGCATATCAGCATCTAGACCTCCAGAAATCTTCGGGCCAAACTTATAATCAGGTAACTCAATTTCGTTAGCTTCTAGAATAACCTTTAGGGTAGTGAATGCCATACCAATTTCTTTAGCGAAAGCATTAACACTTTTTATCTCATCCTTAGGGGTTGGGCTCAATTCTACAAGTCCTTCTAGAAAGTCTTGCTGGCTTTTGGTTAGTCCTCTGGTTATAACTCCACCAAATTTATATTTCAATGCATCTATGTTTTGTTCATCTACTAGTCTTTCCACTGTCGATCGAGCCGCATTATGGGTTTTAGCAAAAGATAATAGACTTACAACTCCTTCTTGCGCTACAGGGGTATAAGCTATTGCAAGTCCGATAATATGCGTTAACTGTTCTTGATTAATAGCATCGGATATATAGCCGTTATCAAACCTGTATCTTGGTAACTCCCATTCATTATCGGCAGCAATCTTTAAAATCGTTGGTTTTGATAGACCAGTAATCTTGGAAGCATCAGAAATACTAACATAATCATCAGGTGAGTATTCTATAGACAGCAATGACTCATATTTTTCTAGTAAGTTTACTACTAGCTTGTCGAATTCAAAATCACCATGATTTGTATGAATAATTAAATCACCAATATCAATATCGCTATTACTTACATTTATTATCACATTATCTCCGTCTAGAATAGTTCCATCTTTCTCCCCTATTTCTGTTCTACGAGTTCTAATAGCTTCAGCCAAATCTCTAATCATCACGATCCTTTCAGCGTTTGCCATAAAATCCAGTACAGATACTCTGTCCTTACCAGCGTGTTTTCGTAAACCCCTTCCCAATTGCTGTTCAAAGATAGTTGGACTCTCAGTACTTCTAAGGAAAACTAACAGACGAGCATCTGGAATGTCTACTCCTTCATTAAACATATCTCTGGTCGTAATTATTTGAAGATCTCTATATCTAAAATCATTAAGTGTATCTTCTTTTTGTTTTTTATCCTTTATACCTGAATGATATGGTTTACCGCCTAGCAATTCTGCAATTTCTGCTGCATGCTCAATATTCTGACAAAAGACTATAGTTTTTACAGATCCAAATTCCAATCCAATTTTTTTCATTTCTTCTCTAATATTATTGGCAATGACCTCATTTCGTGGTTTAACCTTAAATAATTCCGTCAATGCACGAAGACTGCTCGCTTCAAAACCTGATTCCATTGCCTCTTTAACAGCATCATCAAATACAATGTGATAATCTGGATCAGCCAATAGTCCCTCTGCAAGAGCTTCTGCAAGGCTTTTGCTATATAATTCTTGGCCAAATAGTTCTCTAATATTTAACCTATCTAGTCGATTTGGAGTTGCTGTTAAAGCAAGCTGAAATTTCGGTTTAAAATGCTTAATCACAGCTTCAAATGTTTCAGCTTTTCCATGATGAGCTTCGTCATAAATAATATAATCAAAATATCCTTGTTTAAATGTATCTAATGAGCTATTTAATGATTGTAGAGTTGCAAAAGTTATATCTTGGTCAATATCCTTCTCTTCACCATTGAAGAAACCTTGTGTGGCATCAGGGATAAAAGATGAAAATCGCTCCGCCGCCTGTTCGTTAATTTCGTTTTTGTGGCTTGCAAAGAGAATACGGGGACCATATTTACGTTTTCCTGAGTACTCTTGTCGATATTTTATTACGTCAAATACTGCTACAGATGTCTTACCAAGACCAGTTGCGAGATGGATTAAGCCTGTATTTGCGCCACTGTTTCTGGCTTCCCACAGAGCACCCCAAGCATCTAATTGATATTCACGTACTTCAAAATCTTGGGCTTCAACATATATCTCAGGGTCGAAATCTTCAGCAGATACTTCCTCTATGAAACCTTCTCTTAAATTAATACATGCTTGAATAAACGACGCAACATTTTTACGTCGCTCTTCTAAATCAGCGTTTTCTTTAGACTGCTCCATTTGAGATGATATTTTAACATTTTATTAGGTTTTTTTCAAGATTCCCTAGTTCTAGTAATTGTTTATTATGCCTAGGGTTCTAATAGTAGATATAACCATCACTGTGGCCCTCCAGAATGGTTATGCTTTTATTTACTATCAGAAAAGAATATAATTCTAAAAATAAGTTATCGGAGAAATATGTATGTTTGAAAGATTTTCTAGAACTCCAAAAATGCGTGGTCCAAGGTTTGATAAACACGGAAAAATGATAGGTTTAATTATTAGGTCTGCGGAACCAGTACGATTTGCTCATACCAATACTTACCTTCCTTTCTCCCCTCAACAACAAGATATTCCACCATCTACAGAATCAACTGAGACACCAGTTTCAATTTATGATCAATATCCAGAATTACTTGATTCAAGTAAGCTAAAAAATCCACCACCTAGCCTGCCAGAGGATCAAACGCAAGAGTAGAGATAACCATCACGATGGCCCTCCAATATGGTTATGGTTAAAATTACTTTATTGTTAAATTTCCTTTGTTTGATTATGCTTAAATAAACATGGACGATCAAGACACTCCTTCACAATCATCAATGCCCGATAATCAACCACCAGTAATTTCGGTACAGCAACCAGCACCAGAAACTAATCCAAATAACACAGTTCTGAATCCCCATACAACTCACTCGAAGAAAAAGTTATTACCTATATGTATCTCAGCGTTAGTTTTATTAATCACCTTAGGAATTGTCGGTACCATATATTATTTAAGTCATCATAAAACAGTTAGTTCAAAGAATGCGACAATAATTTCTAAAACGCTAATCATTATTAACCCCGACGACACTAAAATAGAACAAGACTTAGCATCAATAGGAAATACGCTTGCCAATTATCCAAGTGAAGGAAATTCATTTTCAGCTCCGTTTATACCAGATAATATTAACCAATTACCGCAGACTAAACTTAACTATAAAGCCAGTTCATATAGTTATAAGGTTATTGCAAATGATGGTGGAGAAAAAAGTAATAAAATTATCTACCAAATATGTGCAAACTTTAATAAAAACACATTCAACGTTTCGGCTTATAATAATATTTTTAGTACTTCTGGTGTTGATGGTACTTCAGCAGATTCATACGTCGTACATTCAAGCAGAATGCAATGTTTTACTAACGATATAAGTTTTATGGGTCAGGGCCTTTCCTTAAACCTAAATAACAGCGAGATTAAATATAAAAGTCAACTTCAGACCAATTAAATTAAATTTATAGTAGTTGATATAGACAGTACGGTGGCCCTCCAAAGCATAAGCACTTTGTTATACTGTGCGTAATGGCTAAAACAGTTATTGTATTTCTGTCCCTGTTTTTAATATCTTTATTAATTACTTTTTCGTCGGTAAAAATTGCTACTACCACGCTTACCGATGGCAGCACACCATACACTTTTTTATCACACTTTGCATACACGTCTCCTGTCAAACAATCTGATGGATTATGCACAGGTTCGAATTTACACGACTACCATAAATCTGGATGGCCTCTACAATACGAATATCGTATTCCCGATGAACCGGGGTGTGGTGATTTTAATTATCCATTAATTTTCGTAATCGACCTTTTGTTCTACTTGATTGTATTTTCAATTACGTGGGTCGGGTTGACGATTCTCAAGAAACACAAATCATAGTTGCGATAACGACTACTATGGCCCTCCAATATGCTTATGCTTGCAATATATTAAAGATAGAAGATAATTTATATAAATGTCACTACATGAAATATATACCGACGAAGATACAAAAAATCTACGAGATGCTATAGGTAAATCAATAGTTAGGTCAACTGTTGTGACAGTTTTAAATGTAGAACCAGGACCATGGAATCTTAAAGACTTAGCTGAAGTTATTTCAACAGAGGCAGGACGATTACTCCCCAAATCTTCTCCCATTACTGGTTATCTAGGCACAGTCATGATTAATATGCTTCATAGTGGTGAGCTTCAACAACATGACGGCTTTGGTGGTCTTGAACCTGGTATTAGCTTCCCTAGATCAGAATTCATACAAAGTCATATGCAAACACCAAAGTAGAAATAAGTTCCACGTTGGCCCTCCAATATGGTTGTGTTTATTTTTGTTAGTAATACTGTTAAAGTACAGAAATGATGAAGAAGATAGCTCTTGCAGTAATAATACTGTTAATTGTTGGCGTTGGTGTACTTGTTTGGAAGCACGAACAACAACCACGAATTAGTAAATCTCTCAAATATAACAATAATTCTCAACAAGTCTGTCTTAACGAATACTATAATAAACACCCTGAAGTAAGAAATCTCAAACAAGAAGATGTAGTCTCTGCATCTCATTGCTATGTTCTTACTCAATAATTTACAGAAGCAAAAGTTTTACTGCCACTATTTCTAATTTCAGTTGCTATATCTTCTACTGAGGTCCTCCAATACAGTTGTGCTAAACTTATAGAAATGAATAGGAAGAAGTACTGGTACTCTTCGCAAGGTAATGGTTTATTGCCAATACCTATTGCTCCTCAAGGCTGGTATAACATAATCATTGCAGCGGTTGTAGCACTAGTTGCTGCAATTATCTTTTTGCCGCTTCATGATGATCCTACCCAAACGCAGATTAATAAGTTTTTGATTATTGCCATTCCTGATGCCGTAATTTTCACATTTCTTGTATTTAACAAAAAAGAGCCCCGACAGCATTAACGTTTGCTTGCAGTACGGTTGCCATAGCCACCACTATGGCCCTCCAATACGCTTATGCTTCTTTGCACATTATCTACGATGTTAAGACCAAACCTATAGCAAATAGATTCATACATGTGAATAATTAGCTCCTCACTGCTCTTTAACGATATTTGTGCACAGCTGACGCCGTCATGAAGGCCACAAAAACTGTGATAACCAAACCGCCCATATCGATTACTTCTCCAGCAAATGGAATAAGGATTGCCGCGACTGCTTCAGGTGTTGCTATGAGTAATAACAATGGCGCAATTTTCAAAAAAAGATTTTCATCTTTGCTTAACAAAAAATATTTGTAAGCATGAAGCCAACTTTGCTTTGGTTTAGTTCGATATGAAACTGTATATACGTCTTTCATTGCTAAAAGTATATGCATAAAAATGCAATTTGTATGTTAATAAAATCACAATTCAATATTAATATAAATAGTACAGATTTTGTCACTTATATTTCGTTTACAATAGCGAAAAGATGGAACTCCAATATGCTTATGCATCTTAATCTATATTTTTCTGCATATCACCAAGTTGTAGTATTTCAGGAATAGGAATACCCGCTTCAGTTAAAGTATTTATAAGAAGACTTCTTTCAATTTGAATTGTAGGCCCTATTTCCTCCAAATCATTTATGTGTCTTCTATTAATTACTTCCGATCTTAAAACCATCACTCCATTTATTACTGCTGGAGCAGCATAATATGCAAAAGCATCTCTAGCAGAGGAGAAGCCGTCAATAGCTCCAAGAGTTGTACCAATAGCAATCACCGAAAGTGCATTTATCAATCTTTGTGTTTTCATTTCTGATCTTGTTCGTTCTATAGAAGTTGCTACTAAAACACCATTAAGCTCAATGGATTCTTTATTAGGCACTTTAGAAAATAGTTTCTTCACTGTGTATACTTTTATACACATTCGCCTGTAATACGGCAAGCAGTAGCAATTTGAAGATTAGTAGATATAACCATCACGGTGGCCCTCCAAAATGGTTATGCTTTCAGAAGTAAGTATTCGAGGTTATCCTTTATACATATGCAGCTTCATCAAGAACATCATGTAGACCAATTAGAGATGGTAAAAGAGATTAGAGAAAAAGAGGTTAAAGGTCAATTAGGTTTTATAGCTATTTCGGGATTTGGTGGCTCAGGTAAATCTACATTTTCAGGAGAAATAAGAGAAAGATTGGATCAATGTGAAGTTGTACCTATCGATGACTTCATTATTGGACGTAGGGATGAGCGGTCTAGTGATTGGAGTACATTTGATAGAAATAGATTGCATGAAGACATTCTAAAAGTAGCTCGTCCTAATGTACCTTTAAGTTATAAGATTTATAACAGTGGCGAATGGGTCGCTGGCAAAGGTGGAATATCGAGAACTATTACACCCCAAAAGTTTCTTATAGTTGAAGGTTGTGGCATATTACATCCCGACCTAATGCCATATTATGACTATTCAGTATGGATTGGTCAGTCCGGGGATACTGCTTGGGAAAAGGCTAAGACTAGAGATAGATCCGAAGGTAACAATAATGATCAACTATGGGATGAAATATGGGGACCTAATGACATTGATTATTTTAATAAGTATCGACCAGATCAATTAGCTACAGCAATAATTGATCCATCAAAGTAAAATTTTATGCCCTTAAATATAACACCCACTGTGGACATCCAATGTGGTTATGCTTTATTAGCAATTTTTTGATACTATTCTTCATTTCTAAAATCCAATAAAGACTGCATAATAGAATTATGAAGAAACTAAATATTAATGAATTAGATAAACAACTGAAACAGTTATCAAATTGGTCCTTAGTTAACGGAAAACTATACAAGGAGTTTATTTTTACTGATTTTAAAAATGCTTTTAGTTTTATGACTGAAGTTGCTAAAAAGGCAGACACAATGGATCACCATCCCGATTGGAGTAATTCATACAATAAGGTAGGCATTAATCTTTCAACACATTCAGCAGGTGGAATAACAGAAATCGATATTAAATTTGCAAAAGCAATCGAAAAATCTGCAAGTAAATATCATTAGAGTTATATTTTGTGAAGTTAGTATTTAGAAATGTTAAATACATTTTTGATATAATTAACTTATGAGCGGTTCAAATATAAAAGTTGATGAATACCTAAAAACTTTGCCAAAATGGAAAAAAACTAATTTGGAAATATTTAGAAAACTAGTTCATGGTGCAGACTTTTCAATTACTGAAGACTTAAAATGGAGTGTCCCGGTTTTCATAATTAACAATAAGATGGTTTTTGCCATGGCTGCTTTTAAGGCTCACACTAAATTTAACTTTATAGCAAATGGAGCCTTAATTGATGATAAGGATCATCTATTTAATAATGGGTTTGATTCCAAAAAATCCCGAGGAATTGATCTTAAAGAGAACGAGGAAATTAATAATCCAAAGTTACTAGTCCTTATTAAAGCTGCTATAGAAAATATCAGTAGTAAATGAATAACTACTTACTATACGTTCACCTCAAAAATAGTTGGTTATCTAAATTGCTTTCATACGATTATTACGAGGATTGTGCTCTAGTTCAGCAAGATCAAGTGCCTCAAGTAACGGTGGCATATATACTCCGAACCGGCCCCTTAGTCCTTTCTTAATTCCATACCAACCACCAGCCGGATTGGATGAAGATCTTGCCCATGCTTCAACTGTTCCACCGGCTGCTGGTTTCTGTTCATCAGCACCACCAAGTAGCATCCAGTCACCATGTTTTTTAAGCATTTTATGAAGATCATCAATTGCACTTCGCTTGTAGCCAAGAGTAGTTTTGCCAACTACACAGACAATTGTATCTGTAGATTCATCAATATACATTTGATAATCTGAAGAACCTGGGGGTGTTTTTAAATTCCAGGGATCTTTTTTAGTTCCTTTTCCCGAAGCTTTACTCATAAGTTAATCCTTATTTAATTTCTATGTATTAGTATAGCTGTTTAAAACGAAAACATTCTTCTATATGATCGTTGACCATGCCAGTTGCTTGCATAAACGAGTAACAAATTGTAGGTCCTACGAAATTCATACCTCTATTCTTTAAATCTTTACTTAATCTTAATGCTACAAAACTTGAACTTGGTAAATCTTTAAGATTAGAGATCTTATTTTGAATTGTTTTTCCATTAACATATTCCCATAAATAACTATCAAAACTACCAAACTCTTTTTGTATAGTAATTATTGCTTTAGCATTACTAATGACTGACATTATTTTTAGTCTATTACGAATTATTTCCGGATTATTCATTAGCTTTTTTATTTTTATCTCATTAAAGTCAGCTACTGTTTTAATATCAAAGTTAGCAAAAGCTTGTCTATATCCTTTTCTTTTACGTAGTACTGTCAGCCAACTTAAACCAGCTTGAGCTCCTTCTAATGTTAAAAGCTCAAAAAGTAGTTGGTCATCGTGCAGCGGTACACCCCATTCTTTGTCATGATATGCAGCATATAACTCGTCATCACCGCACCAATCACATCTGGTTAGTGGTTTAGCATTGATTATTTTCGTAATATTTTTCACCCCAATTAGCCATCTGTTTTAAGATCGGCAGGAGATCATTCCCTTTTTGGGTAAGAGTGTATTCAATATGAGGTGGTACTTCGGCAAATTTTTGTTTTGTGATAATGCCATGAGTTTCTAAATCATCTAAACGTTTACTGAGAGTTCTAGGATTAATACCGTTGACAGATTTTTCGAGTTCATTAAATCGACTTGGCCCCTTATTTAAATCACGCAAAATAAGCGCCGTCCATTTATTTCCCATTATCTCCATGGCACTCGCTATGCAGCCGGATTTTGGTTCTATTTGTTGAATTACTGATGTAGTTTTCATACTTTACTAAGTATAGTATTGGGTCTATACTGCTCTTTACTATATAAAGTATATCATAAAAATCTAAATGAGGGAAAATTATATGAAATTACAAATTATTATTGGAAGTACACGGCCAGAACGAGTCAGCGATAGAATCGCAGATTGGGTAGCAGCAGAAGCGGGTGAACTAAATCATACTGAAGTAGAAATTGTTGATTTAGCCGACTATAAAATGCCTTTTTTCGATGAACCCGGTCCTCCACAATATCTTCCGGAGCGTAACCCGGTACCTGAAGTAACAAAATTCATCACTAAGTTAGATAAAGCTGATGCATTTGTAATAGTAACCCCTGAATATAATCGTTCATACCCTGCAGTTTTAAAAAACGCGTTAGATTTTATTGATTTTCAATTTAAACAGAAGCCAATTGCCTTAGTTGCACATGGTTCAAGTGGTGGTGCGCAAGCAGTTAGTCATTTAAGAGGAACAATACCCGGTTTACTGGGAGTAACTATCCCCTCGGCAACCTATCTTGTTGGTAGAGCCGGTGAAATGATAAATGGAGAAGGCGTATTACAGGAAGAATTAAAAGCAAATCCATATGGACCACAATCTGCATTAAAGAAAATGCTAACTGAACTTAAGTGGTATAGTGATGCACTAGCCTCGGCGCGCGCGAAAGACTAAATATTGATATAGTGTTTAGATGGATAATCCTTCTAAACTATCGGATGTGCTAGGCATCAAAGCTAATCAAGAATCATTTGTACTTCACGCACCTGAAGGATATAAACACATAATCAAAATACCTATTTTTGTTGATGATACTACTGATTTACCGACTAAGCTTGATTGGTTACAAGCATTCTATATCGATAGTCAGCCTCTTGAAGCTGAGATATCATCACTTAAGAACTGCTTATCTAAATCTGGTCAATTATGGATATCATGGCCAAAGAAAACCTCTGGTGTTGATTCAGACCTAAGCGATAATGTAATTCGATTGATCGGAATAGATTCTGGTCTAGTTGATGTTAAAGTAGTGGCAATTGATGAAATATGGTCAGGATTAAAATTCGTATACCGAACTGGTGATCGCTAAGCATTAGTTGTGTTGCTATTATATATCTATGAATAAACACTTAAGCAGTTTTTTTAGAGACAAAAAAGGTCATGTGGTCATCACCCAACAACCTAATTTGCCACTTATTGGATTCGTTATATTCTCGATACTAGGTGTCCTTATAAATAAGGGTTCGCAAGGGTACTTTGTAAAAACACTAGCATTTGGAAGTCTTTTTACATGGTGCTGGCTGGAAATATTTTCTGGTTCTTCACCTTTTCGTAGAGTTCTGGGTCTTACTGTGTTAATCGGAAGTACAGTGTCAATAGTTGGCTATCTTAATTTAATTATTCCGAAATAATTAAATTATAATCTTGCCAAAGTTTAAAAATAACCATAAGATTTAATTAAATAATTAAAAGTTAGGAAAATAATGAAAAATCGAAACCCAATACTCGTATTCGTTTATGGGCTAATTACTTTTGGTATTTACTCTCTTGTTTGGGCAGTAAAAACAAAAGGAGAAATGAATCAGTTAGGAGAAAAAATACCTACCGCTTGGATAATACTTATTCCTTTAGTTGGTCCTATTTGGTTTTACTGGGCATACTCTCAAGGAGTTGGCCATATAACTCAAGAAAAAATGAGCGCAATACTTGCCTTCATTTTGCTATTTCTTCTTGGTGCAATTGGCGAAGCAATAATTCAAGATAGCTTTAACAATATAGCTGGTGCACCAGCTAGCCCAGTTTCTGCAGGAGTTTCAACAGCTCCAGGAGCTGCACCTACCGTTATGGCAAATCCTAATGTAAACCAAACTTCGGGAGCAACACCTATTACGCCTTCAGCTCAAGCTCAACCAGCAAGTAGAGTGATTCAACCCTCTACACCAAGTAGTAATGGACCTACCCAACCTCCAACTACACCAACTATTGGTTAGATTATACTTTCTTATTCATTCCTTTTCGCCATAATTTAGAAGGCCACCAGTTCCATGGTCCAAGAAGAACGACTATTGACGGAACTAGAAGTGTTCTTACAAATAATGTATCTAGTAATATACCGAATGCTATGCCGAATCCTATCTGCTGAATTTGGTCCCCTGCACTATCTCCACCACCAGCTATTGCGAGAACCGCAAATGTGCCAGCAAGAATTAGTCCGGCTGAGGTTACTGTAGTACCGGTAACGCCAATTGCTTTAGTTACAGCTTGTTTCAAGGTTACTTTTCCATGAGCCTCTTCCCTTATCCTACTCATGACCAAAATATTATAGTCTTCACCAAGTGCCATACAGAAAATAAACATTAAGAACGGCAGAATAAAGTTTAGACCCTCATCGCCACCTATATGAACAAACACTATCATTGCAAATCCAAGACTAGCAAAATACGAAAGTGCAACAGTTGCAATAAGGTAAAGTGGAGCAATGAAACTACGTAGTAGAATTGCTAGTAAAACAGCAATTATAATCAGTACTATAGGAATAATGTGTTCCAGATCTGTTGTTGCTACATGATTAATATCATAAGCTGCTCCGTCTATGCCGCCTAACCCACTGTCGACTGCACCAACATTACTAGCTACAGTAGTTAAGGTTGTACGAACCCTAGGAACTACTTGAAGTGCACCAGTACTACCACTATCTCCTGCTTTTAGTACGGCATAATATTGCACAGTTTCGCCATCGGCACTTATAAACTGTGCAGTTGATCGATATGCTTGATATAAAGCTGGAGAT
Organism: Saccharimonadales bacterium (SeqCode); assembly: GCA_038317055.1. Classification (GTDB taxonomy): domain Bacteria; phylum Patescibacteriota; class Saccharimonadia; order Saccharimonadales; family DATKHC01; genus JBBQBA01. Next base: position 205,394 of record JBBQBA010000001.1, read on the forward strand.
ACATTTATATTGGCGGGTTGGACTGGTGGTAGTTTAGACGCTGGTGGTAGCGTAGAATGCAATTGTGCAAGTTCCTGGGTAGTTAGGACTGTATTCGCACCCACTACTGACTTAAAGATCGCTGTATTACTAGTTAGCTGACTCTGAGCCTTCTGCACCACACTTAAATCTTCCCAGACTGGTTTATCAAACTTTAGTATTAAATTCTCTGGGTTAATATTCGCTACTGCAAAATGTTTAGTTATTGCGGCAGCTCCCTTTCCAGAATCTGTTGTAGTAGGAGCTGCTCCTGTACTTGCAAAACCGGTTGTTCTATAACCAATTAACCCAAGTGTTAGACCTCCAAAAATTAATAGCCCTATAAGTAAAGTAAGTTTAGGTTTTTTTATAACTCTATCAGCAACTTTTCCCCAAATTCCTATAGTCTTACCTCCTGCTTTTGGTTTTGATGGCCAAAATGCCACACGGCCAAAAACAGCCAATAACGCAGGTAATAACGTAAGCGCAGCTAGCAGCATAATACCCAACCCAATAGCTAGAGCTGGTCCTAAGCCTTTATATATACCAAATGAAGCAAGTAACAAGCTAACTAAAGCAGCTGCAACTGTTAAAGCAGAAAAAGTAATTGATACTCCGACTTTTGAAAGAGCTTTAACAACAGCTTCTTTAGGTTCTAGACCATGTTTAAGCTCCTCCTTAACTCGAAATACCAGAAATATTCCATAATCTGTTCCTGCACCTAATATAAGTACAATCAGTAGGATCTGAGTAATTGGTGATACTTGCAATCCAGCTTTAGTTGTTTCTGCAATAATCGGTTGAGCGATAACTAATGTTAGTGCAGCTGGTAGCAAAGTTATGAACGGAGCAAAGACAGATTTATAAACTATCAATAATAAGATAATGATAAATATAATAGAAAATAGTTGAACGTTATTTCTACTGCTATTTGATTTAGAATTCTGATCTATTTGTTGTGCAAATTGACCAGTTAGATGGAAGGAAAGTCCAGGGTTAGATGCCCTATTAAATTTAGATCGTACTTGATTTATAAGTGTAGTTGCTGCATTACTAAAACTAGCACTGGGTGAAATACCGATGATTGCTTCTCGGGCTTGCCCATCTTTTGATGTACCCTGATCTCTAACAAGTGTTACCTGAGATATTTTACTGATATTTTGTTCAACAGTTGTAATAGCAGCATTATCCTGTGCAGTAAGTTGTCCAGAATTTGTTGAAGCAACCAAGATTGCATTTTCAGCTGATTGTTTTCCTTCAAAGGGTACAGCTAGGTTAGTAGCCCTAGTTGTAGGACTATTTGCTGGTAAAAATTGGATATTATTATTTTCTGAAACACTAGCAAGTGATGGAAGATTATGTACAACAAGTGGTACTGCAGCTATCCAGGCTATAATTATGAACCATCTAAACTTTACAGCGAATCTTGCAAGATTATTGATATTTATTCTCCATTTATTTCTCGTTTACTTTTTTAATTTGTGCCTGCCATTCCGCAATATGATCAGTAATTTCTTTCGTCATTCTTTCAATATCTTCTGCTTTAGCTAAAATTAAGCCTTTTCGCCGATCTGTAAATACTAGTAATTTATCTCCACTACTAAGTTTGAGTTTAGCTCTCGCTTCGGCTGGGATAACTATTTGACCCTTCTCGTTTAACGTAGCTACACCTAGTAATTCTGGTTTGGGTGGCAAAAGACACCTTTCATATATTTATTACTTTTATTACATTTATGATAGACGCTTAACTTTATTTATTCAATCTATTTCTTTGGACGGATAGTTCCAGCACGATATAATCGGCTAATGATAGCGATAAGAAGTATAATTCCCATTAAAATCCAAAACTTTCTAAATACTCCATATGCAAAATCTGCACCAGTATAAAGTGCATGGAAAAATACGGCGAAAACAATGAAATAATTCAAATAATGAAGCTTTTTCCATAGTCTTTTCTTAGTATCAATCCACCCGAGCGAACTTAAAATAACTATTGTGAGAGAATACATGGCTAATATCCCTAATGCTACAGAAAGAGAGCCCACTGGAATACCTAATAAATGTGATCGTTTGTATGTTGAAGTAAATGGTATTAAAACTTGAAATATATTAAAAGGAACATAATGATCAAGTAATATGAACACAACATGTATTGCTACGCTAGCAGCCAATGCCAAAGCAAGTGCTCTATGAACTATCCATGCTTTTGCTGGCTGAAAAACACGATACGTATAACCTGTTACCATACCTATTCCGGAAATAATCAGAAGAAATAGTAATATAGCAGCCACTATTCCTGCAGCTCTAATTACATACCAAGTCCATGTTGCTTCAAATCTTTGTGTGGCAATTTGTGAAGTTGATGCTGCCAATAAATATAGATGCTGATACAAAAACTTTTACTCCTACGAAATAGTATTTTTTAAATATATTTTGGTTGTCATTATGACACCGATGTAACTGGATTTTTAGTTGTAGTTTGAGTAGGAGTTGGCGTGGTTGTGTTAGTAGTTCCGTTATTTGTTGTATTTGATTGCAAAGTACCACTTGTCGATGACCCAGATGTCGTATTATTTGTAGGAGCTGTAGTTGTGTTCTCTATTTTAGTAATTTTTGGTACTGCTCTTACTAAATCTATGGCGCTAATAAATACTATCCCCATTACCAAAAGTACAGCCGTAAAGGTGAAAACTAATCTAGTTTCTTTGATAGGTTTTTTATGTGATTTCTCTGTAACAAGTCCCTGACCAAAAGCCTCGGTGATAAGATGGTCTGGACTAACATTATTCTTAATAAGAATTTTTTGGATCGCACTTATAAAACCAATAGGTCCACATATAAAATGAGTGAAAGAGTCATATGAGTTATCGGTAATTTGGCTTAGTGTTTCTTCGGTTATTCGTCCCTTAAAGACTCTATTACCCGTAAGTTTATTGATCTCACCTCCGGTAATAAAGAAAGTTACTTTAAAATTAGGGTTTTCTTTCTCAAGATTAATTAATTCTTTATGGAAAGGTACATCATCTTGATTTTGGCAACTGTATAAAAGGGTGATAGGTATCTTTAATTTACTTGTAGTTGCATGCTTAATAATGCTCATAAATGGTGTAATACCGATACCACCAGCAATTAATAAAACTTTTTTATCGAATACTTCGTCAATTACAAAATCTCCATATGGGCCATTAATCCTTACTATGTCTCCAAGTTTTAATTCAGTAAGTGCAGTAGTAAAATCACCTTGAACTTTGATTGCAAACTGAACATCATTGGAATCTTTTGGTGAACTAGCAATCGAGAAACAACGCATCGGTGTAGGTCTACCAAACCTTTTAAAGCTAATTGCTGCATATTGCCCAGGGGTAAAAGTAATATTACTTCCACTAACTGACTTAACGCTTAACAGCAAAGTCGAGGCAGTTAGATGTTTTATATCGGATACTTGAAATTTACTCATTACCTTAATGATATAACAGTTTTAGCTGCATGTACGATGTAGATACCCTAGTAATGATATTTTCACTTATAAATTAGACATATTTCATATATATCATCTAAAATCTACAACAATTAAAAAACCGTGTTTATAAGGACACGGTTTTTTAGTTTAGTTTAATTTTTAAATAGCATGATGGTGGTGATTGTTAAATTGTTCAGATCTTTTAACTCTCATTTTAGATTTCATTCTTTTTATAAATTGTTGTCTTCTTTTAAATTTCTCTTGATTGATGTTATTAAATTGTTGGTAAAAATAGTTCTTTGCCATTTATAACCCCCTTTTAGCAGCGTATATCTGCTTAAGATTCATTATTATACTTAAACCTGCATAATGCAGTAATTTTTAACTACATTTAAATATCTAAGGTACAATTTATTTATAAAGAAAGGGGAAAATATGAAAGCAGTCTGGAATAACGAAATCGTAGCTGAAGCAGCTAAAGAAGATCTAGTATTTATTGAAGGTAACTGGTACTTCCCACCAGGGTCAGTTAAAAAAGAGTATTTAAAAGAAAGTCCTACGCCATATACTTGTCCATGGAAAGGTGTATGCCAATATTTTAATGTTGGTAAAGACGATGATTGGAGCGAGGACAATGCTTGGTCATATCCAGAACCAAAGCCTTCTGCTATTGAGATAGTCAAAAAAGACTTTACTAACTATGTTGCCTTCTGGCGAGATGTTACAGTTAGCGAATAATTATCTACACCGAGAACAAAGACCTTGGATCTCTAATTGATGAGAACTAATTTGAAAATCCTGTCGAGCTGATAGGTCACTAATAATATCCTCTAATTTCTGATCGTGTATTGGAATTACAATCCCGCAATTAGTACATGTAAAATGATGATGATGTTCTTGAAAAGTGTCACTTAATTCAAGCTTATATTTCCATCCACTATATATTCTCTGAGTTATTCCTGCTTCTTCAAATATATCTATAGTCCTATAAACACTCGCCCTGTCGACTTGATTATTTGTTCGTCTAATTAAATCTTGCATTGTAAGTGGTTGTTTACTACTGCTTAATGCATCAAAAGTAACGAGTCGAGGTTTAGTTACACTATAACCCTGTTCTTTTAGTTTTTTAGATAATACATTTGTCAGATCAGTCATAGATGTATTTAATACTATTTGCGACTTTATTGCAATTATATTTATCTATTCGTGTTTGGTTTTTCCTACTGTAATTATTGATGTTCCTATTATTGTGGTGACAAATAAAAGAAATGTAAGTATATGAACACCTGTGCAATATAAACAGATTGCATTTAATTTATGAAATTCTACATATACAAACCAAAATACCGATAATAGCCCAGCGATAGAATATCCTAATCTAGCGTTACGTAGCATTACGTTTTCAGACCGCCATAGCATTGGCAGTTGGAAAACAAACATCAATAGAAAAAAACCTAGACCAAGAACTGCCGCGGGAATACCAAAAACTGCCGAGTAAGTACTACTTGTAACCTTAGCACAATCTATAAAACCGGTTGATGGACATGCCAGTACGACTTTAGTTGCATAGTGAGCAATCGTTAAATAGGTAGCATCTGCAATTCCTAGTAAACATAGGAGTAAACCAATAGTTGATATTATTATTACTTTTTTATTTCTAGATTTTTTTGTTGAGCTATGTTTTTCTTCGATATCCATTACTTAGAAAATGTGCTCTCAATTGATTGAATAGTAGAAGTACAAACGTTTGATGGCTGATTGTTTGTTATTGAACATATAGCTGCAGTAATCACGTTGGCAGATCCTAATACTCCTTGTGAAATCGGATCTTTGGGATTTTTAAGTGCATCGGCGATTTGTTGAGCAGATTTACCCTGTAGCACTGTTGGTGCATATGAAGCACCTGTTAGAATATATTTGCCTCCAAAATACATGAATGGAATAGATCCATTACTAGATGACGGTACATATGGCGGAGCATCATATGTATTCATCAATGATTGCTCTTGAGATGTTGGTATATCTAGTTTTGTGTACGCACTTCCAGATGGTACATTTGAGTATAATTCTACAGCATTAAATACTAAATATTGACTGGTGAAAGTAGCCTTATGGAACGAGAGGGTTTGAGTATCAGGATAAACATCTGTTGTAGATGAGTGGGTTGTTTTAAGACCAGTGAAGCTCCCAAACCTTGTTAGAGCAACAGCCAAAGGCCAACGTTCAGCTGCACAATATGGGCAGTATTCAGCTCCCATATAAAGGAATATAGGTTTACTATTCTGACTTAGCGCTGGACCACTAATTGGAGTAGGCTTTGCCGTTGACGTGCCGATGCCTACGGATTGTATTACAGAATTCTCAAGAGAAACTATGTCATTTATAAGCGAACTAGGAGCCAGTGCATCACCAGCATTAGGATTTTGTGTAGTAGGAGACTTAACGACTATAAGAATTAAAAACACTACTACAACTGCACCTATTACGATAAGCGCATACTTTAAGTTCTTGTTACTTCCCTTTTTAGCCATATGCCCCTAATTACACAAATTATGATACGGCTAATTTTAACACAGCCTTACGTGTATTACACCCGATAATTATTATACGTAAGAAGGAAAATAAGTTATTCTACATATTATAGTTGTAATTATTTGCACCCTTAGCTCAGCTGGATAGAGCGTCTGTCTTCGGAACAGAAGGTCGTAGGTTCGAATCCTACAGGGTGCACCATATTTGTTATGCTACAATTTAGTTAAATTTTATATTATGAAAACGGATCTACGGGAAAGCCCAAATATTGAGGATAATTTACCTGTTAATATAGTTCCACCTGATCAATCCCAAAAACCAATGCAAAATAGTTCCCACGAAGTAATAATGGGGACTCAATCTGCTGACTCATCAGTTCAAAATTTAAGCGAAGGCAAGTCTGACTTCTCAAAGAGTATAAATACTAAGTTACATGTTCCTGAAAATTTAATTCAACAAACCACAAATAATTCTAAACTAAAACTATATTTAATAGTAGGTGGCTCTTCTATTGTTTTAATCATTCTTGTTCTTATATTTTTGTTAACCATAAATAAATCGCATAAGTTGTTTTTCTATTCGCCCAATTCTTCAGGAAATACATATACTGATTCATTGAGTGGGTTTAAAATAAATCCACCAAAAGGATGGAAAATAAATAGCAGTACTACTAATACTAGCTGGGACGCACCAAATAATGGTAAGGAAGGAACAGGTTATTTTGAAGCAGGCATTGATGTAACCGTAACTTCTTCTTCCAGTAATAATATTGATGATGCCCTAACAACATATACAAAACAAGAGCATTCAAACAGTTATTACAATAGTTATGAAGTAATATCAAAGACTAAAACAAAAGTAAACGGTGTGGAAGCATATATATTAAAGTCTACTAACCTTGAATCTACTGGTAGTGATGTTTCCTATACAATTACTTCAACAGAAATATTCGAACTTAAGAATGGCGTTATATATGATGCTAGCAGTAATATAGCAGATGGATTTAAAAAAAATTACACTGCAACAATTAATAAATCATTACTCACCTTTAAACCAGGATCTATTTCTAACGACAGCTTGTCAGCACATTTAACTAATCAGGCTAACGCTGATAATGTTGCTAGCGCTGAGCAGTTACCGGTTGATAATTCTACAGATTTTTCTAATCTGATATCCACAGCTAAATCTATTTATTTTTCGCAAGGACCTGTGATTGGAATTACCCCCAGTCTAAATGATGAAAACAACGCTTGCGAAAACTTTAGTGCAGCAACTAGTGCAAATAGGTACAACTGTAGTGTTGAGTTTTATAAAACTATATATGTTAGTAATAATTTTAGTTCCGAGTTGCAAGCTATGACGAAAATAGAAAACCAGGCGAAAAATAGTGGCTTTTCAAACCCAAAGATAGACGTTTCTTCTAACGGAACGCCAGCATCAAACTACTCCCAGTATTATTCTGCTAGTAGTTTGTCATCCAATACCTATTGTTACCTTAAGATTGATTATAACCCTGATTATTCTCCTCCTCAGATTAGTTATGATTTATCATGTCAGCAACAAAAATCAGACGGAACAAAAATCTACACTTCAATTATTCCAAATGGGTTTCACGAAGTTAAAACACAGTCTGGGCAATGATGATAATAAATTATTACTTCCAGATTAAGGTAGTTGTTATATGGGCAGTTTTTTGTGTCATTGGCGATATTCTTAATCCTCTCTTTTATAGAAAAAAATTAACAATTCTGGTTCGAACCTCAGCCAGTGTGATGCACCAAATAGGAGGTTCATTTGATTAAATCACACGATAAATTCTTTAAGATTTATATCTACGTTTCATTGTTTATAATAGTTGTCCTGCTGGCTTCGCATGTAGGGGCATTAGCTTATGGAAGCTCTAGAATAAAAGCTGAATCAACAACCATAACCGATAAAGTAAACTCATTTAATCAGAGTATGAATACGGTAAACAAGAATCTGGAAAATATAAATTCTCAGTTGGAAAAACAGAACACAACCACCAAAAGTATTAGTCTTACTGGTTTATAAATAAAATTATTTAGCTTTAGCAAGTTTTGGTTTCGGTTTACTAGGGGTAGCTTTTACTTTTATAAGCACCCTAGTAGTTATTCCAATTACTAAAAGAATAACTGCATATACTGCTATTATTTCACCTAACTCTTTAGTTAGGGCTTTGGCAAAACCATTTGCAGTATTTGTTAGATCGGTAGAGTCAGAGTTTAATTTTACATACTTATCTGCCACCGTAACACCGAAAATAAATACAAGAGATATTATTCCAAGCAAAAGTCCCTCGATAATTGCAAGGTCAGGTAATATCTTCCATCTGTGTTCTTCCCAACTCAGGAATACTAGTAAAGCAATTAAGACTAGTGCAATCAAACTACTATACAACTTAACTTGCTCAAAATGCTGAACTTGTTGTTTGCCTTTTACGAATCCATTTAGGGTTATAGTGGTCTTAACGTCGTTTTTATCAGTATTAATAGGTAGTCCGTTTGCTTGAAGCTGAGTAATAACGTCAGCAATACTTATAGTAGGTACTGGGGCATTTCCTTTTTCATATGCCTGAATACTAGCAAGAGCACTACTAATTTTAGTTTGTAATAGGGTTGGAGTTAATACTTTTTGTACTGCAGCTTGGGCTTGAGCGGGAGTAACGGAAGTATTATTACCTTGAGAAGCTATATTTTTTAATAATTGCTTTTGTAAGGATACCGCTAACTGAGTATAAGTACCAGCTTTTGATGCTGTTTTATCTAGATACTTACTATTAAGTAAGGTCGCATCAAATACCTGTGCGAGAACTGCTATAGCGATTAAACTTACTAATATTGCTGCTATAAATCTTGAGAGCCAGACCATTTATTATCCTTTTGTTTTTTATTTTTGTCATCAGTTTTACGATTAGTTTTTCGCTTGGGTATATTCTTTTCTGATAAGATTTTCTGGAGTATAGAAATTACATTTTCTGCATGTTCTCGGCTCATACCAACTCTTGCAACAGTTAATGGTTGTGTGTTTGGTTGAGGACTATTTTGTTGGAAATTAACTACAATTCCAAAATCATTGACTGTTGCTTGCACCATGTCCGTATAAACTATTCTGGAATCAATAGGCAAAATAAACATTGCGGATTGATTGTTTAGGGGTTCACTAGCGGGTGCAGGTGTTTCATTAGTTAGATTGTCATAACCCGACATACGCCAAAGCTTCATAGCTTCCTCGTTTTGGAGAGCAAAGTGACTAATCAAAAGCAGAAGTATGTCCTCGCTCGGAAGTTTAAGACCAGATTCAATGTCAACGAGTAATTCAGGTTCAATTTCTACGGCACCAGACACATCAGGTATACTTTCGTGTTCCTTCTCGCGTAGAGATCTTAACTGAAAGCCTAATGTTCTAAATGGAAATTGTTTGGATTTACCTTCGGCCATTACTGGTTAATGTTACGCTGCTTCTCTTATACGCGCAAGTAATTTCGATAGTGTATATAATACTGATTATGAATATATTTCAGAAAGTTTCGTTAAAAGATCATTCAACTATGCGTCTCGGTGGAATAGCAGACTACTTGACTGAGGTTAATACTAAAGATGAACTGGTAGAAGCGGTTAAGTGGGCTAAGTCTGAGAAACTTAACATGTTAATGATTGGTACAGGAAGTAATATAGTCTGGCGAGATGAAGGTTATAAAGGTCTAATATTGGTAAATAAGATACTAGGTTTCGAAGCCTCAAATGATAACTCAGACGACTTATATCTGACAGTTGGTGCTGGGGAAGAGTGGGATTTCGTGGTTAAAAGAACTGTTGATTTAGGTTTTAGTGGAATCGAGTCGCTATCTCTAATTCCAGGCAACACTGGTTCGACTCCAATTCAAAATGTAGGTGCTTACGGCTCTGAGATAGCTAGTTCTCTAGTAAGTGTAGAAGCTTATGACACTCAGACCGGTAAGTTTGCAATAATTCCTGCAGACGAGTGTAGCTTTAGCTACAGATCAAGTAGATTTAAAGAAAAAGATAAAAATAGATTTTTTATTACTTCAATAACGCTTCACTTAACTCGAGATTGGCCTAAGCCACCATTTTACGGATCAGTACAAAAGTATTTTGACGATAATAATATAGACAAATATACACCTAGAACAATCAGAGATGCGGTAGTTTCTATTCGTGAAGCTAAACTACCTGATCCTAAAATTGTTCCTAACAATGGATCTTTTTTTACAAATCCAATTATAGATTCTCAAGAATTTAAAAGACTCATTAAAGAATATCCCGATATTAGTTACTGGGAAGTTAAAGATGGTAGCTTTAAATTGTCTGCTGCTTGGTTAATTGAAGAAGCTGGATTTAAGGCTGTAAATGATCCAGATACGGGAATATCTACATGGCCAACGCAGTGTTTAGTATTTGTAAATACTAGCGCGAAATCAACTCATGACTTATTAAAGTTTAGAGACAAAGTTATCTTAAGTGTGAAAAAAAAGTTTGGCATAAAGCTTGTACAAGAACCAGAATTACTTCCTTAAACGTTATTGTCACTAGGTAATGGAAATTTAATCGAGAAGTTCTTTACTTCATCTTTTAGACTAGCAAGTTTTGTATTATTTTCTCTTTCTGTTATTGCTTGGCTCATCCATCCTGCAATCTTGATCATATCTTCCTCTAATAAACCGCGAGTTGTGATTGCTGGGGTACCAAGTCTAATCCCACTTGGTTTAAATGGTGGCAATGGATCGTCAGCTATTGCATTTTTATTAAGAGTTAGTCCAATTTTATCCAGTGCAGTCTCAGCGACTCCACCATCAATTTCAAACGAGCTATTAACATCGGCCAACATAAGATGATTATCAGTTCCACCAGTAATTAACTTGAAGTCTCTACTAAGTAGTTCAGTGCTTAGTACTTTGGCATTAAGAATAATCTGAGCAGCATAATTTTTAAAGTTTGGTTCTAGTGCCTCACCAAAAGCTACAGCCTTAGCAGCAATAGTATGCATGTGTGGACCACCCTGAATTCCAGGAAATACCATTCGGTCAATTAAAGTAGGCAGGTTATCAATGGTTTTATCTACTTTACGAAGAGGATTACTGACAGTTCCCATGCTAAGTATCATTCCACCACGTGGCCCTCTGAGAGTTTTATGGGTAGTAGTTGTCATGACGTTAAAACCATAATCCAACGGATTTTTAGCTACCCCACCAGCAATTAATCCAGCTATATGCGCCATATCAGCCATTAACATAGCACCAACTTCCTTACCTATTTCTACAAATTTCTCATAATCTAGTTCTCTAGGATAAGCGCTAAATCCAGCTAGAATAATTTTAGGTTTATGTTTTATGGCAAGTTCCCTAAGATGCTCATAGTCTATTTCACCGGTTTCAATATTTTTCATGCCATATCGAATAAAATTATATTGATGAGCTAATATCGTAACTGGCGCACCATGTGTTAAGTGGCCACCATGGCTTAAATCCATTGCTAAAACTGTATCGCCAGGATCAAGCCATGCATGATATACCGCCTCATTAGCCTGGGCTCCAGAATGAGGTTGAACATTTGCATGGTCACTGTTAAATAATTTTTTCGCACGGTCAATTGCTAATTGTTCTACTTTGTCTGTATTTTCTTGTCCACCATAATATCTTTTTCCAGGATAACCTTCTGAATATTTATTGGTAAACACGCTACCTAAGGCATTTAGTACATCACGACTTACATAATTCTCTGATGGAATTAACTCAAGACCTTCACGTTGACGTTTTTCTTCTTTTTTGATTAGATCAGCAATGATTTTATCGTTCATTTAACCCCTACAAGTTCTGATTTAATTAGCATAGTTATTGTAACAGTTAAGATAAGTATATGAGCAAAATTGGTAATGCCAAATAATAAAATTAGTATATACTTCGTATTAGCATAAGCCTTAAAACAAACACCTAAAATATAATAAAATACTTGCATATTATATCATATTAGGTATAATTATCTGAATATGGCAGAAACCAATGAGAAAATTGGCCAATTAATTTATCAGATAAGACAAGAACGCGGACTTACGCAGACCGAGTTTGCTAAACGACTAAAGACTAGCCAATCAGCGGTTAATAGAATAGAACACGGAAAACAAAATTTAAGCTTAGATACACTTGGCAGAATCAGCGATGTACTGAACAAGCAATTAATAAGTTTAGAAGGACAAGGTATAAACCTACGTATCGAGGGAGGCTATGAACTGAGCGGAGAGATAACGCTCAAGACCAGCAAAAACTCAGCAGTAGCACTACTTTGTGCAAGCTTGTTAAATCACGGTGTAACTAAGTTTATATCTTTCCCGAGAATTGAAGAAGTATATAGAATTATTGAAGTCCTTGAAAGTATTGGCGTTCAAGTAAAATGGTTACCCGGAAACGATATTGAAATCCGTCGTCCGGCTAAACTAAATCTAGATAATATGAATAAAGAGGCTGCTAGAAAAACTCGTAGCGTTTTGATGTTTTTAGGTCCGCTGCTTCACGAATATTCGGAATTCAAAATACCATATGCTGGTGGATGTAAACTCGGTCGGCGAACTGTTGAACCCCACTTATATGCCCTTGAGGAATTTGGATTAAATATAGTTGCGACAACCGGACACTACAACGTTACAGTTAAGAAAAAAAGTCCTGATGAGATGGTTTTATATGAATCTGGTAATACCGTAACTAATAATGTGTTGATGGCGGCAGCCGGTTTTGAGAACACAACCTATGTTCAAGCGGCAAGTGGTGATTATATGGTTCAAGATCTATGTTATTACCTGCAAAAATTAGGGGTAAAAATCGAAGGAATTGGATCACAGTTCTTAAAGATAACAGGCGTGAAAAATATTAAGAAAAAAGTAGTATACGCACCTACCGAAGATCCAATTGAAGCAATGTTTTTTACAGCTGCAGCAATAGCTACCAACTCATCAATTACTATTAAGCGTGTTCCATACAGATGGATTGCCTTAGAGTTGTTAAAACTAAAAAAGATGGGCTTAGAGTTTGAACAATCTCCAAGCTATAAAGCAAACAACAATGAAATAGACTTAACTGACATATTGATTAAAAAGCATAACGGCAAGCTACACGCGCTAGATGATAAAATACATCCTAATCTATATCCTGGATTGAACCCCGATAATATTCCCTACTTTGTTCCAATAGCAGCAGTTGCAAAAGGCAGAACCCTTATCCATGATTGGATGTATGAAAATCGAGCAATATATTTCACGGAAATGTCTAAGATAGGTGTACAGATTGAACTTGCTGATCCTCATAGAGTTTTTATTACCGGTCCGACTAAGTTTTCTAAGGGTGATGTAGTATGCCCACCCGCCCTTCGACCAGCTAGTTTATTGTTAATTGGTATGCTTGCAGCTAACGGAATTAGCATTCTAAGAAATGTCTATACGATTAATCGAGGATATGAAGATTTAGCTGAACGATTAAATTCCCTGGGTGCAAGAATTAGCGTTCTTAAAGATATTTAGTACTACCACTTTCGTCCTTTTGGACTCATCAGCATAAATACACATTTATGGAGTGGATGAAGCAGGCAGTATCGGGTTATGCGATTACGCACATCTTGGCGGGATTAGATGTTTGTCGAATTAGACCTTCAGATCCCTGCCGGATCCCTGTCGGTTACTGCCCGAATCCAACGGGAAGGTCTAATTATCGCACACACACGACACTGTTGTTCCTACTTCATCCACATCTTGTGAAGAAAATTATACTTTTCCTCATCGAATATGAAGAACTTGTGAAACTAAATACGAGGGTATGGCTTTTTGCCACATATGTCCCCATTGACGAGTCGTTGAAATACTGAAGGTCCTGCATTGGAACCGTAAAGATTGTTATACTGATCCAGAAGGACAATTCCATCAGCCGTAAAAGTGACTTTCAGTTGGATGCCTTCCTCGACCAGAATACCTTTTTCACGAACTTTTGAAATGAATCCACATCCGCGATGAAGCTTTTCTGACAAGTAGTCCTTTGCGATTTTGACGCTCAAGAAGCTGCTCGCTCCAATTTCGTTGGAGTTGGGTACGTACAAGGTGCTTACTGCAAAGTTGACTAATCCCGACAGAACTACGGGTGCAGGAATAGCAAGCTCTCTGAAATCGACGAAATCAGGATTTGTTACTTGGAGTTCCTCCACTTTCTTCTTACGGTCTGAAGCCAATTTAACTGCCATATGCATTTCCTCGCTTCCTCAACCAATCTCGCACTAAACCAGCTACGTGTGTCCCGATAACACATAAGGTGAGGCATAAAACCACAAAAATGATGATCTTAAGTCTCACCTTATTAATACTGCCTGTTAAATTACCTCAAACAATATTAAACTCAACTCCTAAGAGGAATTCTAAATTGTAAGATTTATATATTTTACCATTTATAGCTTTTTTGTCAACTTATATAGTGCTTGAAGTTTTTTAGGGGGAGTAGAATAATGTAGAAATGACTGAGAATATGAGACTGGTAAGCATCGTTTTTCTTTTAAAAGAAGACAAGATATTGCTAGCAATGAAAAAACGAGGATTTGGCGAGGGGCTTTGGAATGGTGCAGGAGGAAAACAAGATTCTGGTGAGACTATTGTACAAACTGCAGTTCGAGAATGTCAGGAAGAAATATTTGTTACTCCGAAGGACATAGGGAAGGTAGCGGTTATTAATTTCTATTTTCCACCAGAAAAAGCCGCACAAGGATTTAATCAACAGGCGCATGTTTATGTAAGTAAATCATGGACCGGAGAACCCAAAGAATCTGAAGAAATGCGACCAGAATGGTTTGATGTGAGCTCTCTTCCTTACGATTCTATGTGGAGAGACGATACTTTCTGGTTACCTTTGGTTTTAGATGGCAAAAAGATAACTGCAGATTTTCATTTTGATAATAATGATGAGGTTCTTAGTCATTCAATTAAAGAAGTAAAATCTTTTTCCTAATTCATTTAAAAAGACTTCCGTAGAAGTCTAATTTACTGCTTATGGGGCGAGAGATGGGACTTGAACCCACGACCCCCGGAACCACAACCCGGTGCTCTAACCAGCTGAGCTACACTCGCCATAACTACAGCATTATACCTATTGATCCCTTGAAGAACAATCAACTACAACAATAAATATACTATTCTTAATATGTTCCGGTAGCAATGAAAGTAAGATTTGTTGTATAAACACCCGCAACTGCAGTTGGAGCCACGTTACCAACGAAAGCTATTTCACCAGCAGCAACAGAACCGGCTGTAGCAGTAGCAATTTGAGAACCATAAGGGTTCGTTGTTGTATTTGCGGCATTAGCTGTGTCAAAACCAAAAGTTGCAGTTCCAACTCCACCTCCACCTCCAGTACCAGCTGTTTGAGAAGTAGTACTACAGTTACCACCACCAGTATATGGTGCTACGGGAGTTATATTAGTAGTTGCACCGAAACTTGCCCAAGTACATAATCCAAATTGGCTATGTGATGAAGTGTTACCAATAACTGAAGTGTAAGCCGATCCAGCTGTTACACCCATACCGTCAACCGTATTATAGGCGATAGTGTTTGTGGTTGAAGGAATTGTTGGAGGTGGTCCCGTAAAAACTATAGAAGCTCCAAGGGATGCGTTTGTCTGAATATCATATTTTGTTTGTATATCAACAAAAGGAGTAGATGAAAATAATACTCCGTTGGTATTACCTAGAGTTATAGTATTTCCTGTAGCACCTGAACAAGCCCCACCACCACCATCATAACTTGCAGTGTATACACAAAACGTAATCTGTTCCTGAACCTTAGCATTAATAGTAATTTGTTGGACTACTGAAAGTGCAATACCTCCTGCATCGATAAGGCCAGCACCAGGTGTGCTACCTGATGTATAGGCGGTTCCATGAGCTTGAGTGTCAAATGTTAAAATTCGGGCATAAAATGAGCCAACTGTACTAGGGTTTACCACAGTATTTATGCTGAAAGTAATTGCTGTTGCAGATCCTGTTACTGTTTGAGCTGTAGCATTAGTTTCCCAAACCAGATTCTTAGCACCATTGAAAGTTGCACCCCAAGATCCAGTAGATGTTGAGAATCCCGTCGGAGTAGTAACAGTTGAACTCAGCATTGAAAAAGTTGGTGGTGCAGTACATGGATCTCCTATAATCGGATCGTTTGAACAAAAATCAACGTCTATAGCACCAAGGTTACCAGGTGCACCGGTCGTAAAAGGTTTAAAGGATACGAAGTACGTAGCAATACCAGTCGGACCAGCAACTGAACTAGACATGGTTATTGAACGGGATGAAACTAAACCAACTGCTGATGCTGATATTGGAACCAAATTCGATCCTATTAATGTTGCCGTGAAAGCAATAACAGGAACCCAAGCTAACTTCTTAAATAGTCTTTTCTTTAAAAAACTGGAAACACCTGAATTTAAAACACTGATCTTCTGTTTAATCATATAGTTATATGTTTTAGGTTTTTAATATTTTACTCCTAGAATGTACTGTCGTGAATTATAAACATAAACTCTTAACTTATCAAATAGATTAATAGTGTTATCCACAGCTTAACCACTGCATATATTTGAAAGGTAAATCAAGGTATGGTGCCCCGAGCAAGATTCGAACTTGCGACCTTGAGCTTAGAAGTCTCCTGCTCTATCCAGCTGAGCTATCGGGGCATTTGGTGCGGGATACCGGAATCGAACCGGTGTCTCAAGTTTGGAAAACTTACATATTAACCGTTATACGAATCCCGCATGTCTTAGGGCTTAAAGTATTATAACAAACCTCTGTTATATCTGTTATAATATAGTTAAGAAATCAAACAAAGCGAGGTAATTTTTTGAAGTCTATTTTTAATTTTTTTAAGTCATACAAGCTGCTCAGTTTTGTAATTGTTAGCTTCGTTGTAAGTCTAATTTTATGGCTATTATCCTATCATCTTATTAGTAATTGGATTCTTGGAATTAGTGTAATCATTGCTGTTATTCCCCTACTTGTAGATATGTTCACAGACCTAAGGAGCGGTAAATATGGAATAGACATATTAGCTGCAACGGCTATGATCGCCTCTGTTGCATTGGGTCAATATTGGACCGGTATTATTATTGCTTTAATGCTTACTGGCGGAGAAGGTCTAGAGGATTATGCAGAAAACAGAGCTAAGTCAGAACTTACAGCCTTACTTCAACGACGACCTACGATTGCTCACTTAATAAAGGGTAAAAATACAACTGATGTTAATGTAAAACATATAAAAGTTGGTGATAGAATCAGTATTCTACCCGGTGAAGTAGTACCAGTTGATGGAATTATATTCGATGGTATATCCAGTTTTGATGAATCTAGTCTAACGGGTGAATCACTACCTGTAGATAAAAAGAATGGTGATCAAATACTAAGTGGTTCTATCAATATAGAAGGCTCAATTATAGTTAAAGTAATTCGAACCGAAGAGAACAGTCAGTATGCTCAAATAATAAAACTCGTTAAAGCTGCTTCACTGAGTGAATCTCCTTTTGTAAGACTTGCTGATCGATATTCAATACCATTTACTGCTGTTGCCTTTCTAATTGCAGGAAGCGTTTGGTTTGTATCTGGACACGCTATAAGATTTTTAGAAGTAATAGTTGTTGCGACGCCATGTCCATTACTACTTGCTGCTCCTATTGCTTTAATATCTGGAATGAGTCGAGCTTCAAAGCACGGAATTATAATAAAAAATGGTTCAGCTATAGAGCGATTAGCCGAAGTTAAAACTGTCGCCTTTGATAAAACCGGAACTCTAACTAATGGCAAACCGGTAGTTGAAAATCTTGAAGTTTTTAATAAATTTACTAAATCCGACGTACTAAAATATGCAGCAAGTTTAGAACAAAACTCAAATCACATCCTAGCTAGTGCGATAGTTGCATATTCTACCCAACAAAAAATCAAGTCACGTTCAGCGAAACAAGTAAAAGAACAAGCTGGACTTGGATTAAGTGGACGACTGCAAGGTAAACATATCCTAATAGGACGCTGGGATTTAATGAGTGACAACAATATAAATTCACCAAAGAATTTTAAGCCTAATACTCAAAAATCTACTTCTACCTATATTGCTATTGATGGTGAGCTTGCTGGGGTTTTTAGCTTCATAGATGAGCTTAGACCAAACAGTAAATTAATGATTAGTCGGTTGAAAAATTTAGGTATCAAAAACTTCCTTATGATAACTGGTGATCATATGACAGCTGCGAAAAATATAGCAAGTAAACTTGGTATCGATAACATTGTAGCCTCTGCCTTACCATCAGATAAAATGCGAACTATCGAAGATATACCAAAAAACGAACGTCCACTTGCATTTGTGGGTGATGGTGTTAATGATGCACCAGTTCTGACACTAGCAGATGTAGGTATAGCTCTCGGTGCCAAAGGATCAACAGCTGCAAGCGAAGCCGCGGATGTAGTAATAATGCTCGATGATATAAATAAAGTAGCCAGTGCACTAGAAATAGCTAAGAGAACCTTTTATATAGCCAAACAAAGTATTCTTATTGGAATATTTATAAGTATTGGTTTAATGGTAATCTTTGCAACTGGTCGGATCAAACCTATTTATGGAGCTATACTCCAAGAATTAGTCGATGTATTTGTTATCTTTAATGCTTTAAGAGCACATGGTGCTTGGCAAAAGATCAAAAATTCAAAAAACGAAGCTAGTTTATAAAACTAAAACCATTTTAAACCGACTAATAGTACCAGCGGTATAGTCAGGTCATCTGCTCCATAAGCCGATACGTTTTCTACAAAAGCAAGAATTGGTGGCAGGATAATAACATTTAACCAGCTTAATCCAATAGTATCATTCGGATTTAGTAATTTTGCTGTTACTAAAATTCCTAAAGAAATAACTATGAAGGTGATAGTTCCAGCGACTGATTTAGTTTGACCAAATATTTTGTATTGATTCTTCTTGCCTAATCTTTTACCAACTAATGCGGCAATACCATCTGAGAGTCCAATATGTAAAAGTGCAATAGTGAATACTAATTTAGATGGTTCTAACAGTGCTAATATTAAGATACTTAACGGAAAGAACAGGTCTCCGTATGTCTTTCTCTTAACATGAAGAATACCTCGAAAAATATGTAAGTATCTTGAAACTATTATGCCAATTAAAAATGCTACAGCGACCAATTGGATTTGATGATAACTCATATAATATGGCCAAAATGCCACGAAGACCGCTACAGATACATGTACAGTTTTACGAGTTAATTCATCGCTAAGTTTATGTTGCCGCCACATAAGTTCACTAATAATTAGTATTATAAGTATTGCGGTTAAGCTAATTAGTATGTTTAGCATTTTTGATATTGTAACTCAACTAGCTACATATCTATAAACCATATATTGGTATATTAGTTAGTTACTGTTATGCTTATTTTGATATTAATTTTCACTAATATGAAAACCATCGAATGAAAAAACGAAACCCTATAGTAGTGTTCCTACTTAGCATAGTAACCTTTGGTATCTATGACATATATTGGCTAGTCTCAACCAAAAAAGTATTAAATCAAAAAACTAAACAACACGTTCCTACTATTTGGTTAATTGTTGGACCGATTATATTGTTAATTGTCGGGTACATTCTTTTTTTTGCTGGTGCTGGTTCGATTAAAAGTCAATCAGGCGTCTACAATCAGCAATACGGGCCAACCACTATTACTCCAAACCAAGTTGTCACTCACTCACCTATTTTCTTCGTAGGGTTGGGCATCATATTTATTGGATATATATTAACGATGATTTTAGGTCTGATTTGGATCTTTAAATATTCAAAAGCTGTCAATGAATATACTAATGGAAAAATGAGCACTGCTATTAGTTTCTTAATATTATGGTTAATTCATTTAATCGGCGTAGCGATAATTCAAGATACTTTCAATGAAATTGAAGATGGAGGAGTTGCTCAAGCAACTGGACCTGTCACGAATAATCCTGTCCAAGCAGGTGCAGCCCAATCGATTTACCCTCAACCGACCGCAGCTGAACCATATACACCTCCTCAATCCGTAAATCCACAGCCTGGTCCTCAACCCGTAAATCCACCGGTTCAAAACCAACCTCCAGTCAGCCAAAGTGGTCCACAGGACAATAAGTTAATACAATAGTCATAAATTTACTTAAAAATATACCACTTATTTAGTGTGATTTTAGTTAGTACTAAATAGAATGGGTTAACTGATTGTGTTAATATACAGTCAAATTAATTAAAAACATGATTTCTACAAAAAACAAAAATAAAGAAGTAGTACAGATATTCAAACAAAATTCTAAAAATATATTACTTATAACTATAGTATTAATTTTTTCTTTATTAGGAGTTCATTATTTAATTTCATCTCATGCATCATCACCCAATGTGTCAATTAATGCAGATATCGGAGTATTAAGTGATGTAGCAACCGTAATTAGCGATAATAACGCTAGTAATGGGCATGCTGTGAAGTTTGGAACTACTCTAGCCCTACACGTATCTAATGGACAAATAGTTGATGGAAATAGTAAAACCATACGTTTGCTTGGTGCAGACATAACAAGCACAGAATCTTATTGTTTAACTCATAACGCTTTCTCATTTGGAGCTCTGGATCAATCTGAGGCTAATGGAATTAAATCATGGAAAATAAATGCTGTACGAATACCACTTAATGAAGATTGCTGGCTCGGCATTAACGGCGCACCTGCAGCTTATTCTGGTGTAAATTACCAAAATACTATAAAAAATTTCGTAGGATATCTTAATAAAGTCGGAATTTATGCCATTTTAGACCTTCATTGTGGTGCCCCAGGAACTTATCAAGCATGTCGAAATTCATTCCATATGCCAGATGAAGATCATGCTCCTTCTTTTTGGACTAGTGTCGCTTCAGCTTTTAAAACGAATCCTGCAGTAATATTTGACTTATATAATGAACCATACCTAGGAGGTCAAACCCCATCTAATGTAGACTGGACATGCTGGTTGAAAGGATGTGCCGATACCACTAGCGGTGTTGTTCCCTATAACACTGCAGGAATGCAACAATTAATAAATATCGTACGGTCTACTGGTGCAACTCAACCAATATTAGTCGGCAGTATGATCTGGGCCGGTGACCCCTGTGGACTATATGATAGTCAAGGTGTCGGAGGTACTTGTCAGATTACAAATCCAATATATAAACCGGTTGATCCTATTAATCAGTTAGCTATAGATTTTCATAACTACGGCGGAGTTTGTAATAATACTTATTGTTGGAACTACACGTTACACGCACTACAAGCTGCTAAAATTCCATGGATTACGACAGAATTTGGTGAGTTTGATTGTACTGGTAATTATATGAATACATATATGAACTGGGCAGATCAAAATAATATGTCATATTTAGCATGGGCTTGGATGACGAATGATGGACCAAGTGGGGGTTATACGTCCTGTGTACCAGGGGGATCCGGTAATTCTAATCCAGAAAATACCGAATTAATATCTAAATGGGACGGTACACCAAGTCTAATATCGCCACAAGGTGCTAATTACAGGGCTCATTTACTTAGTGTTAGCCCATATTAACTTATAAATCTAAGTGTAATGTCTCGGTATTATTGGAACTGCTTCTGCAATAACTATGTTTCTTGCTAAAGCAGTGGGTTTTCGACCCATATGAATAGCTAAAGTTCCGATTCCCCTACTAGTCTCTTGTTTGAGTAATATAAATGGAATTGTACGAAGTTCAAGTCTTTTACCAAGTCCATCAAAGCATATCTGGGCTAATCGAAGACTGTGGTTACCGTCTATAGGTTTTAACCTTGGATCAGCGTTTTTATTTAGCTCAACCCTGGACGCATTCATAATAACTACGCTGGAACGTTCATCATCCGATGGTATTTGATCATCAATTGCTTCTTCTAAAGCTTTAATTCCCTCTGTTTTGTTATCTAGGTGATAGTGTTGTAGATAACCCCGGGCAAAACCTTCTCTAGTTTCAGTTAATATTGCTACTGCCGCAGTTTCGGATAATCCATGTGTAGTTATAGTTTTTGGTTGTTCTGGATATACGGTAAGGGTGTCCCAAGAATTCATTGGAACGAGAATTTCATCGCTGTTTATGTGTTCTATTCCCACTATTTACCCTTTTTACACATTTAGTTTTAGCTTTTGGTCGGGGATAGAGGACTCGAACCTCCGACCTCCGCGTCCCAAACGCGGCGCGCTAGCCAACTGCGCCAATCCCCGATAAATGCCAAATCCAAACTATCTTTGCTTTATAACTTAAGCAATTACATGTAAGCTTGATATAAGGAGCATTTCTGGCCGATTATAACGGATAGAGCTCCAAAAAACTAGGCTTAACTATCTATTGTGGATTTTTAGCCAATAATGTGTTATAATTATACCATGAAATACGCATCAACCTTTTTTACTATACTCCTTATATGGGTTGCAGTTATATTGATGTCCTTAACCGTTCAAGATGCAGGACAAGTTTTTGAATTGTATGTCGCTGTAATGATTTCTACACTATTGTTATTTTTAATTGGCTTTGGCCGGGCATAACGTGAAACCGCAAAGTATTAACTCCATAAAGCGACACAGAGCCGCTAAGATGGCAATGATAGCTACTAGAGCTATGTATTTGCAAAAACGTGGTCGTAACGCTGAGATGGCTTCATATATATGTGACGAATTAGTTTCACTTGGTGGTATATATATTAAGTTTTTACAGGGTGTAATGCTTCAAAGTGAATTTTTTAAACAATGGAAAAGCCCAAATCGTTATAATATATTCGAGAACTTAGATACTGAGATAATTGATTTACCTAAATTACTACAAAAAGAACTAAAACCAGCGCTTTTAGCGCAAATCGCCCAAGTTCAACCTCAACCCTTTGCTGCGGGTAGTTTTGGACAAGTATATTTTGGCGTTTTACGTGATGGCACACCAGTAATTATTAAGGCTCTTCGGCCATTGGTTCGTGAAACTCTACAGTTTGATTTAAAACTTATCAACGTTTTTGCAAAGCAATTCTTCATAAAACTATATGACGGTATGCAATTAGACGTAAATGAGGCACTTAAAGAGTTTAAAAAGTCTTCATTAAACGAAACTGATTATGAATCTGAAGCAGAATTTGCAAATGAACTATACGAAGCTTACAAAAACAACGAAACTTTTATAATCCCACAAACTTATTTAGAATTAAGTACTCCAAATATTATTGTACAAGAATATCTAGGCGGAATATCTGGTGCTCAACTTGTCAAACTCCAAGAACAAGGTGTCGAACCTCATAGTTATGTAATGGAAAAATTAGGTTCCAACCTAGATCAACAATTAATTACACTTGGCCAAGAATATATTTATGGAATGTTTACACTACCAAGAGTACAAGGTGATCCACACCCCGGTAATGTAAAGTTTCTAGAAAATAACAAAATCGGATTAATAGATTTTGGTATATTCGCGCCAGCCCCTAAAGATAAACCAGCATTCTTCGCTTTAATTGGAGAGTATTCAAATCTATATAATGGAAAATTAGACATCGAAGAACTATTTGGAAAATTCCTACGAGTATTTGCAAATGATTTATATAGGGCTTTTAAAAGGTTACATGAAGCAAGTGGAGAAAATTCAGGTGAAGATTTAACAAAAACTATTGGTAAATTAGCTAAAAAAGCATTTTCAATGCATATGAAAAAATCTGAATCTACTCAGATGATGAATGATCCTAATATGCTAAAACTGGTGAATCAAATTGTTAATAAGCAGAACCGATTCGGTCTAAAATTAACTATAAATTCATCTGAAATTATTCGTGCAGCTCAAACCTACATTACCTTAGTAGAAAGTTTGGGAAGACAAGATGAAGTTCTACCAATTGTATTTGATGTAGCTACTACAAAACTTGCTAAAGAACATTCTGAGTTGCTAATAGAATCGCCTAGTAATATGACAATTCAAAGAGCTATCGATATTGTAACTAAATGGTTAGAAAGAGTAGCAAATCGTGATCCTGTTTTATTCCGTAAATTATTGGGCCAAATTAAAGGCGGCGGAAACATAAGTAGCATTGATAGAAAAGATAAGGAGACCCTAAATGTTTAAAGATTTTATTCTGTTTATAAAGTACCCATACACTGCTGGAGTTATTATAACTATATGGCTAGGTAGTGCTGCATTAATGGCAATTAACCGTGGTTTACCGGCTATTAAGGTAGTTGTTGTCGATATGATAGCAACTGTAATAATTGCTTTGCTTGGTTTCAACGGTAAGTCAGAACATTAAGTTAGTTCAGGGTTTCTTGAATTAACTTGGTAGATATACTAAGACCTGTTTTATTATCAACTTCTATTAACAGTCCATTCAATTGAAATGGTCCTTCAGTTTCTATCTCATTTTTCAAAACCTTACTATCCCGCCATCTTTTGATAATTGTTTCTGTTTTAACACCTAGCGAGGAATAAATGGTACCACACATACCCACATCGGTAATGTGTGCTGTACCGTTTTTTAATACAGTCGCATCTGCAGTGGAAACATGCCAGTGGTCTCCGATAACTGCAGTTACACGTCCATCCAAATAATAACCAAAAACCAATTTTTCACTACTATAATCACCGTGAAAATTGACTACAGTAGCTACCTTTGAAAACTTTGATTCATCTTCAAGTATTTTGTCGATTACTTTGAGAGGATTATCGACTGGTTTGTTTGAGTCTTTTCCGACAATTTGGCCGAGCATACTTATTACAAGTACT
Source organism: Saccharimonadales bacterium (SeqCode) (assembly GCA_038317055.1). Lineage (GTDB taxonomy): Bacteria > Patescibacteriota > Saccharimonadia > Saccharimonadales > DATKHC01 > JBBQBA01. The sequence goes on from JBBQBA010000001.1 coordinate 230,246, forward strand.
TTGCCGGCTTTAGTTTTAACATATTTATATCCCAGACCTTCTGTTCCCTCAGGATAATTAGCGGGACGAATAATAGGTTCATCGGGATTATCTAGATATGGAATAATATCTGGTTCATGCAAACTCCAATTACCTCCAGTACAGAAATCCACTCCCGCTTTTTGTATACGTTTAAAATCTTTAGGTAAAATTCCCTTGCCATTGCTTAAATTTTCAGCTTGAGCAATAACTAGATCTATTTCAAGCGATTTTTTAAGTTTAGGAAGAAGCTCTTCGACAACAAATATGCCGGGCTCAGCCATAATGTCACCTAGATATAAAATATTCATTTAATTAATCAATTTAGAACTTTATTTAGCGAATTCTATTGCTCTAGTTTCTCTTATTACGTTAACTTTTATTGTACCGGGGTACTGCATTGTTGATTCTATTTTAGTTGCAATATCACGTGCTAATTTAATTGCTGTAAGATCATCGATTTGTTGTGGTTTAACAAATATTCTGACTTCCCTACCTGCACTAATTGCGTATGCTTTATCAATTCCTTCAAATCCGGTAGCTACATTTTCAAGATCACGCATTCGCTCAATGAAGTTCTCAGCACTTATATTCCTTGCTCCTGGTCGAGATGCACTGACAGCATCAACTACTCTTACAATTAGAGCTTCAGTAGTTGTTGCTTCAACGTCATCATGATGAGCTTCTGCTGCATGAGCTACTTCTTCTGGTGCTCCATATTTCCTTAACATCTCACCGCTAATATGATGATGCTTGCCTTCCATCTTGTGTGTAAGCGCTTTACCTAAATCATGAACTAGTGCTGCATATTTGGCTGTTTTAACATTTGCCCCAAGCTCTTCAGCGATTAGTCCTGCCATATGAGCCATTTCAGTTGAGTGCTTAAGTACATTCTGTCCGTAGCTTGTCCTATATTTAAGTTCACCAAGAAGTTGTAATACTTCTTTTGGAATACCAATAATACCAACTTCTCTCGCTGCATCTTCTCCTGCTCTCATAACATCTTTTTGGACATTATTTTGGGCTTTTACTACAAGTTCTTCAATTCGAGAAGGTTGAATTCGACCATCTTTAATAAGCATTTCTAAAGTTTGTCTAGCCACTTCACGTCTAACTGGGTCAAATGAGCTAAGTACAATTACACCAGGTGAATCATCGACTAATATATCAACGCCAGTTGCTCGTTGTAGTGCTTGAATGTTACGGCCTTCCTTACCAATAATGCGGCCCTTCATCTCTTCTTCTTCCATCTTCACCGTACTGACAGTTCGCTCTGCAGTAACTTCACTAGCCATCCGTTCCATAGATGAAACAAGGATAAATGCAGCAAGATCTTCTGCATCTTCTCTCGCATTATTTTGTAACTTACCAACTAAACCAACTAGATCATTTTTAATATCCCTTTCGGTCATAGCCATGAGTTTATCTGAAGCATCTGATTTAGTAAGCTTAGCTATTTTCTCTAATTTTTCTTGCTGCTTAGTTCGTATTTTACGAATTTCGTCTTTTAGTTCTTCAACTTCATCTTCGGCTTTTCTAAGATTTTCGGTACGTTTATCTAGAGTGTCCAACTTCTTTTCTATTTGTTCATCTCGATTGATTAATCTATTTTCTATTTCTTTATTTTCTTTACGTCTAATTGCTTCTTCTTTGCGAGCTTGTTCAATAATTGAAGCTGCTTCTTCTCGAGCCTCTATTAATTTTTTTGTTGCTTCTTTTTTTGCTTTTTCGAGTTCTTTTTTGGCTTCTGCTTCAGCGCTGCCCATCTTCTTTCGTGTAACTGCTGTACTAGCACCAAAACCAACACCAATACCAACAATTGCCAATATAATAGTAATCGGATCCATACGTTCTTCCTTCCTATTTCTATTAACTAGTGCTTCTTAGGCATTCACTATCACTTCTTTAGCCAAAAATATTACTAGTTTAATTCAAGTTTAATTATCTTTAAGTGGACCCTGTCTCCCAAAAAACAGCATAAAATCCTACCCATAATAATAGACTTTGCGCAGTATTCAGTCAACTTATGGGACCTAAACTACTTCTTAGGTACGGTAACATGAGCCTCAGCTCCGTATTCCGGTGTAATAGTTTTTTCATTTTGACTATCAAGCAGTTTTTTAATTCCATCTTTTATCCAATCATCACTTTGACTACCAATTATTGGTACGTCTAATGAATACGCAAGAGTATTTGCGAAAGCTATTCCTATTCTTAATCCCGTAAAACTTCCTGGTCCTTTATACACAACTAAACCATTGAGTTCATGCCAAGTTTTATCAGCACTTTTTAATAACTTTGCTACTTGAGTATGAATGGTTTCAGATAATTCAAAATGAGCCTGCCACTTATGGTAGATAATCGAGTTCTGATCTTCATATAGACCAATTTCAGACTCTGGTTTGTCAGTTCTAACTGCTAGGATTAACATCATTACCTATTAAGTATGACAAACTTTCAGGGTATGTGAATAGTAAATTTCTACTATTATCTACAATATATTCAAATTCTACCGTTAGTCTCTGTTTAGGAAGTGCGTCAGAAACTAAATTTGGCCATTCGACTACTACGACATTAGTCTTATCATTTAAGACATCTCTTAATTCGTGTTTGATAAGTTCATCGTCATTTAATCTATAGAAATCAAAGTGGTGAATCTTTAATTTTTCACCTTGATATACCCGACTAATCGTAAAGGTAGGACTTGCTACATTGTCTTCACTTTTTATTCCAGCAGCTAGGCCATGAGTGAAGGTAGTTTTTCCGCCGCCAAGTTCGCTAATTAACTCAATTACTTCACCACCCCTGAACTTGCTGCTAATACTACGGGCTATAGCTTCTGTTTTGTCTGGAGAATCGGAAGTAATTTTAAAATTCATATAACTGTATGATTATAACCATTTTTTTTCTTTATATATATCATGTAGCTAAATTGGAGCTTAAGCTATACTAAAGGATATGCTTTTGTTGAGCCAAACTATATTGAATAAACCCGTTTTGTCGTTAAGAACCGGTGGACAGATTGCCCATATATTTAATTACATAATTAACCCAAATAACTTCAAGGTTGAAGGTTTTTATTGCCACGATCATGAATCTAAGAAAGATCTGATTCTTTTATATCAGGATGTAAGAAATATTATTGGACAGGGAATAATTGTTAACGACCAGGATGTTTTAAGTACTGCCGATATTCTAGTAAGATTACAGGAAGTTTTAAAGATAAATTTTGTTCTTATTGGTAAACCAGTTGTAACGGTTGGAAAAGAAAAAGTTGGTAAGGTTAAAGATTTCGCAATCGATAGCGAAACGTTTTATGTCCAAAAGATATATGTTGGAAGATCGCTTATTAAAAGTTTAGGAAGTGGGCAATTAAGCATAGATAGAACTCAAATAATAGAAGTTACTGACACGAAAATAATAATTCAGGAATTAATAAATCCAGTTAAAGCTGGAGTACCTTCGGTTGCCACTTCATTAAGTTCATCTCTCTAAAGCAGTCTTAATTTTGTCATAATTAAAGCCGCGACGTGCAAGGAACTGCATTAATTTTAAATCATCTTGATATTTAGATTGAATACGCTTTTTCTCAATTAATTCTTTAATAAGCTTTACCTCATCAATAGACTCATCTTCGAGTACTTTATTAATTATTTCTCTACTAATCTTTTTTTGTTGAAGTTCGCTTTTAATTTGTCTGATACTAGACTTCTTGTTTTTTGTTCTTGATTCAACCCACTGTTTTGCGAACAATTCATCATTTAATAAAGCTTTACTTGTTAAGTAAGATATTGTTTTATCAATTATTTCTATTTCATACTTTTTCCTGATCAAATAATCTTTAATCTCACCAGTACTTCTGGCTCGATAACCTAATAGGCGATAACAAGAATTTCTGGCATTGCTAAATTCTACTTCATTACCTAACTTTTCAAGATCAGAATTCTCTAAATCTTGTCCAACACTTAGTTTGAGCTTAATAAGGTCTGCCTCAGACAAGGAGAAGGAATATTTGTTATCTATAAATATAGAATATCTATCTGTTCTTTTAATTTGTTGTTTAATTTTTGTAAGCTTCATTAGATTAAGCTTAGTTTCTTATACAGCTACTGATGCAACGCGAACTTTATCAGCAATTTCTTTTAATACTTTTGGGTTCTCTTGAAGATAAAGCTTTGTTGCTTCCCGACCTTGACCAATTTTTTCTGAATTATATGCATACCAAGCACCAGACTTCTCAACAATTTCATACTGAGTAGCTAAGTCTAATACGTCACCGCTATATGAAATTCCTTCGTTATACATAATGTCGAATTCTGCTTCACGAAAGGGTGGGGCAATTTTATTTTTAACTACTTTGACTCGAGTTCGATTTCCGATGACAGCCTCACCCTGCTTAATTTGAGAGATTCGTCTTATATCCATACGGATACTAGAGTAAAATTTCAGTGCATTACCACCAGTTGTAGTTTCAGGATTACCAAACATAATTCCAATCTTCATTCTAATTTGATTAACGAAGATTATGGTGGTTTTAGATCGACTTATTACTCCCGTTAATTTTCTTAAAGCTTGACTCATAAGTCTAGCCTGTAACCCAGGAAGAGAATCACCCATGTCACCTTCAATCTCAGCTCTAGGTACGAGAGCAGCTACTGAATCAATAACAATAATATCTACGGCATTACTTCTAACTAGTGTTTCAGCAATCTCCAATGCTTGTTCGCCGTTATCTGGTTGAGAAATTAAGAGGTTTTCTGTATCAACGCCAATTCGTTTCGCATAAGCTGGATCTAGTGCGTGCTCAGCATCAATAAAAGCAGCAGTTCCACCTGAACGTTGAACTGAAGCAATAGCATGTAAAGTTAGTGTCGTCTTTCCTGAACTTTCAGGACCATATATTTCTACTACTCTACCTTTAGGAAAACCACCACCAAGTGCAATATCTAGTCCAAGTGTCCCACTTGAAACAGTTTCAACGTTTGACCTATGTGATTCACCCAATTTCATAATGGCACCTTTGCCGTATTGCTTTTCAATTGAGTCTATTGCTAGACCTAGAGCTTTGGTTTTGCCCCCTTGTTGTTCAGTGTTAGCATCACTGGGAACTTCTTTTAGTTCCTTCTTATTCTTCTTTGAAATAGCCATAAAAATTAATGTCCTTATCTGCCCCCGAGTTAATATACTTATTGAAGTAAGCTGTTTCTATCTATCATTATAACAAGATAGAACTCCATATCTTAGTTGATAATTAGTTATGATACAAGCCTTAACTTTTATATAATGTGTTTTATATATGGTGGGCAAAAAAATTGATACTTTGAAAAAAATAACCGCCGGGCAATTACTTGATTTATTAATTGAAAAAGCCGTAGAAGCCAGGGCAAGCTTCATACACATCGAACCGCGTAGTGCAGAAGTAATAGTAAGATATAGGGTAAATGGATCATTGATAGAAATAGATAAGTTCTCTAAAAGTAAACTTGAAAGTCTGTCAGAAAAAATAAAGAATTTAGCTGGATTAGAAAATAAATTAAAAAACATCCCTCAGGATGGCAGATTCAAGATGTCCATAAAAGATGAAGCTTTTAGTATGAGAGTATCAATACTACCAACACTTGATGGTGAGCGGATCTCAATAAATATATTGAGCATCTCATCAAAGCTACCATCATTAGTTGAACTTGGCTATTGGGGAACCGGGCTAAAAGCTATTCAAAATGCCTTAACCCAAAGCCACGGAGTTATCTTGATAGGAGGACCAGCTAATTCAGGTAAGTCTTTAAGTTTAGTTAGCATGTTAAACAACATTACAGACACTGACATTAAGATAGCTACCATTGAAGACCCGGTTGAATATGTATTGCCCAAAGTGAACCAAACTCAAGTTAATCACAAAACTAATTTAGATTTTGCTACTGGTCTTAAATCAATTGAGAATCAAGATACAGACGTAGTTATGGTGAGTGAATTAAGGGATAGTGAAACAGCAAACTTAGTATTTAACTATGGTTCTAATAAAAATTTAATCTTAAGTAGTATCTATACTAAGAACATTAACGAAGCAATTGAGAAGTTAGCAAATATTGGTATTAGTAGGCCACTAATTGCACATTCACTAAAGTTAATTAGCTCGCAACGCATAGTTAGAAGGTTATGTGAGACTTGTCGAGAACTAATAGTACCAAATAAATATACTCTAAATTTAATCAATGATATTTTTGGTTTATCGAGTCCTAAAACTATGAAGTACATTCATAAACTAGAAGCAAACTATAAACAAGAATCTCAAAAAAACCAAAAAGGATTGAATACCACTGATACTAAGATTAAAAAAGTCTATATATCTCATAATGAAGGATGTGATGATTGTATGCACACTGGCTACAAAGGATCGGTCGGACTTTATGAAGTAGTTAACGTTTCTGAATCTATCCAAAAATTAATTCTTTCACTTGCATCACCTAAAGTGCTATTTGATAGAGCAAAATTAGAGGGAACAACAAGTGTTTTAGTAGATGGTTTAGTAAAGTCATTGACTGGTACTACCTCAATAAATGAAATTTTTGGGATTCATCAAGAATACATGTAGTAAGATTTGCTATTCTAGGAGTTGTTGATTAACAATAGTGTTATGATTATAGAAGTTAAGTTAATATGAAATATATGAAAAAACGACGTTTAAATAGTTCTGATTCAGGATTTACAATTGTAGAGATTTTAGTAATTATTCTTATAATTGGGATACTTTCAACAGTATTAGTATTAACTTACAGTGGAGTTAAAGTTAGGCAACAAAATACAGCTCGTATTACTGGGATAAAACTAATTCAGTCTAATTTAGAAACTTTTTATGCGCAATCAGGTTTTTATCCTACTCTTTCAGAGATGAACAGTGCTAGTTGGACAAAGACTAATCTTAAAACTCTTGAAGCTTCAGACCTACAGGACCCAAATGCCAAATCCAATTCAACAAATTTTGCTGATGGTCCAACAATTAATCAATATAGTTATCAACCAACTGCTATCGACGGTACATCACAATGTGATAACAAAACAATTCCTTGTGCTCAATATACATTGACCGCCACACTCGGTGGAAACTCCGGTACATTCGCAGAGAAAAGCCTTAACTAAAGTAAACTACGCTGATTTGTATCAGATTTAGTCTTTTTCAGGTGTTTATATGCTTTGTCTGTTGCTTCTCTACCTCTAGATGTTCTAACAAGTAAACCTATCTGCATTAAGTAAGGTTCATAAAAGTCTTCAATAGTTGATCGCTCTTCTGCGATTAATGCAGCGATAGCTTCTACTCCAACCGGACCACCATCGTACTTTTCAATAATTGCATTGAGCAACATTCTGTCTGCCGGTTCTAGCCCAAGACTATCTACATCAAGTAGTTCAAGTGCGCTGATATTCAGTTTTTCATCAATAATTCCGTCACCATTAACATCAGCATAGTCTCTTACTCTTTTTAATAACCTATTTGCAATACGCGGAGTAAGACGTGAGCGTTGGGCTAATTCTTTAGCAGCTGGATCACTTATTACTACTCCAATAATCTTGGCGGCTCGTTTAATAACTTGCTCAATCTCCTCAGGTGTATAAAATTCAAGTCTATGAATCATACCAAAACGATCACGAAGGGGAGCCGCTAACGTACCGGTCCTTGTTGTTGCACCGATAATCGTAAACTTAGGTAAATCTAGTCTTAAAGATTTTGCACTTGGTCCTTTTCCTAGAATAATATCTAGTTTGAAATCTTCCATAGCACTGTACAGAACCTCTTCTATGGATCGATGTAATCTATGGATTTCATCAATAAATAGAATGTCTCCGTCTTGAAGGTTTGTGAGTAGGCTTGCGAGATCAGCTGAACGCTCGATCGCAGGACCTGAGGTTACTCTAATGCTTGCTCCCATTTCATTAGCTATTACTGTTGCCATAGTAGTTTTACCAAGTCCCGGTGGACCATATAAAAGAACGTGGTCAATTGGTTCGCCACGTTTTTTGGCAGCATCTATGGATAGTTTTAAATTTTTCTTAAGCCTTGGCTGACCTATGTAGTTTTCAAAGTCGCGTGGTCTTAGTGTATTCTCTAGTTCCTGTTCTTGCTCGTCATCATTTTCATCTATAAGATTATTTAGTATTCGTTCAACTGCCATAATATACTTCCAATTAATGCTTTAGAGCTAGGGTTACCCTTTCCTTAGTAGATAAATCTTTTTCTATTGGTTTTAGTGCCATGATAGCATCCGCTACTGAATATCCTAGCGCTACAAGCGCTTGAACAGCTTCATCCTGCATTGCGGCATCATCGCCAATTAACAGGGAAGATTCATCAACTGAACTTATTATGCCAACTTTATCTTTAAGCTCAATTAATATTCGCTCAGCTACTTTTTTACCAACACCATTAGCAGTCTGAATTAATTTCACATTACCGCTTGCAATTGCTTGGCTTACGCCGTTAACTGAACCAATGCTTAGGATACTTAGAGCTACTTTAGGCCCAACCCCATTTACATTAATTAATTTTATGAAAAGTTCTTTAGCTGCAAGTTCACTAAATCCATATAAATCAAAAGTATTTTCGCGGATATGTTCGTAGACATAAATTTTAGCAGGATCACCAATATTAAATTTACTATAGGTTTCACCTGGAACTAGTAATCCGTAGCCAACTCCTCGAACATCTAAAACAATTGAGTCTATAAGTTTCTCCTGTATTTGGCCGGTAAGGGTAGCTATCATAGTCATATTATCGCATAGTCATGGAGTGACAGATCGCTGCAGCAAGAGCATCAGCACAATCATCCGGTTTAGGTTGCTCTTTTAGACCCAAAATAATTCTTACCATTTCTTGAATTTGTTGCTTTGTTGCTCGGCCATAACTTGTAAGTGCTTGTTTGATCTGAAGGGGAGTGTACTCAAATAATTCCATACCACCTTTTTTACCTAGTAATAGGACTACCCCCCTTGCCTGGCTGACGCTCATTGCGGTTGTTACATTTTTGGCAAAGAATAGCTTTTCAACTGACATTATAGCTGGCTTAAATTCTTGAATAATCTCTTTGAGTTCATCATATATCGTTAATAACCTGTCGCTGTCTGGCGAATTAGCGGGAGTTTTAATAACCCCAGCGTCAACTAGACTAAGTTTGCCTTTAGGACCGACATCAATTATTCCAAAACCTAGGATTCCCGTCCCCGGGTCAATTCCCAATATACGTTTAGAACTCAATTTATTCTCCAAGGAATTCCTCGGGAATATCAAAATTTACATGAGTGGCAGTGACATCTTCATTGTCATCAAGAGCATCCATTAGTCTTATAATTTTTCCAGCAGTTTTTTCATCAGTAACTTTAGTAATCAGTTTAGGGATAAAAGTTAATTCAGCTTCAACTATTTCAATTTTAGCTGCCTGAAGATTATTTCTGACTTCAGCTAGTTTTTTGGGATCAGTATAAATTATACTTTCATCGCCGTCTTCTTGAACGTCTTCAGCGCCTGCATCAATTGCTGTTAATAAAAGCTCATCACCTTTGCCGACTACTCTAATCATTCCCTTTTGCTCAAACTGAAAAGCTACAGCCCCCTTTTCGGCGATATTACCTCCATGTTTTGAAAATGCTAGTTTCACCTCAGGGTAAGTTCTATTCAAGTTGTCAGTTGCACATTCAACTAGAATTGCTACACCACTAGGACCATAACCTTCGTACAATACTTCTTGAATCTGGTCTCCACCTAGCTTTCCACTACCGCGGTCAATTGATCTTTGGATATTTGCTGTAGGCATATTTGCGGACCTTGCTTTATCAACAGCTAGCCTCAACGTAAAATTAGTGTCTGGATCTGCACCACCCCTGGCAGCAATAGCAATCGCATTACCAAGTTTAGTGAATAATGCACCACGCTTAGAGTCCGTTACTGCCTTTTGGCGTTTTATAGTCGCCCACTTTGAATGTCCAGACATAGGAGAAAACCTTTTCTAAATTTACTTTCCTATTATGTCATTTTTTATTAGTTACATCCATAGACCTGGCGTACTTTTTAATCTTAATAAGGAGCGAGCAATCTTCTGATAAACTATAGATTAAGCATAAGACAGACAATGAAAAGCATATATAAATTTAAACTGTTGAGATTTGAACTACTCGGACTAGTTATTTTTAGTTTATTTATTTTTGGATATATTCATAACTCAAGCGTATATGCGGTAGCACCTGCGACTGATCTACCAATTTTTCAACCAAACAATTGTGGTGGAGGAGATTTAACTGACTTCTCAGTACTTCTTACTACTCAAATTAAAGGAGATTTATATGTTCGCCTACCACCAAAAACAGAACCTACTACAATACACCTATATTCAATGCCACTCTTGGGTGGATCTTGTACATCACTAGGATCAATTACTGCTCAAACCAATCAATGGAAAAAAATTGCTAGTAATGTAGTCTTAGAAAAAGACACGTCCTTAGTTATTGAAGGAGATAATGTTGGAGCAGAACCCTATGCTGCAGTTGCAAGTATATTAATTATTCCGGACTCCAGTATTTGCGTTCCAGATCAAGATTGCGAATCGTCGTATAAGGGTTATAGCGGTATCCTACAGCCGGCATTAATATCTGGTAATACTGATCAAATCGCTTTATATCAGGCAAATCCAATCAGTGATATAAAATATAAGACTATAAATTATTATTCAGATGGAAGCTTTTTATACTCATCGAAAAAACTTTTACCATTAAATAAAAACTATTTAGCTGGTGGCGTACATTCAACTTCAATTCAGGTTATTTTCAAAAATGGTGAAACTTTTTCCATAAATAAAAGTATCAATAATGGTGTTGATTGGTCTGGAAGTTTACTAGTTAAAAGCGTTGCATATAAACATCTAGGGCAAGCAGCAATATTTGTATTTATAGGTATATTTATACTTATTATTTCGCTTATATTATGGATATCTAGAAAAATATATAAAAAACGAATGTATAAAATAGAGCATGGTCTAGATAAATACGACCCAAATAAGCCGTCCGATAATGATATAACTAACCCGCCAGTAATTGGTTAGTATAATTTTATTTTATTAAGTGGATAAATTCTTAATATTACATGTCCAACAATGTAGCTAGAAGGTATCGCTCCTAAGCTAGATCGAGAATCTATTGAACCTCCCGGTGTTCTGTTGTCACCTAAAACAAAAATTTGACCATCGGGAATTGTTTCATTAAAATCACCAACTGTTTGTTGAAGATTTTTCCCGTAAGGGGCAGCGTCTGGATTAAATCCATTAGGGTGAGACGAATTAATAACTGATACACTACCATTACCAATATTTACTTGTTCTCCAGAGAAACCAACCACCCGCTTTACTAGTTGCACTCCTGAATTATTTGTATCATCGACAATAACTAGATTACTTCGTTTAGGAATATATTGAGAGTTTGTTATTTTTGCCCAGGTTTGTGGCAATTTCCATACTACTAAAACGTTACCTGTCTGCAAAGTTGGTTGCATCGAATAGCCATTAACAATCGTGATACTAACTACATAATTTAGAACTAACAGTACAACCACCAAAGTAATTACTATGACTGAACCTAATTTTAATCGGTTCTTGATTGTCTCGTTTCTTATTTGAGATTTTGGTAATTCAGCCTTTGTAGGAGATTTAATTATTTTTGACGATGAGTTGTTTAATACCATTAACTTATTTTCAATGATTACTACTTTTATAAAACTACTTAACAATCGTTTAATTATTAATCAAGCTTTTATTTTGCGATAATTAACTTTATAAATATGTGACGCTTGGAGGAGGACAAGTTTGAATACTAGCTGGATCTACTCTGGACGGACCAAAGAAAGCTCCATTACCGTTCTTTGCAAGAGCTTCTACAAGATCATGTTTGGGTTTAGATGCATATATAGTAAGCGAACCAACTACACCATTAAAGAATGCAGCTCCCGAATAATGAAATTCCCTGGTAGGTCCTCTAAAAGTATTTAATTGATAACTTGTCCATCTAAGTCCACCAGTTATTGATGCAGGTTGTATAAAGTAAACTTTAACTGTATAAGTACCGTTAAATGCTGATGAGTAATTTTGACATGCGTTTATATTAAAACCGAATGCACTAAACAAACTACTGTATCCGCTAGCATGAGAAACTGTAGCTTTCTTATGATGTTGATAGACAAAGTACCCCGCTCCGGCTATTACAGCTACTACTACAACTATGACGATTAGTTCTAGGTGAGCAAATCCTTTTGAGTTATTTTTTATTTTATTTAGTATTTTCATTTTGACCTTTCCTAATAGTTATACTTAACAATGTAACAAATACCCTGGGTACCAGTGGACATAGCTCGCTTCTTTAGTGCTGCCTGCCGAAAATGTTTGATTTAGTGGTTTATTCACATAGGTGGTTAATATTGCGACTGTATTATTGAAATAAGCATCACCATTTTGTACGGTACTTCCAATTAGATGACCGTTTACATCATTTAAATACATTTCGTATGAAGCAGTGTTAGACGGAGTATCAGCAGATTTTATAAATCGAACTTCTACTTTCCAGCCACCGCCAAAGCCTGAAACTGGTGTGGCACATGCACTTACACTAATATTTCCATGTTTCCCCAGAGAGGACCAACCAGCGGCATGTGAGACATTGGTTTTAGTATGATTTTGATATACAAAATATCCAGCACCAGCTATTGCCGCTATTACTACTACCGCAATAAACAATTCTATATGGGCGAAACCTAAAGAATTGTTTATTTTTTTTAGTGTTTTCATTTTTTTTGTTTTTGTACCTTTAATTAAGGGTTCATTTATAGTTGCATGTTAACTGAATCTACTTATAAGCACAAGTAGTTATACACAAAAAGATCATTGAAAGATATTTTTAGTGTCTTATTTATTGCTCTGAGTGACGTCGACCAACTAATAGATCATAAATAGCTACTATTAATCCAATGACAAGTAGAGCATATATTAATGAACCACCAATGTGAGTTAATAGTCCTAACAACCAAAGTACTACCAAAATTATTCCAATATATAGCAACATAACAACCTCCATTTTATTAATATGAAGTAATTGTAGAATTGTCTATATTTAGATTCTGTAAAAATAATTACAGAATTAGATGTCTAAACCGCTTACCATAAGATTGTTAATATTAATCGGAGGAATGATATGACAAAGTACATGCACTACGAAGAAAATGGTAACCTAAAGAATAGGATTATCAGTGGGCCAGTACGCTTGAGTGAAATGGATTTCGAGAGTTTATATGACGACATCAGCAGTAACTGGAAAGAAAAAGCCCAACGTCTTCAAGCTCGAAGAATGAGAAAGATCAAACAACAGCTAGTATAATTTATTAGTCTAAGATCCTACTCAATATTTTATAGAAAATTCTGTCACTTGTAATACGCCTAAGAAATAACAATGGAACTGCGCCTCCTCCGACTGCATAACGTAGTTTGGGGTTAGGCTTAGCTAAGACTTTTACAATTTTCTCAGCTACAACTTCCGGCGGCGATGATACCGATGTTCGACTACTACTTTTCATTGATTCAGCTCTTTTTTTAGCGGATATAGCGTACGCACCATTACCAGATGTCTTTAGTAAATTATCTGCGGCAATTGACCACCACTCAGTCTTGATTGCACCTGGTTCAATCGCAATTACTTTTATATTGAATTGAGCTAGTTCAAGCGCCAATGAATCTGTTAGACCCTCAACTGCAAATTTTGATGCATGGTACCAAGACCCGAACGGCTCTCCTAATTTACCGCCAATTGAAGAAATATTAATAATTGCACCGTGTCGTGATTCTCGCATTTTAGGAATAACTAATTGAGATAATCGGGCAAGCCCAAATACGTTTACTTCAAATTGTCTTTTTGCTTCACTAATAGGAACGTCTTCGAGAGCCCCAAAAGAGCCATAGCCAGCATTATTGATCAAAACATCTACCATTTTTTCTTCTTTTTCGATTGTATTAATGACATGCTTCATTGAATTATCGTCTGTTACGTCCAGACTAATTGTTCTAATTCCCTGCTCAATTAGGTGTTCCATTTTATCGGTCCTACGAGCAGCGGCATAAACTTGATAACCTTCTTTTTGTAAGGCGACAGCTATAGACTCTCCCATGCCACTAGATGCACCTGTAACTAGTGCTGTATGTTTTCTCAAATTGTCTCACTTACTTCATTATCAACTAACCTAAATTCCTCTAAGTTAAATAGATAATCAATCGGGAATGGAAATCGTGAAGTATCTCCTCTATTGACGACAACAAAACAATCTATAATTTCTGCACCTCTTAATTCGACTAATCTAGAAACCCTAAGTAGACTCTTGCCGGATGAAAAAACGTCCTCAACAGCAGTTATTTTGTCTTCAGAGCCTGGCACATATCCATCAATTATAGTATTTCTTCCATGATCGTTTATTTCTTTTCGAACTGATGTCAGCGGTAAACCACTTAGCGATGATAGCTCGGTACCTAGTGGATTAGATCCTCCAGTATCAGCCGCTATAGCAGTAGTTCTGTCATCTAACCTACCGAGAATAACCTCAGCGATATGTCTTCTAATTTTAGGGTAACCAAGTACTTTTTTTACATCCGCATAAATACCAGACTCCTCACCTGCTGATAGTTTAAATACACCCGGTACAATAATGTCCGCTTCTTGTATTTCTTCTCTCAAAAGCTCAATACTCATATCCGTACCATTATGCGGTAAATAGCTTGAAATAAAAATAGGCTGATTGTTAGTTTAAATATTAATTCGTACTGATTAACTTATACACAAGCAACTGCACGATAACTTGACGAAATGCTTATTTTTATATATACATAGACTCATAACTCTTCAAAACAAAAGACCATAGGTAATATAATGCGTATAAACAAACTAAAAAACAACATAAATGGTTTCGGACATCATATAATTCTGCCAATAATCGTAATTGCAGTTCTTGCTTTTGCAGGAGTTAGGGTATGGATGTATAGTCATGCAGCTAACAATTCTGTATGTCAGGCAGACCCAAGTGCAGTAATTGCAGCTCTACCTTCAGGTGCAATCTGGAATGGTCATCACAAGTGTTATCTCGTAAGCCAACAAGGAATTGCAGTTCAAAAACCACTAACACTCGAAAATGCTACTTTTTTTGACCAGACAGTGCTTGTAAAAAATGCGCCAAATTCTGATTCTGTTAGACCTATAATTCATGTAGCCAATGTAAGTAATGTAAACTTGCGAAACCTAACACTTAAAGGTACGAACACAGTTGGAGGTTATCACGGGCTACCCTGGGTTGGTGAAGAAGGCATAAAACTAAATTCATCTCATAATGTGAACATAACCCACGTTACTACTGTAAATACTTTTGGCGACGGGTTACTCATCGATCAAGCAGGTGGACGTGCAGGCAATTCAACAAATATCTACGTTAATCATTTAGTAGTTAAAAATGCAGGACGACAAGGTGTTACGGTTGGTTATGCTTCAAATTCTACTTTGAGCAATGTAAATATTATTTCCAGTGCCGACACAGGGTGGGATTTTGAAAGTGATACCGGCGGTGGTTCAGGTAATGTAACGATTAATAATGCTCAAGGTAAGGGTGTACATTTAATTGAAGCTCTGAATGGTCCTATCACCTTTAATAATAGTAATTTTATCGGACATATAGTACTTGAATATTCTGCAGCAACCTCTGGACAACCCGTAACATTTAACGGTGGTACTGTTGATTTGCCTTCTTCTGACCCAGGAGTTACATACGCAGGAATTCTAGTTAAGGGACCGGGCAATTTGACTTTCAATAATGTTAAGTTTACTCAAGCACTAAAACCAAACGGTAAGCCAGCGACTGATCCAGGATGGTCAGCAGTTGGTGGCGCACATTTAATGTTTATTAATTCTCCTGTTGTAGGCCCAACTGGATCAAATGATAGTTCTTCTAGAGTTACTATAAAATAATTTATTAAATTACGAATTTTAACTATATCTAAGTTTGACATATATCTAAGTTAGATATATGCTGAGACTTATGAAAAAACAATATAATCAACTTCCCCAAGTAGCATTCAGTATTTTATTAGCACTTAGTCTTAAAGAAAGACATGGTTATGAAATTATTAAACAGGTTGGAACTGATAGTAATGGAAAAATTCACTTAAGCCCTGGGGCACTTTATACCAGTATTAAGCAATTACTTGAACAGAAATTAGTTCAAGAAGTTAAACTGCAAGAAGATACGCTTCGCCGTTATTATAGACTCTCTGATAAGGGTAAGGCAGTACTAACGGAAGAATTAGACTATTATCAAAATACTATTACACTAGCTCGTGAACGTCAGATTTTGGAGATACAATATGGGGTTTATTGCTAAATCGCACCGTCAACTTGTCTATGGATCGCTGCTTAGACTTTACCCTCAATCATTTCAGAAGAAATATAGTAAAACTATGCAGCAGACTTTTAATGACATGCTTGATGACGAAAAGACAGGATTTGGAAGATCAATAATTTGGTCCAGGGCATTAATTGATTTGCCTCTCACGGCAAGCAAAGAACATATATCAAACGGAAAGGATTTTAATATGAACCGTAACATTAAATTAATAATCGCTGCAACAATAATTGCGTTTGTAGTAGTTGGGCTGGGCTCATTTTGGGAAGGTAATTTACGCGCTAAATCTAATATTGGAATAGAAAGAGTAACTACAGTTCAGCTCGCAGATGCAATGCAACAAGACGATTTTTATAATACATATGGGGATACAGTCGTTTTATTTACTGGTAATGTCGCAAGTACTAAGACTAAAGGTAATGTATCTCTAGTAACATTTGATACAGGCCATTCCTATAATGTAGTGTGTCAGTTCTCTAAAACTAATTCACTATCAATTGGGCAAAGTGTATCTGTAGCAGCACCTGCTGGTAGTGCTGAGCGTGAATCCAATGGAGTACTTCTACATAATTGTATACAAAACTAAAGATTGATTTAAAAACCTAAAAATGGCTTATGATTGGAAGGCTATCGTCTTGTCTATCTATACTATTTAGGCCGAACATCTTTGTTGATTTCTTGTAATGCCCAACTATTACCATCAGGATCTGCGAAGTAAGCATACTTCACTCCCCCCATATTGTTAACCTCACTTATCTCTAAGCCTTTTTTATTAAGTTCGTTTCGGACTAACTCTATATCTTCAACAACTAAGTGTGTATTTTTCACAGAGCCTGGGGCAGCTAATTCTCCCATACCTTTGCCAAATACGATAGAGCATCCAGATCCTGGTGGAGTTAGTTGAGCTATTCGCATACCATTACCGGGTTTTATGTCATGGTCTAAATTAAAACCAACTTTGTTCTTGTAAAAAACTATGCTCTTATCAACGTCCGTAACGGGCAAAATCACTACTTCTAACTTCATGTCCATAAAATGAATTATATCAAAAACGATCGTGATGGCTATAGTCGTGGCCATAGTAACCACTAGAGTACTTTAGCGAAAATTTATAGCTCCTTTTGGTTGCTTGGTCGACGCTTTTGCCATTGAACCTTGACATGGCCAGCGATCAGATACGCCACATAAGTTGCGGCTATAGATATTATGACTGACGCCACAATATCTATCGGGTGATGTACTAATGCCAAAATCCTCCCTAGTCCAACGAGTATCGCCCCAACGAATAACACGACACCAAGTCGTCGGTTATAGATAAAGACAATGCAAGCCGTCAGGCTGGCTAAAAGCATGTGTGATGAAGGGAAACCATTGTCTGCGCCATGAGGTACGAGCGGTGCTTTACCTAGTTCCACAAATGGACGGGGATTATTATAGAGTAAACCACCAATTTGGGCTAAAACAAGCGCTAAAAGACCGGCTAGGATAGCTATTAGAAAGTAGCGAGGCCACTCACGTCGGGGAACTTTTAAGAATGAGACTACGGCCACAATAAGTATAATAAAGATTAAGTACTTTGCGAGAAATATGACGAGGTTGTCCACTAGTCTATTCTATACTAAAACAAAAAGACTTCTGAAGAAGTCTTTGACTAAGTCTATTTTGGAGGGCCTTAGTGGAAAGTATTGTAACTATAATTCAGGTCCAACGTAGCGAAATCGTGGAACTGTCTGTCCGTTGAATTCAACATTTTCTATAAACATATCAAGAGGGCGCACTTGAAGCCGCAAACCTGTATGCTCTGGGATTACATAAAGCGGTATATAGACAGCTAAAATTTCTTCGGTTTCTGTATGTCTTGCAAATCCTAGTACTTGATAATATCGTCTATCTTCAAGTGTACTTTTATAATGCTCATAAACACCCGTATTTGGGTACTGTCGTTCAGATTGTTTATCATTTTCCATTATGGAGATTATAGCAATAAAACCGAAATGCGGCTCTTGGTTCTATTATTCCTACTGGGCCATCTGTTGACCGAAGTTGGAGGGCCTTAGTGAAAACTATTGCAACTAAATTACTGAGTGCCCAGCCTTTTGTCGAGCAATTTATTGAAGAATGAACTTCTATATTTAATTAAATAAAAAATGAAGTATGCAGAAGCAATGAAATTGACGTACCCAATAAAGAAAACAATAAACAAAAGTCCGTTATCTGGGCGTAACACATGAAGCAATATGCCATGACCAGTCGTTGCTTGAACTATTTGTGTCTGCAAGTAAAACAAGAACTCAATTATTAAAAATGTGAGCATAAGATAATACCCAGTTTTTTTACCATTTTTTAGCAAGATATATGCCGAAATAAACCATACAAAAACTAAGGACAAGAGTGTAAGACCTATCAGGCTAGGTGCTATATGACGACTAATATAATATTGATGAAAATAATAAGGTATTTGGGCGATAAAGTTACTTATAACTGTCCAAAATAGTATCTTGAAGAATAATTCGCTGTTAACTTTTAGCTCCATGCTTTAAATATAGCAAAAAAGAGCCATTGCCGGCTCTTTGGTTCTACTTTTCCTACTAGGGTCATCTGTTGACCGAAATTGGAGGGCCCAGTGAGACTTGAACTCACGACACCCTGCTTAAAAGGCAGGTGCTCTAACCAGCTGAGCTATGGGCCCGAAAAATAACTAATAAAAGAAGTTACGCTCATAAGATTATCTCTGTTTTGTATAAATTGTCAATTTTAAATTTTACCCTTATGGTGTTTTTTGGGTGTATGTTTAGCATAAGTACTCATGATTAAGAAAAACAGTGATACAGCAATACATAACGCAACTACTGCGATTTGATATTTCACAAGCAGTGTCCAAAACTTATTATGTGTAAGACTTGCCTGAAGTGATGCCGTTAATAAAGGGGTAACAAATAGTATCCCAAGTATGCCTGTAGCAAGTGCGGGAAAAATTTGTATTGGCCATTTTGATGGACCATTATTGTGCTTTGCAAGTGCCGCTACCAAAATAGGAGGAGCAAAAAGTAATCCAATTAAAATCGAGGGCTTAGCAACAACATAATTGTGCGGCATTAGATGGTTATTTATATGACCATTAACGTAAGCAAAGTTTCTACTAGCAAATAGCACTAATGTATTTCCGGCACATAATGCAAAAAATACTAAAATTGCATTAGACCTGATAGTTAAAAGTAAGGCCGCAACTGCAGCGACAATTATCAATAGTATAATATCTGCCATGCGCTAATAATAGCATAAGCTATTTAATTTTTACCCTTGTTAGCACCTAGTTCTAGCTCTAGTTATGCACCAACTCGGTCACGTCGTCTTTTGCCTTTAGCATTCTGTTCAATGTAATCTATGATTTGCGTTGCAACATCATGACCAGTTACAGTTTCAATACCTTGAAGCCCGGGACTTGAGTTAACTTCGAGTACTAGTGGTCCTCGATCTGATCTAAGCATATCAACACCACAGATCGGAAGATTCATTGCTTTAGCTGCTTTAATTGCTGTTTTTCGTTCCAGGTCAGTAAGTTTGATTGCCTTGCCTTCACCACCTTGGTGTATATTTGAACGAAAATCATCATCTAGGCTTTGTCTTTTCATGCTGGCAATCACTTTTCCGCCAACCACAATAGCTCGAATATCAGTACCAGCACTCTCAGCGATATATTCCTGAGCCAAGAATGACACCCCTTCTACGTAGAAAGCCTGCATAACAGCCTTGGCTGCTTTTCTAGTCTCTGCAAGTACCACACCATTGCCGTGTGTGCCTCTAGCAACCTTTATAATTAAAGGTATACCACCAGCTTGATCAATAACTTCTTCTACTTGATTAGTTTCTCTTGAAATAACCGTTTTAGGAATTCCTACACCAGCTCTAGCTAGAATTTGCATGGAACGCAGTTTGTCGCGTGATCTATTTATAGCAATCGAATTAGCTGTTGTGAAAACACCTCTCATTTCGAATTGTCGACAAACAGAAGTACCATATTTAGTAATACTGGCAGCAATTCTCGGAATAATAACGTCTATATCATTAACTTCTTCACCTTCATAACTAACAACTGGTTGGTTGCTTTGGATAGTCATGTAACATTTGGCATAGTTAATAACAACAACTTCATGTCCACGAGTTTCAGCGACTTCTTTTAGTCGTCTAGTAGAATAGTTACCTGGCCCCTTAGATAAAATCGCTATTTTCATATTTGATTCCTTACTTTTCCTCTAACAGTCTTATCAAATTCTTTGTTTACGTCTAATAAGAATTTATTTTCTTTCATAAATTTTCTGCCTATAATTACTGGCCATTTCATCTGACTTCTATCAGCTAAACTTAAAGATATTTCGTAAGTTTCGCCCTGAATAGTCACAGAAGTCTTAATAAAATATCTTCGTTCAGAATTTCCATTTGAGCTTTTAACATAATCTCGCCAAAAATCTTTAGTAGTAATTTTAATATCAGGATAATCAAAAGGTGAGAAATGAATTACAGGTCCATCTTCAGTCTCTTCTCTAGTAATTTTTGTACAATGCAAAGCACCAGTGAACGCACCACTGTCTATTTTTGCTTTAACTTTCTGAATATTGAACTGAGGAAAATCTATTTTCTCCAGAACACCTAAGATTTTCACTTCCATAGCTAATTTATAACACAATTATATGTTTTTGTCCATGATTTAATGGTGTGCATGAGATACTCTTATGTAAGCAAAAATTACTGCAGCGGCTATTATTAGTATCATTACAATAATTAGGGGTATGAAGCCGCTTTCGTTATTTTTTATATTTCGCATAATCACTACCATTATATGCATAATCACAATCTATCAAAATAGTGTAGAGTTAAATTGGAGGATAGATCATGTTACATCAATATTTAATTGTAGCTTCTATAACACTAATTGCTTTTACGCTGCTCTATTTTATCGCCCTAATTATTAAAAATAACAGCATCGTAGATTCCTTCTGGGGAATTGGATTTATTATTACTACTATATCTTCGGTCGGAGTATCGTATTATTCAGGATTTCCTCAACTATTGATAACAACATTAGTACTACTTTGGGGATCTAGGCTTAGTATAAGAATCTATCTTCGTAATAGGAATAGGCCTGAGGATTGGCGTTATGCAAAGTGGCGGCAAGATTGGGGTAAAAACGTAATAATCCGTAGTTATACTGATGTTTTTTTACTTCAAGGAATACTATGTTTAGTAATCTGCATTCCCGTAATATTTGTGAATATTAATGCAATTGCAGTTAGATATTCAGCAATATTAGTACTAGGGTTAATAGTTTGGCTAGTAGGTTTTATGTTTGAATCAGTTGGAGATAACCAATTAGATGAATTTATTAAATCGAAACCTTCAAAAGGAAGTGTTCTTGACACTGGTTTATGGAAATATACAAGACACCCTAATTATTTTGGTGAAGCAACTCAATGGTGGGGTATAGGTATAATTGCGCTGTCTTTTATTCCATTAAACTGGGTAGTATTAATCGGACCTTTTACTATTACTTTCTTACTAGTAAAAGTATCTGGTGTACCACTACTAGAGAGAAAAATGAGTAAGAATCCTAAATATAAAGATTATATGAAGAAAACTAATAAGTTTATTCCTGGTCCTCAGAAGCTATAAAGTCTGTTTTAAATTCACCAACATAATTTATTGGAAATCCTACTTCCCTGGATGGCGCCATAATAAAATCAGCTTCTTCTTCAATTAATTGATCTCTAGATATTTTTAATAATCTGGTAGCTTCGTCATATTCTGCTTGATCAATCGTTCCATCAGCTAATGCAAAATCAAGGTAGTCACTTCTTCCCTTCAAATCATCAAACATTACGTCATATCTAAAACCATCATCAATATCTGGTTCATTAGGATCCTCTTCCCATACAGAATAATAACTCCTAATAGGTTCACTTTCTTGGGTGCTTCTTGTTTCGTGATGTTGAGTAGCCATATTCTTATTTTAAACTTCTGTTCTTCGATCCTCAAACTTTAGTCCAGTTTCTTTAAGCGCTTTGTAGACAGACTCGTGATCAATTTTCTCAGCATCATCGGCTCGTTTAATTAGTGAGTTTGCGTCATCTCCCTTTTCAAACATAGCAAGTCCTATACTAAGCCCAACTTTTCGCTCATCAGGTATTCCTATTTCATGTGCGTTTTTAGTAAAAGTTTCCTTTATCCGGTTTATGTTTCTAGCATTAAAATCAGCTTCAGATTCACCATCTTCTGGTTCATATCCAACTAGTAGTACCATAAACTCATCACCACCAATTCTATACAATCTGTCGCCTTCTCTAACTGAATCTTCAAATGCAAATGAAACTGATTTTAATAACCTATCACCCATAAGGTGGCCATCGTTGTCGTTAGCTCGTTTAAGGCCCATAACATCAACAGCCAAAGCAGCAATAGGAACGTCATTTTCTTCTGCAAATTTTAGTATATAGGGCAATTCTTCGTCTAAAGCTCTTTCATTCATTAATCCAGTTTTAGGATCTTTATATGCAAGGTCATGAGCATCTCTAACAGCTTCAGCAGCTCCTACTAGTAGTTTATCGTATCTAGAACGCTCATTTAATGCATATTCACGACCTTCTATAGGTGGGAATTCCGTGAATTTAACTGGGTGGGGTATTGGTTTTAATGCTTCCATATATTTGTGTTATTAGTACCAATATATACTAGCATAAGCTTGTAGTTTTGTCAATTAGATTGTAGGTGTAGTTACTAGGTGTTGTCTCTGATTTCTTCGAATAACTTCTGTTGTTGTCTAGAAAGCTTCCTTGGAGTATCGACGATTATCTCAACTATATGAGAACCTCGACTATTTCCTTTGAGATGTGGAACACCATGGTTGGATAGTTTAAAATCGCTACCCGTTTGAGTACCAGCTGGAATTTTCATTCGAATTGGACCATCAACTGTTTCAATATTTATTTCAGTACCAAGAGTAGCATCGATCATATCGACATGTTGTTTACTCAATATAAGGTCACCTTCTCTTGTGAAGTCCTTATGTGGTTTTACTCTGACGTTTACATAAAGATCACCGTTTGGTCCATTAGCAATGGCTTGTCCTCTCTCTCGTAGTCTGATAACAGAACCATCCTCAATACCCTGGGGTATCTTAAGTGAAATTTTTACCGTCTTAACTCTAGTGCCACTACCACGACATACTGAACATACTTTTTCTGGTATTTTACCTGCTCCGTGACATTTCGGACAAATAATAGGTTGTTGGATATTTCCAAAAACAGTCCTCTGAACTGTTACTACTTGCCCAGAACCTTTACATTGGTCACAAGTTTTTAGCTCGTATCCCGGTTCAACTGTACTACCATCACAGTGATCACATTTAGCTTGAAGGTTTAGTTTAAGCTCAATTTCAGTCCCAAATATCGATTGCTCAAAACTAATGTCTACATTTGTCTCAACATCTTGTCCCTGACTTGGTCGTTGCTGACGTTGTCCGCCCCCACCACCAAAGAAACTATTAAATATATCGCCAAGTCCTAGATCACCAAAATCAAAATTCATACTCTGACCTTGAGCACCACCAAAACCACCATAGCCACCACCGCCTGGATCATTTCCTACTCCAGCATGTCCAAATTGATCATAGCGTTTACGTTTCTCGGAATCTTTTAGAATTTCATAAGCTTCGTTTAACTCCTTGAACTTCTCTTCATCTCCACCACGGTCTGGATGATGTTCAACGGCTTGTTTACGAAAGGCTTTCTTTATTTCATCATCGCTAGCACTTTTACTAACACCTAGTATTTCGTAATAGTCACGTTTTGCCATTAAATATATCCTGTATTAAATTTGGAGGGTTTATTTTTTCTCGTCTTCTTTTTCGTCTACTACTTCACCTTCTATAGGTTCATCGTCTTTCTTGTCAGTACTAGTATCCTCGTCAGAAGAATCAGATGCTTTTTCTTCATCGTTCGACTCATATAATTTAGCACCAATAGGCATTATCTTATCACTTAGTTCTTTACCGGCTTTTTCGATTGATTCTTTATCTGCTTTATCGTCTCCAGCTATTTTTTTAGCTTCATCTACAGCTTCGGTTAAAGTCTTCATATCCTCTTCTGAGATTTTCTTTTCATTTTCTCGTCGAAGTTTATCTGCCTGATAAATTGCATTATCGAGTAAGTTTTTAGCTTCAACTAGTTCTTTCTTCTGCTTGTCTTCATCTGCGTGAGCTTCTGCTTCTTTAGCCATTTTCTCAACGTCATCTTTACTCAAATTACCGCTACCTGAAATAGTGATACTTTGTTCTTTGCTAGTTCCTTTGTCTTTGGCACTAACATTTAGGATTCCGTTTGCGTCAATATTAAAGGTTACTTCAATTTGTGGAACACCTCTAGGTGCAGGAGCAATGCCATCTAGAATAAATCTACCTAAACTCTTATTTCCATCAGATATTTCACGCTCACCCTGTAGAACATGAATTTCTACTTGTGGCTGATTATCTGCAGCTGTTGAAAATACTTCACTCTTAGAAGATGGAATCGTAGTGTTTCGCTCAATCAGTTTAGTCATTACGCCGCCCATAGTCTCGATACCAAGGCTTAATGGGGTTACGTCTAGGAGAAGGACATCTTTAACATCTCCCTGTAGTACACCACCCTGTATGGCCGCACCAACTGCTACTACTTCATCTGGATTTACACCCTTCATTGGTTCTTGTCCAAATATTTCTTTAACTTTGTCTTGAACTGCTGGCATTCTTGTCATACCACCAACTAAAACTACTGCATTTATATCACTTGCTTTTAATCCAGCGTCTTTAAGTGCTTTTTCACAAGGAGCTTTGGTCTTTTCGATTAGGCTGACTACCAATTGTTCAAGTTTTGATCGAGAAAGCTTATATTCAAAGTGCTTAGGACCACTAGCATCAGCTGTTAGAAATGGAAGATTAATATCTACTTCGTTAGTTGTTGAAAGCTCAATCTTAGCCTTTTCTGCCTCATCACGTAATCTTTGAATTGCAGCCTTGTCAGAAGTAAGATCAATACCTTGTTCTGACTTAAATTGTTCAAGTAAGTGATTAACAATTACTCGGTCAAAGTCAGCTCCACCTAAGTGAGTATCACCATTTGTACTCTTTACTTCGAATACTCCATCACCGAGCTCAAGTATTGATACATCGAAAGTACCGCCACCAAGGTCATAAACTGCTATCTTCTCGTCTTTATTTCCACCCTTGTCTAATCCGTAAGCTAAAGCTGCAGCTGTAGGCTCATTGATAATTCGCTTAACTTCAAGTCCAGCAATTTTACCAGCGTCTTTAGTAGCTTGTCTTTGAGAATCATCAAAATATGCAGGTACTGTAATAACTGCTTCTGTGACAGATTCACCCAAGAATGATTCTGCATCAGCTTTAAGTTTAGCTAAGATCATTCCGCTAATTTCCTCTGAGCTATAATCCTTATCACCCATCTTAACTTTTACGCCGCCGCCACTTTTAACAATGTCGTATGGCATCAGTTTTAGATCTCGTTTAACTTCTTCATCTTCGAAGCGTCTTCCGATTAACCTTTTTACTTCGTAAATTGTGTTAGTTGGATTTGTAACTGCCTGACGACGAGCAACTTGGCCAACTAGTCTTTCTTTATTCTTGTTTAGTGCAACAACACTAGGTGTAGTTCTAGCACCTTCTGAATTAGCAATAATTTCCGGTTTACCAGCTTGCATTACTGCCATTGCTGAGTTAGTTGTACCGAGGTCAATTCCTATAATTTTTCCCATAATATTCTCCTTTACTTAAATAATCTATGACGACTTAAAGTCGTCCATTTTAACTTTTACCATTGCGTGTCGAATTACGTTATTTCCTAATTTGTATCCAGGTTGTAATTCTTCACTAACAATTTCATGCGAGCCCTTACCTTCTTCCATACTTACAGCTTCATGAAAACTAGGATCAAAAAGTACGCCAACAGTTGCAATTCGTTCCACACCTAGAGACTCCAGGGTTTTTTCGAACTGCTTAACGATACCTTCTATGCCTTTAATATAATCATTCTTTTGAAGCACTTTTGGAACGTGTTTAAGAGATCGCTCAAAATTATCAATAACTGGGAGTAAATCTCTAATTACATCAGATTTTACATAGTCATTTAAACTATTTATTTGCTCATCGTGACGACGTCGTAAATTTACACTATCAGCACGCTCATGTTGAAGAGCAAGTGTAAGATCATCGATTTGTTGAAGTAGTTCATCATTTTCACTTTCAACAATCTGATCATCAGGTTCAATTGGTTTAGCTGCTTTACTCATATAATACCTCCTCTAATGTTCTTCCGGTGCGCTCTACTAAAGCTATAACATCCTTATAACTTTGCCGAGTTGGACCTAGAACTCCTACATAACTTTTATCTGAATATGGGCTACGAAAACGGCTAATAATTAGGCTACAACCCGCACTTCGTCCAATCGGATTCTCAGCCCCAATATAGACACTAAGTGGCTCATTAGGTGCAGCTTCCATGAGCCATGGTTCTAAATTGTCCAGCAGCCTCGCAACTTGCTGGACTTGATCACTATGTATAAATTCTGGTTGTCCAAATAAATTCGACAACCCGCTCATATACATCTGTCCACCAATAGTTGCTAGTCCTAGATTATGAGTAAGTTCAACTAAGGTATCTACGGCATTACGGATTGTTTGTTCTGGTAAACCGCCACCACCTACTCGAGCGGATATAGCTCGTTCAGCTCGCCGATCTTTAGGTCCTTCGACGTGCTCTGCTGCATTGTTAACGTAAAATCTATAACCTTTATCAGTCGGTATTCGCCCAGCACTTGTATGAGGCTGGGAAATATAACCAAGTTTCTCAAGTTCAACCATGTCAGCCCTGATAGTTGCTGAACTAACACCAAATAACTTTGCTAGAAGATTTGATCCTACAGGACTAGCAACTTCGGCGTATTGCTCAACAATAGCTGAGAGAACTTGAGCTTGTCTTTTGCTCATATAAGCACTCATATTCATCAAGTGCTAGTGTATCGTATTTAGCACTCACTAGTCAAGAGTGCTAAGTAGGTTTTTTGTTTCTTTTTTCAATTTTATTGCAAGATTTCGTCCTTCTCTCTGTTGTTCAGTATCTGCAATACCATTTTTTACGATATCTTGGATTATTTTGACTGCATGAGCAAGCTTGTCATTTATTAGAAAAATGAAACTATCTGATTCAATTGCATAATCAAATTCATTTAGCGAACTGTTTAATCGACGCTTAAATTCGTCTTTACTCATCTCACCACGGTTTTTAAGTCTACGCATCCACTCATCTAAATTTGGAGGAAGGACAAACACACTAATTACATCAGGGTTTAGTTCAATAATAGTTCTAGCCCCCTGAACTTCGATGTCTTTTACGGCTACTTTATTGTGTTGATATGACTTTTCGATTTCTGTGATACTAATACCTGAAACTTGCTGATTATGTATAATCGCTGCTTCAAGATATCTTCCACTTTTTAAGCCATCAAGTACATATTCTTCTGATTTAAACCAATACTCACGACCATCTTCCTCAGATACACCATCATTAATTCTTGGATGTCTAGTTGTATCAGAGACTACATAATGAAAATCCCCAGTCCTTACTAGTTCCTTGGCAATAGCATTTCGTCCAACTGATGTAGGTGCTACTAGTAGTACAAATTGTGTTTGACTTAATTCATCTTTGGAATTTTGAGATACTTTATATGATTTTAATATTTCTCGGAATTCGTCCAAACGTTTTAGCTCATTTTTCATCTTATTGTTATATCAGAAAGAGGATCTATTATCTATGAAAAGTAGTCTGAATTAATTAATCTCGTTTCAACATTACAGTAAATGCTTCTGCAGGAATATCTACCTTACCGAACCGTTTCATTCGCTCTTTACCTCGAGCTTGTTTGGCCCAAAGTTTCTTTTTTCTAGAAACATCACCACCGTACATATTGGCTGTGACATCTTTTTTCATTGCTCCGACATCTTCACGAGCAATAAATTTACCACCTATCGCAGCTTGAAGACTCACCTTAAATAACTGTTTGGGTATAATGTCTTTTAGCTTTTTAACTGTAACTCTGCCTATATTTTCAGCCTCAGATCTATGAACAATAATACTAAGTGCTTCAACAATATCCCCAGCTACGTAAAAATCTAATCTGACTAAATCTTCTAGTTGATATTCACCTAAGTCATAATTAAACGAACCGTAACCACTCGTTATACTTTTCAATTGATCGTAGAAGTCTGTAAGTAAATTCGCCAGTGGTGCTTCAAAATCCATAACAGCCAGATCTTCATCCACAAACGAAAGATTTTTTTGAATACCACGTTTAGTCACAACTAGCTGAAGTACGCTGCCCACATAAGCTTTTGGACAGACAATCTCACCCTTGACCCAAGGTTCTTTAATCTCTTTAACTTTTGACATGTCAGGTAGATCAGAAGCAGATTGGATAGTAATTGTAGTTCCATTCATTAGGTTCACAATATAATCCGTTGAAGGATTAGTAATTATTAATCCAAGACCATATTCACGCTCAAGTCTTTCTTTAACAATATCCATATGAAGTAATCCTAAGAAACCAACTCTTACTCCGAATCCTAGAACTGATGAATTCTCCGGAGTAAATTGTAGGGCTGCATCGCTAAGACTAAGTTTTTCAATTGCGTCTTTTAGGAGTTGATATTGTTCTGAACTTTCCGGAAATAATCCTGCATAAACAAATGGTTTAACTTCTTTATAGCCCGGAAGTGGCGATACGGCTGGATTTTTAAACAGAGTTACCGTATCCCCAACTTTAGCTTCACGAGTACTTTTTAGGTTAGTTACAATATAGCCAATTTCACCATTCTCTAGATTGTTTCTAGGAGATAAATCCGGTGTTAAAAAGCCAACTTCTAAAGCTTGACCCTCGGCATCAGTTGCCATCATTTTTATTGATTCATTTTTAGCTAGAGTACCATCAATAATTCTTACAAAAAGCACTACTCCCCTATAATCATCATAATAACTATCAAAGATTAATGCTCTTAAATTAGCTTTTGAATCTCCTTGCGGTGTTGGAACCAAATCGATAATTTTATCCAAGACATTTTCGACACCATCACCAGTTTTTGCCGATATCTTTAATATATCGTCTGGTTTGCAACCAAGTAAATTAACTATTTCTGCAGTTACCTTCTCAACATTAGCGGCTGGTAGGTCAATTTTATTGATTATTGGGATAATAGTGAGGTCAGCTGCCATTGCAAGATATACATTGGCAAGTGTTTGAGCTTGAATACCCTGACTCGCATCAACTACAAGCAAAGCTCCCTCACAAGCCTCTAGACTTCGTGACACCTCATAACTAAAGTCAACATGACCAGGAGTGTCAATTAGATTAAGCTCGTGCTCACGGAAGTTCATCTTTACTGGAGCAAGTTTAATAGTAATACCCTTTTCACGTTCTAAATCCATCTTATCTAGAATTTGGGCTTTCATATTACGTTTATCGATTGTGCCTGTAATTTCAAGCATGCGGTCGGCAAGAGTACTCTTACCGTGATCAATATGAGCAATAATACAGAAATTTCTAATGTTAGCTTGTTTCATTACAAAAACAGATTATAGACTAGTGCGCCAAATCCTCTTAATCCTAGATTTTAATTGGTTTTAAGATTAGACGCTTTAATCTAGATAGAACTGGCTTTGGTTCATCCAGGCCAAACAGAGTTGAAATAGTTATATGTATCGTAAATGTAACTACAGCTATTAACGTAAACTTGGTACCAAGAACTATAAATCCATGATCTTTTAACTCAAGCGGCAAAAGTGAAACCATTATAAAGGCGGTTATCACACTAAATCCGGTTACTGACACCGTTTTTAGTACACTTCCCCAAAAAACCTTATCCAATAATTTATGATCACGATAAACCATAATAACCACCAAAATGGTGACTTCCACGGCTGCAACTATTGACTGAGCAAGCGCTAAACCAGCTACACCGTATGACCACGGCCGGCTAAGTTTGTATGCAAGAACAATATCTAAGGCAATTGTGAATATGGAAATTAAAAGTGGTGTCAGAGTATCTTTTTGAGCATAAAACCATCTGGATATAATCGTATATAGGGTATTAAAGAATATTGCTACGGTAAGGAAACCAAATATTATTGATATTTGAGATGAATCATTAGCAAAGATCAATCTAGCTAGATAACCTCTACAGAAAAACGAAATAACACTTACGGGTGCAACTATCCAAATCATAACCCTAAGTACCATCAAAAAATCTTTCCGGAATAGATCTGGTCTATGTTGAGACAATCGGTTAGATAATCTTGGGAACACTGCCGTTGATATTGCCGATCCAATTAAAAGAGTCGGTGCAGTCATTAGAATATAGGCGTTGTTGTAATAGCTAATATTACCTGGACCGATCCCACGTGCATAGTGAGTTTCTACAATACTCTCAATCTGATCTATACCTTGATCAATCGCTCTAGCCGGAAAGTTTCTAAGTACAGTGTTTAGGTCTTTACGTCCCCAAAATATTTTTGGACTCCACTTGAAGTTCATTCCAAATAATCCTGAGCCGACGATTATAAGTTGAATAAGTGCACCTGCAAGAGCACCAATGCCAAGACCAGTAAGACCAATATTTCCTTTGAAAACGAAAATACTAACGATAATCGAGAGGTTATAAAATATTGGAGCAATTGCATAGAAAAAGAATCTTCCCATACTTTGCTGCAGACTTGTAAGTATTCCCGAAATCGTAAATAGAAGCGGGTTAAATGCCAGGAGTCGCATTATTACTACAGCATTATTCAATTGATGTGGTGTTAAACCAGGAGCAACTAAATTATGAATTAATGGTCGAGCAAAAATAAAAATGACTACACCAACTACAGCCATTACGATTGCAAAAAGATTTAGTAAACTGCTGGTTAACTCCAGTGCTCCCTTTTTATCTCCTTTAGCAAAATGATCGGCAAGTACTGGAATAAACGCTACACCTAAAGCTCCTGCAGCAATTGTGTAAAAGAAAAAATCGGGAATATTAAATGCTGCGAAGTAGCTATCTGTGCTATTAGGTCCTAGAGCATGGAAGTTTGCGTTTACTAACTTAGTTCTAAGAAAACCAAGAATTTGGCCAAACATTGAGGCAAACACTAGCAGTAAAGCTGCATTGCCTAAGCCCATGCGATTATTGGCTCTTTGGAGCAGTTTATTCATCTAAGTTATTATAGGTTTAAATAGCCTGTTCACACAGCCTAAAATTATTTATTTTTTGCTAGTAGAGCTCAGCAGCTTTTGGCATAACTGAATCTTTTAAGATTACAAGTACCTCTTCTGCTTCGATTGTTTCTTTCTCTAATAGCTTCTCTTTTAGTTTTTCTAGCTTGGCACGGTTATGTTTTAATACTGCGGTTGCTCGATTTGTTGCTTGGGTAATTAGACTTTCAACTTCATCATCAATTAATTTTGCGGTCTCGTCAGAATAGTCACGATCATGAACTAACTTATCCATCATCATACCTTCATCAGTGTGAAACACCTGATCTCTTAACTTATTGCCCATTCCTTGATTTATAATCATATCTCTTGCAAGCTCAGCAGCTTTTTGTAGATCATTGCCAGCGCCAGTAGTTACTCTGTCTCTTCCGTAGACAACTTCTTCAGCAATTCTTCCGCCGACCATTCTGGCAAGAATGTCTTTGTATTCAATAATACTGTGATAACTTTTATCATCTGGTGGTATAAACCATGTTACTCCGCCAGTACCTCCACGAGGTATGATTGTAACTTTATGGACCATGTCACTATCAGGAAGAACATGACCAACTATTGCATGACCTGCTTCGTGGTAGGCAGTTAGTTCTTTTTCTTTGTCACTCATGATCTTACTCTTACGTTCAGGACCAATTGCAACTTTTTCGAAGGCGTTAGTTACATCATCTTGAGATATTTCAGTATGATTTTGCCTGGCAGCAATAATGGCTGCTTCGTTAGCTATGTTAGCTAGATCAGCACCTGAAGATCCTGCTGATTTGGCAGCAAGTGAATTTATATCAACATTTTTATGAACTGGCTTTTTAGCAAAATGTACTTTTAGAATTGCTTCTCGATCTTTTCGATCTGGCAAATCAATGTTTACACGACGATCAAATCGTCCGGGTCTTAGTAGCGCAGGATCAAGAACATCTGATCGGTTAGTCGCAGCCAGTACTATTACATTAGTACCTTGTTCAAAACCATCCATCTCAACCAAGATTTGATTAAGGGTTTGTTCACGCTCATCATGTCCACCGCCCATTCCGCTACCTCGACGGCGTCCAACTGCGTCAATTTCATCAATAAAGATAATACATGGTGAATTTTTCTTAGCTTTAGCAAATAAGTCCCTAACTCTACTTGCACCAACACCAACAAACATTTCTACAAATTCTGAACCTGAAATACTGAAAAATGGAACGTTAGCTTCACCAGCAACTGCTCGAGCAAGTAAGGTTTTACCGGTTCCTGGAGGTCCAATTAATAGAACTCCCTTCGGAATTCTAGCTCCAACTGCTTCAAACTTTTTAGGATAGCGAAGGAACTCTACAATCTCTTGCAGATCTTGTTTTGCTTCTAAACTACCTGCAACACTACCGAAATTAACTTTATCTTTTTCATTACCATATAACCTTGCTCGGCTTTTGCCGAAACTCATTGCTTGATTTCCCTGACCCTGGGCACTACGAAGCATGAAAAATAGAAGACCACTAATTATTATTATTGGCAGGATAGTAATACCAATGTTTGTCAGAGTAGATGTAGTACTAGACTGAGGCTTGTATGAAAGTGAAACTTTATTTAACTGTAGACCATTGGTTTTAAGATCAGTGTTTATCGCCATATATGACTGTTGAGAAGGTTTAGAATCGCCCTTCTTTGTAATCTGTAGATTAGTGCCATTTACAAGTATTTTCGAGTAATCACCGTTGTTAGAGTCCTGAATTACTTGAGAAAACGGAACTGTCTGGAGATTAGTTGGTCGATTGTATGCAGCAACAACAATAAGAACCAGCAATACCATCAATGATATAAAGCCAATATTTTTAAAACCACGCTGTTTTGGTGATTTACTTGGTGACGTCTTAAAAGGATTCCTGTCCATATGCCTGGGAATTATAACTATTTTTTGTCTGTAATGCTAGCATTCACGGTTGATGAGTGCCAAGCTATCTTTATTTATCTCTAGATAGTAAGCATGACTAATATCGACTCTTTGCTTAGGTTTTAGTGTTTTAGCACCTATTGTTAATATCTCTAACAGCTTAGAATCAAAATCTCTAATATCATTTTGGCGTAGCCAGGAAGCCATAATTTCTTTAGCAACTGAGTGCGGCAATATTATAAAAGCATTGCGTTTCAATTTAGTACCGCGCGAATATGTATTAAGATAATCTGCTGCTTCACCATCAATAGAAGCATTAATAACTGTACTTTTTTTAATAATGTCTATAAGATTCTGTCGCTGTTCAGCGTTTAATCTAGCTAATATCTTATGTCTTATATAGTTCCTGCGATAATTAATATCTTGATTAGTACTATCTTCGCGCCACTTAATACCAGAGTTTTTAGCATAGTCATATAAATCTGACTTGTTTATATGGGTAATTGGTCTAGATATAGTCTTTGTAGATTTAAGCGAACTCATACCTTTTCTGTTGGTTCCCCGAAGTAGATTAATTACGGCAGTTTCCAAGACGTCATCTTGATGATGTGCGGTTATTATTGCTTTGGCGTTTGTTGCAGCTTTTACAGTCTTCAAGAAATTATATCTAGCTTTTCTTGCTTCAGCTTCGCTAGCTCCCGCACCTAAATTTACTCTGTCATATACAAAAGGAATTCCGTATTTCTTAGCAGCCTTTTGTACTAGTAATCTATCTTCATTAGAATCGGGTCTAATTCCATGATCAAAATGAGCAATTATTAAATTTACATTTGGTTTTTTTGACAATGAATCTAATAGCACCATCGAATCAACACCGCCCGAAACCGCAATGACGTAAGTCCCACTCGAAATATC
Organism: Saccharimonadales bacterium (SeqCode); assembly: GCA_038317055.1. Classification (GTDB taxonomy): domain Bacteria; phylum Patescibacteriota; class Saccharimonadia; order Saccharimonadales; family DATKHC01; genus JBBQBA01. The sequence continues at coordinate 264,844 of JBBQBA010000001.1, forward strand.
TACATTAAGTTCGTTCATAAAAATATAATCCTGCCTCTAGTATACTTATATAAGTATGAAGCGTCTTTATTTTATGCGGCATGGTTTATCCATCTATAATCAGAACGGCAAGTTCAGTGGGCGAATAGATTCACCTCTTACTGACGAAGGCAGAGATGATGTTAGAAAAAATGCAGAATCTTTAAAGGATTTGAATATAGATATTATTGTTGCGTCTCCGCTTAGTCGAGCTATTGAATCTGCACAAATAATTGCAGAAGTAATCGGATATCCCAAAAATAAGATATTAATTAATGATCTGTTCTCTGAGCGTGATTTTGGCGTACTTGAGGGTACCCCCTACACTCCACTTGCTGTTCATGATGAAGTTGAAGATATCGAAAGTGTTGAAGATTTAATTCACCGAGCCCAGAAAGGATTTGATTACCTTAATACCTTAAAGGGTGATGACATACTTCTTGTTAGTCATGGTTCGTTAGGTCGAGCTCTACGATATGTAATTTCTCAAGAACACCCCTTTGAGCATCCGGCTAGATTTAAAAATGCCGAAATAGTCACTTTAATATAAGAGAGATTTATTTAATAAACTAGTAAACTCTTGAGTGAGATGGTATAAACTATTATCTAGTATGGCGGCGTAGCTCAGCTGGTTAGAGCGCAGGACTCATAAGCCTGAGGTCATAGGTTCAAGTCCTATCGCCGCTACCATTGATTTAATCGGTCTTTTGTGTTAAAATATTTGAATGTCAATGGAAAATGGAATAGCCGTTGAGCAACGAATAAGTCACGTTGAGGCTATAGTCGAGCAATTCCCTGAAGTTGCAGGACTACAGGTTTACGAGTATTTCAGAAATAATGCTCAAGCCCAAAAAGATGAATTCATAGATAGAGATAAAGAACAATTAGATCTAGAGTATCCAGATTTAACTTACGATGCAGTTGCAAGTCTAAAAGATCCTATGTTGGAATCTTTAACTACACTGATGCAAAAAGGGAGCACCGATAAAAGTAAGGCGCTCTATTCTACTATTGAATATAGATATTCTGAGCTATTTATGATGGATTTATCTAAAGTAATGAATTCAAAAGAGACTAGAGAAGAAGATAGGGATGAAGCACGAATTTGGTTTAAATCCTCTAATGAAGGACTATATGGCAAGCCTGAAGCTAATATTTTTAGCGCATTGGCAAGAAAGAAAATCCTTTCTCTATTAAAAGCAAAAGAAGATGATGACCAATTAGTACAATCCATGAGAAGTGATTTAGATACTCTAATAGGGGAAGTAGAAGATACTGATTATGAAACTTTCACACCATCTGAGGAATTAGTATCACGTATTGGTACTTTAGTGCACGAAAGATTTAATCCGCTTGTTGACCATATCAATCCAGAAAAAGAATATACTGCTGTTGAAATCGCTGAAGTTTTACAAACTGCCGTAGATAAAATTGGTGCTGCAGAAATGGGTTGGCAAGTAAAAATAGTACCAAATTCAAGCGCAATGGCTGTTTCTGCTCATCAGAAACAGGTTGAAGTTGGCGAAAATCGTCCAAATATTAACGGATTAGAGTTGAGAGGTAAAATTATTCACGAAGTCGGTGTACATACAGGGCGTTCAATAAACGCGGAGAGAGCTGGATGGTTATCGGCTGCATATGGATTAGACGGGTACCTAGATTTTGAAGAATCATTTGCGACCGCATTAGAAGATGCCTATAAAGATAAATTTAGTAACCATGGAGAAAACTATTATTTGGTTGCTGGTTTAGCATATGGATTAGATAATCACGAGCCAAGAAACTTTAGAGAAGTTTATGAAATTATGTGGAGAACCAACGTCCTTAGCAATAAAAAAGGCCTGAATGATGAAACCGTTAAAAAGGCACAGTCATCTGCATTTACAACTTGCCTAAGAATGTTTAGGGGAACAGATACGAGTCAACAGGGTATTGTATACCTAAAGGACTTGGCATATTTTAAGGGTCAAGAACTAGCTTGGGGATTTCTAAAGAATATCGAAGATCAAGAAGACTTTGACATAGCATTTACGGGCAAGCTTGATCCTACCCAACCCGATCATCTTGATATAGCCAAGAAAATACTCAAAACTAAAAAATAATAAATTTAGATTCAGGTTCAATACCTAGCGCTTACTTTGTATAGCAAGGTCGACCTTAAAATTATTCGCTTAGGCCCACATGTTCATTAGATCTTGTTTGAGTTGGTTCCATTTCAATCTCAGCTGGTCTACCAATAGCATTTTCACTTCTGTTATTTAGTAGGCTTTTTATTGCTTATTATCTATCTTACGATTATGCTTAAACTAATTACTTAAATACAGGACTCTCACGATGTTAAAACAAAAAATTAATGACAGTGGCTTTAGTGCAGTCGAATTCATTATGATTTTAGTCATCATAGTTTTAATCGGAACGGTTGGATATCTGGTGTACAAGAACCATAACAAGACGACCACACCGACTACAACTACGTCTACAGCAAGTACCACGCCCGCAAAGACAACTACACCCACAACTGTAGACCCTTATGCAGGCTGGAAAACAGCAACGCTACAGTACGAAAAAATTACTTATAAATATCCGCCAAACTGGACAGTTACAGACAAGTCTGCAGCAGAACCTAAAAGTCAAAATGGTTGTACATATCCAGGACACGATTTAGTGACACTAAACAGCCCAACAGGAACAGAAGTTGCTTTTAATGCTGGCCAGGACTGTTTCGGTTATGGTGGTGATACTTCTTTTGGCTCAGTTCCTGTTAACGCACTTGGGCAAAGTCTGTTTCTAGCTTTTGTGAGTCCAAATGGGCCGTACACTCCAACAAGTCCAACTTCGGCCTGCTTAGCCCAAACAGCTAACCCAAATACGGAGTTTGATTTTAAGAGTAAAAACATCTTCTTAAATGGAACTGGAAGTGGTTCAGACCCCATAAATTCATTCTGTTATATTCCTTTCAATCTCAACAATCAAACTATCGATAGCAATGGTAAATCTTCTGCACCGACTTTTACAGTAGCTCAAATTGAAAACTCAGCAGACTACTCTACAGCTAAGTTGATATTCGAATCAATGCACTATTAAACTTTTCTGTCTTTGCAAACAAGTCGTATCGCGGGCTTGGTTTTAACTGGTATCTTTTATGCAAGTGGTCCAATACTAACCGCTTACAACCCAACAGAGCTAAGTAACTGCACTTCTTTAACTACTCGCCACATACTTATCAGTTCAGCTTTTATGTCGTACCATTTCGTCCATGACGGTGCTACCATAATTGACTATTCGATCAAATTAGTAAGACTTTCATAAAGTGTTTTTGCTTTTGGGCTTTTAAGGCCCTATTATTAAGCTAGTTCTTAAAATCAAATACTATGGTTAATGAATCTTCTCAACAAAACGAACAAACAAATAATGGCGGTGCTGAACCTATTAACCAAACACCAGGTCCTGCACCTGCTTCGTCGAGTATAGGTGGTGGTATGAAGACAATTCAACCACTTGACCCTAATCTTAAGGTTGATACTACTCCCCTACAACCACCTGCTCAATCTTCTACTGCTAAACCACCACTAAGTCCAATAAATACTAGCGTAATGCCTGAAGTCTCTGGTACAGAACCACCCAAGCCTAATGCTAACTCTAGCTCAATATACCCCGATGCAACACTTGGCATGAATGCAACTACCGATCAATCATCTAGTCATAACGACAATAATAAAGATATAGGCGAATCGTACAAGTTTAGGAATGGTTATTCAATCGGTGGATCAATTTTTTGGTTTCAGCTTCTAGTCGGAATTGTACTAAATATAATCTTCTTTGGAGTAATCACAGCAGCTATTAAATCTAATAGTGGATCTGTTGTACGAGTTGTGAGCATAATTTACTATTTAGTCGAGCTAATAATATTGATTTATATACCATATAAAACTTTGCTATCAAATCAGATAAAAAATACATTCTGGTTGACGCTTTTCGGTGCCGCTACGCAGTTAGTAATAATTGGCAGTTTTTTTGAATTAGTTGATTACTTAATAATTCGTTCAATTATTAACCACGGTGTATCATCTTCAATTACATATCTAGGCGGTAGTGGGAATAAAGCTACAGCGATTATAGTTTATATTTGTTTCTTTATCGCATTATATTTTCTTACAAAGTTGGTTTGGGGGATAGCTTTTTCAGTATTTGGGAAAATCAAAAATAAAGTAATGTTCAAGATAATCGGAGTTGTCATTATTGCTTTATTTGTAGGTGGTATTGCATATCATTACCTAAGTGTAAAGAGTACTGAGAATAAAATTAAAATAGAATCGGGTCAAACTACTTATCAAAATAATAATAATAATTCTCCTAAAGGTTCGTTATCTGATCCTTCAGTTAATAGTTATTCAAAGGTGGTAATAAAAGCACAAGATTTCAAGGTATCTTTAAATTTTGACCCTAATTATAGTGCAACTATTTATTATGCTCCCCCGATTGTAAATAAAAATAAAACTTTTGGAGAATATGAAGAAGTTGCTATTAAAGGTAATGAATTAAATAATGTAGTTCCAATGACAATTATCATAGATAAAGTAAGTAAAAATAATAGGTTAAATCTGATTGCAAGTAATGGTCGGACGGACCCAATTAGTTGTGTTGGAAATGGTACAAATTTCAAAAATCTTGATCCTGATCTATTATATATTGTGACTATTATGGGTCAAAAGACGGCAGTATGTACTAATCTTGAACAACAGAGTACAGCTAGAGAAGCATATATTTATAGCGATGGTTCTTGGTATTATCTTCAATTTACTAACACTACCGGGGTAACAGGTAACTATGCTAATTCAGTACAAAATATTATCAATTCTATAATGATTAGCTAGGTTTTTTAAAATACTCGCAAGGACATAATTGAAGTTTTCTTTATGCCCCATTTAACTATCTTCAAAATTTATCTGATCTCAAATGATTTGATTCCTTTTAGTTCGTATCAGTGTTACATATTGATATATTTGTAAAATAATAGTCTATAATTTATTCTTATCCTAGAATGGAAGATAACAAACTTAATAATATACTGACACCAACAATTCCAGTTCAAACGATTCAGCCTCAACCAGTCCCAACTCCATTAAAAACAAACCAATCGAATGATATACCTAGTTGGCTTGCACCAGTAAATAGAACAAAAATGGCAATTGCTGCTGGATATTTAGGCATGTTCGCCATTTTAATATTCCCCGCTCCAATTTCAATGCTTGTTGGAATACTGGCTTTAGTAGGTTTAAAAAAGCATCAGGAAAAAATAGGCAAAGGGCGTGCTTGGTTTGGCACAATTATGGGTATATTGGGTACTGGTGTAATTATTTGGGCAATTATTGCCAATATTACCCATAAATAATTTTATAGCTTAGTTCAAGATAAAAATTATTATCTGATGTTACATATTATATTAGAATTTCAGTACTAGGTATAATTTGTGGACTTTTGAATTTATATCTTTTTAGGTTGCTTAGGTTTCTTAGTTTCTTTTTTACCCTTGTCTTTAGACATCCTTTTTTATTCCCTTCTATATTTTATTTAACTCAGTTACGTTTAACTTCTCAACTCTAACATAGAAAGTAATACTACTCCCTAAATACTTAAAGTCTTAAGACTATTAGCATATAACTCTAACGTAGTTTTTGCATTGGGCTCTATGTCAAGATGCTTAAGTGCCTCTTCTGGTAACGCCCAAATATAGTCTTGAGCTTCGTCATTTAGAACTACTTTTTTGTTCTTTACTTTGACTACATTATCTACAAATATGTGTGATACTCCTACTTTGTAATAACCCGAATTTTTGATTTGATCGAATGTACATATATGATTTCCAACTTCACCATTAAGATTAGTCTCTTCTTTTACTTCACGCAGTAGTGCTTTGTGTAATCGCTCATTACGATTAACCTTTCCACCAATTATTGAGTAACGATTTGCCCATTTATGAGTTTTTACTAATAATATTTCTTTTTGCTTACTACTGTTTTTGGGTTGATGTTCAATAATAGCACCTGTTGCTACTACTGATCCCGGAACCATTAGATCTTCCCATAATGCATGTATATATTTTTCGTTACGTTTAATGCCCTGCAAAGGCAAAGAATTATAGGTCAGAATAAAATTAATTAATGAATCAATAGAAATAATTGAATTTCTATGAATATATACTGGATGATCGGTTATTTTATTACTAAAAAAACATCTGGTATTTGTTAGTTGAGCAATCGCAAGTTCATATGATGCACTATTGCCGATATATCCACCTGGATTTACGAAATAACTAAAACCATTTTCTCCTAGGCTTTTAAGTTTGTGTAAATAAATAAGTTCTACAAGTCGAGGATCCATACTTTGTTCACCATCGTATAATCCAAAACCATCAATTTCATCAACTAGATCTCCTTGGGTAGGAGCAAGTACATCTATTCCAGCTGATTGAAAAATTTTAATGGCCTTTTGAATTTCGTCAAAATGTTTTGAGTAACTACCATGAATTACGCATCTAAAGTTCGTCATAAGTTAATTATGTCACTAAGTATTTAACTAGCAAACATTAATCATAAATTTTGTAATAAAAACTACTTGAAAACGGTTGTGTTTATCCTTATTTTCAGTAATACTTATGAACATGGATAATCTATCTAAATCACCTACCAACCCAAACAGTAATTCAGTTGATGGCTTTGCTAGACCAAGTGCACCCAGCACTCCAGCAATGAGCAGCCCAACCACAACACCAAATCCAGCAGCAAATAACAATAGTCCAGTTACACAAGCTCCGCCAACTGCACCTACATCCAAGTCAACTGTTTCTGGAAGTATGAACAAGAAGTCTAAAATGTGGACTACTATATTAGTCATATTAATAGTCGTCATATTTGCTGGAGGAATTTACGGTGTATATATGTACCAACAAAAGAAAATTAATACAGCAAATGCAAGCATTGCTACATTAACTGTTGCTAATACTTCTTTAAAATCCCAACTCGCAAAAGCTAAAACGACTACTACCACTAGCGTAAGTATTAATGGACAATCTACTGCTACAGGATCTTCAACAACACTAACTGTATTTAAAGTTCCTGAACTTGGAATTTCATTGGCACTTCCAGCTAATCTAGCTGATATAACTTATGTAGCAACAAGCACAAAAACTACTGTCAATTTATCTTCTCAGAACTTAGCTGCAGCAGATCCTGCATGTACAGCTTCAGCTACAGTTGCGCCACTTGGTTCACTTACAAAAGTAACAGGTCAATTTCCAACAACACCAAGCACTACCACCTCGTTGGTTAAGCAATATCCAACATACTACATTGCTTACATTAAAGCTGCTGCAGATTGTTCTAAAGTAGCTCAAGTTAATACGCTTGCAAGCTCTCTAGTTACTAGTCTAAAAGCATCATTCCCTAGTGTTCAAGTGATAACAACTTAATTTGACTAAGTTGCCACGGCTCAAAAACTACAGAAAATTATAGATCTCTTATGTAGTCGTCGATTTCAGTGATAATATCTGAATCGGTTGGTATTAGCTCGTAAGCTAGTTCAGGTTGCAATAATTTTTTTAACATTTTTTGACCTTTTTTATTTTAAAGTTGATATATATTATTATACATATATTTGCTTTATTGTCAAGTTTGGTAATTACTTGACAGAGTAAACAGCCTTTTGCTATCCTATGTAAATTACCGCGGGGTGGAGCAGTGGCAGCTCGCGTGGCTCATAACCACGAGGTCGCAGGTTCGAGTCCTGCCCCCGCTACCATAAGCATTATGACCTCTGCAAAAGAAGTCTTTTAATTAATAGATACGACGGATTATGCTAGAATATTCATGAAATGAATGATGCTCTTGTTGAATGGGCTAGCCAAAAGAAAAAACGTTATAATGCAGGAGTTTTTGTAGCCGTAGGCTTAATAATATTTTCATTATTATCTAGATTAATCTTTCGCTCAGGTACAAATAGACTTCAGTTTGCCACACTCTTTCTAGGTGGCATAAGTATTTTGTATCTATTACTCACCTGCTTAGGTTGGATAAGTACATTGAGCAAGCGCAAGCAAGAGCGTTTAAGACGCCAAGGCGGTGCACCACCTTCCTACCGTACTCACATTACGGTTACCGCTGCTGCGGCTTTAGGGCTTAAAGTGCCTGACATATATCAAAAATCAAAGACTAATGTGTTGTATGGAGGACCTCGGGGACAATTAACCATGACCTCCGACAAACTATCTTGGCATCCTAATGAGCAATCTCAGAAATCGGGAGTAAGTTGGACGATTGATGTTCAATATAGCAATGTACTTTCTTGGAAATACATTAAGCTACATACTGCCACACCAGTTGCTTGTATAGCTTTTATTACTTCAAATGATAAGCTAATAGACTTTACTATCTTTGACCCACAAGACTTACACACTCAATTAACCAGTCACTTGCATACACCAGAGTCATAAAAGAAACCACGAAGCTTGGTTCCACTCCTACTTGATAGAGTAGGGTACTCCTATTGTCCCTCTAGATAGTGTCTTCCACCTACTCAATTCCTCTAAGAGTTCATTCCAAGACGAGGACACCTGGGCTACCATAAGCATTACAAACTCAGGGAGATCTGGGTTTATTTTATTCTTTTAACCGTTTCTACGAAAGAAAAAATTCATCCAAGCCTCAAAATTACTTTGGTACTTGGGTTTTTGTGGAGGTGGACTAGAAATTAAATTATTATCGTTTGGTATATTTACATTTTGAATAAGCGCCACGCTTTTCGGAACAAGGATTAGCTTCTCACCTGGAGCTGCTTTGCCAAGAAGTTGACGAGACTGTAATTCTAGATATTCATTAGTATTGTAATACTGGTTTTGGAGCTGTAGATTCTTATTTTGAAGGTTAGCAAGATCATTTTGTTGTTGTAGTTGAGTAATCTGTTTCTGGAGACTGTAATTAGATTCTACAGCACCAACTCCGCTCCAGGTTACAAGGACTGCAATAATTCCGAAGACTACAAGACCAGCAACTCTGATATCCTGTGAGCTTTTATTGATTATGTCAGTAACTAATGTTTGAATTTTTGTAAACACGGTTTCTTTATTTTACCAAATTAAGCTCTATTTTTATTTATAGATTGTGTATTGCGTTATTAGCTTGAAAATATTAATACATTAAAGAGACTGGGTATAGCTAACTGACTCGAGTATTAATTTAATATTATCATCAAATATTTAATCCCTGAATTTCGACTTTCTCTTTTCACTTTTTTAATATAAGTTTGGGTTATGCCTAAAATTAACGTTAACGATGTAAATATAAATTATGAAGTATATGGAGATGGCGATCCACTCATTTTTATTCCGGGCATTGTGAGTAATATATACGAATATAAAAAAATATTAACGCCACTGTCGAAACATTTTAAATTAATTGCTGTTGATAACAGGGGCACTGGTAAAAGTGATAAGCCGAAATTACCGAAATACACAATTGAAATGATGGCTGATGATGTAATTGGGGTAATGGATAATCTTAAACTAGAAAAAGTACATGTTATAGGTATTTCCATGGGGGGTAACGTCGCAATCTCACTATATTGTCGGAACCCAAAACGTATAAATAGTTTAATATTAATTTCAACATACGCTAAACGTCCCGAAACATCGAAAGTTGAGCAAAGTCTTAAGCAAGTCTTAAAGGTCCCTATATTTAGAGGAGTTGGCAAACATCACCAACCCTTGCATATTGCTAAATTACAACTTGCCGCGATCTCGAATTTTGACTACACCGATAGACTAAAAAATATAAAAGCTCCAACTCTTATTATTCATGGTAATAGGGATAAACTAGTTCCCTATAAATACGCAGAGAATTTACATGGTGGGATAAAAGATTCAAGACTTATAAAAATAACTGGTGGACATTTATTCTTCTTTATAAAAACAACGCAATTTGTAAATGCGATCTCTGAATTTGTACACGGATTAAAGCAATAATTTATTATGTTTGTGCTAAATATCAATTCATAAATAGCTCTTAATTCCAAATATACGGATTTAGCTTAAACGTATGTACAGGAATTCTAATTAGCAAAAAAGAGGCATAAACCTCTTTTAAATTAAATCATAAGCTTTTTGGTGGGGCTGGTTGGGTTCGAACCAACGACCAATCGGTTATGAGCCGACTGCTCTAACCACTGAGCTACAGCCCCATTTCTAAAATGGAGTATAACAGATTACTTCAGTATTGTGAGTAGTTCTTCAATAGAATCAGAATTCATTAATTCTTCTCGAAGCTCTTTAGCTCCATCAAAGTTATTTATATAAACCTTAGCAAATTTTCTAAGTGAATTAACTTTTCGCTCATTATTTTTCCAGGTTTCACCAAAAAGTTGAATATGCTTTGCAAATAGCTCTCTCTTTTCCGTTGGTGTTTTATCACTCCAAGGAGAGTTTGGGCTAAAAACAAACGGATCTGTGAAAATGCCTCTGCCAATCATAATTCCATCTAGTTTGAACCTTAAAGCTAGCTCTCTACCCTTTTTAACATTATCAACGTCACCGTTACCAACAATCTTAGTATTAGGGTAGATTTTGTCTCTAAGTACTCTTATATGACCAATTGACTCCCAATCGGCAGGTACTAAGCTCATATCTTTCTTAGTCCGACCATGAATAGTCAAACTATCTAGCTCAAATCCTAATAAAAATTCATGCCAACTATAGTCTATTTCGTTATAGCCAAGTCTTGTCTTAACGCTAATAGGTATCTGACCTTTAGCTCCAGCTTTAGTAGCTTCGATTATTTCTTTGGCTAATGGTCTGTTATTAATGAGAGCCGAGCAGGTACCGTTGCTAACTATAGTTTTGATTGGACAACCCATATTTAAATCAACTCCAGCATAACCCATCTCAAATAACTCGCTTGCAGTTTTGTGGAAATTCTCTGGATTCTTACCCCATAACTGAGCAATAATTGGCTTGTCCGTCTCTGATAACCTTAGCTTATGCATAAGTCTCGGTCGCCCGGGACTTTGCAGACCGTCTACATTAACAAACTCTGTAAAGAATAGGTCAGGTTTTGCACATTCTGCCACTATTTTTCGAAATACTACATCGCTAACGTCATCTAGAGGCGCTAGAGCAAAGAATGGACTTGGTAGTTCAGTGTAAATATTCATAATCGTATAAACAAAAAAGTAACGCCTGAAAATCTTCAGGCGCCACAATCAAAGTTTTATCTAAAAACTATTTTCGCTTCAGTGTAAGGAAACCATTTCGTGGGTTTTCGTTTACTGTGTAGCCATCTGGCAATTCATTAATTGTTTCAGGTCGCTCGTCCTTACTGAAGTAATAAATGGTCTGCTTTTTGCCACCACGCAAAGTAACGATCTTTGAATTTAGAAAATATGTTACTCCTTTAGAATTTGTGTGCTTATATGCCATGATTACATCTCTCCCTCTCTTGTAAATTTGTAATTGTATTCATACGATACTCTTGGGGCTTTCAGATTGTCAACTGTATTTATCCCTATAATTCTGGTAACAGATTAGCATGTCTTACAAACTGTAGTTTATTTAGCAATGGATTATTGTTTGAGCAAAGCTTATGCGTTACACTATTATTGTAAAGAAGACAAAATAATAACGAATAATCGGTGGAATTTTAATTTATATGGAAGTATCTAATAATGGTGGTAGACCTCAACCTGCTGGTCAATTTGTAGGCAGACCACAATCAAGTGAACCAAGTTCACCAACTCATCACGTAAAAAAACCTAAAAGCAAAAAAGAAAGTTTATTCAGTTTAAGAACTTTGTTTGGAGTTCTATTAATAGGGATAGCAGTACTTGTTATTTCACTTATTTTATTTGTAGTAAGTAATACCTTTACGAGCGAAGGAAGTTATGTAAATAAGAATGCGTATCAGGCAGTCTTTGTAAACGTAACTGGCAGTAGCGGTGGTCAGGCATATTTTGGTCATATACAACAGATTAACTCACAGTACGTAAAGCTATCTGGAGTGTTCTACCTCCAACCAGGCTCAGGTAATAATCAGTTCACCTTAAACAACCTTAGCTGTGCCCTATATAACCCTGAAGACGTTATGATTATTAAAACAGCTCAAGTTGCATTCTGGGAAAACTTAAAGAGTAATAGCCAAGTAACAACAGACATTAATAAATGGTATACAGACAAGTTAACATGTAGCTCATCAAGCTCAAGCGCAGCGACAAATCCAACCACAACAACTGGTGCTACAACAGCTACTGGAGCAACTACCCCAACAACGACTACAACACCAACCACTGCTACAACACCAACCACAACCACGACACCCACAACTACTAAGCACTAGTAAAATATTAGTTAAGATAATAAAGCAGCACCATTGATATAAGATAGTGTAACTCTTCTAACAAACTATGAATGCTGTTTGAGGCGAAGTTTTAGCCACTTTTCTAGAGTAAACCTTGCTACAAACAATACTAGGAATATGAAGCTTATAACAATGCTCCAGCCGGCTAAGTCAGGTGACCATTTAGGAGATACAAAATCAAACTCGTATAAACCAACTGGGATTTGTTGTGCCTTACTGCCATGATTACTAACATAATTTTCAATACATGGAACTCTACCGCGCCCCGAGAAACCATCAGGTATAAGCTGTTGGCAATAATTCTCAGCATTTGTGTAGATTTGTGTATTTGAAGCATTAACACTCGCAGACTGTGCTGTTTGTAGACGTTGATAGGTATATTTTAGTTGTATAGGCGGATATATTGCATTTGGGCCACTAGCTAAACTTGAATTCATGTGAGAATACATATACTTTCGTAAATTATTAAGTGCAAGCGAAACATTTCCATCTTGTTTATCAACTTGTAGTAAGTTATTACGAAGTTTAATAGCAGTAAGATTATTGTTTCTGAGGGAAATTACAGCAACTGAAGCACTAATTATAAATGCCACTAAGAAGTACCAATAACTAATCGGCTTAAGCTTAACTAATATTTGATGAATTTTTCGCTTGTGCATATATTTACTAATTATTATATGTTGATTAGATAAATCTACTTAATCAAAAATTGCTTAAGTTTAACATGATAGACTGTACTCATGCATTTATTTTTCTCTGGTATAGGCGGTGCTGGTATTGGGCCACTAGCACTAATTGCACACCAAGCTGGATATGAAGTGTCTGGTTCAGATAAACAACCATCACAATATATTGAATATCTAAGAGAGCAAGGTGTAAAAAATATATATATTGGCCAAACACTAGATAATATTAGTCGTTTACACCGACGCCAATCTATAGATTGGTATATTTACAGTTCTGCTGTTTCAATCGAAAATTCTGATTCACCGGAATTAAAGTTTTGTGAAGATAATGCAATTAAGACAAGTAAACGTGATGAACTGCTCAATCTCATTATTAAAGAAAGGAAACTAAAACTCGTTGCAATTGCTGGTACACATGGCAAATCTACTACTACTGCTATGATAATTTGGATATTCAAAGAACTTGGTCTGCCCATTAGTTACTCTGTTGGTGCTAAAACGAATTTCGGAGAAATGGGTGAATACGATAAGAACTCAGAGTTTTTTGTTTACGAAGCTGATGAATTTGATCGGAATTTTTTAAGTTTTGATCCATATATATCCGTAATAACAGGCGTTACGTGGGATCATCATGAAATATTCCCTACTCGTGAAGATTATATTCTAGCTTTTAAAGAATTTGTAGAACAATCAAAACACACAATTATATGGAGTGAGGACGAAGCTTATCTTGAACTTGAAGATTCATCAAAAATAATTGTTGAAAATTCTCAAAATTTACATGTACCAAAAATTACTTTAGATGGTCATTTCAACAGACTTGATGCATACCTTGCTGTAAGGGCACTTCATGAAATAACTAATGAACCTATCGATAATCTGATCCCAATCATAAATAAGTTCCCCGGTTTAAAGCGGCGAATGGAAGAAATAGTACCTAACTTATACAGCGACTATGCTCATACACCCGAGAAAATTAAAGGGGCTATGAGTGTAGCAATTGAAGTAGCAAATAAGACACACAAGTCGGTAGTGGTGATCTATGAGCCTTTAACCGACAGAAGACAACACTACATTAAGAATGACTATAAAGACTGTTTTGCTGGCGCAAAGATTATTTATTGGTTACCTAGCTATTTGGCTAGAGAAGATCCAAATATGGCGGTGCTTAGTCCTGAAGAATTGATTTCTAATCTTGACGACCCATCTATCGCTAAACCAAGTAAAAGAGACGAAAATCTGAAGAAAATTATTGAAAACCATATCTCAAAAGGAGACCTAGTTCTAGGATTAAATGGCGGCGGCGGAGACAGTTTAGATGAATGGCTAAGAAACGAGTTCAAAACTTAATAAATAATCTTACTATTTAGTTTCTTCGATTGTTTCAACAACCTCTGGTAATTCAATCTCTTCTATTGGATTTGAATTAATTCTGTTGGCAACCAATTCTCTATTATCATATTGATCAAATTCATTTGTGACCGTCTCACCAACTAATGACTTTAGTACTTCCCTTGCGGTAATTACACCAACATATTCTTGATCACTATTTATAACCAAAAACATTTCTTGAGCAGTTTTTATAATAGCCTGGAGTACTTCATTTAAATATTGTTCTTCATGAACATAATGAATCGATTGGTCCATAACATCTTCAACACGAACTGTGGCACGTGACTGAACTAGAGAAGTTATTCCAAGTATTCCTACAATATTTGTCATTTTATTTTCATAAACCGGAAAATAACTATGCTTGGTTTTATGAAGCTCACTAAGAACAATTGGACCAAGCGTTTCATGAACTGAAATAGCATGAACCTTTCGTTTTGGAGTCATAATATCCATAACTCTTTCACTACCAAAATCCAGAACATGCTTTAATAGATCAATTTCAAATTCATCAATTCGATTATCTGTCTGTTTTTGTTGGAGAGCTAACATTCTTACAATGTCAGATTTCTCATATAGTCCAGTATGTGATGGTTTAGAGAGTCTTTTAGATAGATATTTAAGTTGAGGGTGTATGTACTGTAATATCCAAGCTAAGGGCTTTGCTAATACTTGTGCTAAATATTGACTAACAATGTTTACTGAACTTCTAGGCAGCCAAATATAAGCTAACCAAATTAATGCTATGTTAGCCACAAGTGCGATCCATAATGGAGACTTACGCGCGACAAACGCAAAAAAGAATGCGCTAGCAATTGATGCAAGAAGCAATAATAATATTTGTGAACTGTGCCTATATGAGGCAACTTTATATAACGATCTTGCGGGTTCTTGGCCTAAACGTGCTCTTCGTTTTAGTTCAATTATAGGAATCGACTTATATACTTTCGCAACACTAATAAATAGAATAACCAGCAAGGCTAAAATAACTATCAATATTACGTACATGAAATCAGTCTAACACGCTAAAGCATTAGATATTAATTACCTTTTAATACTTTATAAATTGTTGCCATCTTGGACGGCGAATCTTAACTTCCACTTTGGCACCTCGTGAGGGTATTATTTTTATTTTTATGGGCATAGCCCACACCTCCCACTCAAAATGTTCCACCATAAAACATCTTGAGATTTTTTTATTATGTTTTTGTCTTCAATACAGAGAAACAACTCTGCTTTTTAGAAGTACTTATATTTTTACATAAGCGTTAAGTAAAGTCAATTGATTTTATAGACTCAATTTTCTTATAAAAACATTTACTGAGGCTTTTTATATTGTCTATATAAGTAGAAGCCAAATGTACTATTACTATTACATTGCCCTATCGACTGACATACTGCTGTGTCATGTTTTGCGTATTCCAAGTATGCGTCTACTTTGTGATCTAATAAAGTGCCTGAAACATTTACAGGAAAGTCGCGAATAGGATAACCAATATAGTAAGTAAGTGGAATTATAACCTGTCCCGCATATTGCTGTTGCTCGTAGTGTGTATAAGCAGTCTTAACCAACCTTCCAACAGCTATATGATCGACATGATCGGGAAATGTAGTGCTTAAATAGGAAGCTTGAGTCCTAATTTCAGAAGGTTGATAAACGTGCATAATGGTCGTTATGGCAGATGTCAATTGTGGCAAGCTATAATAAGATTGCCCATCAACTGAATTAATAGTTTTAATTTTACTCTGCTCTAAAGCTTGCAGACTCTGGTAATGATTCGATTGAAAACCTTCGCCCTTTAGATTACCGTCTGGTAAATGCATAAATATCAACGAGATTTCAGTGTTGTGTTTTGGATTAGCAATAGTAACAAATTCATTTTTGCTAATTTGAACAATTTTTTGGATCCATATACCTTTATAGCCAATCATTTGAGAATAAGCTGCTTCCGCACCTTGCTCACGAGCTAACCAATAAAACTTACCGGTTCCCGCATCCCCTGCAGTTAAATACACTGTTCGAATACAGTCTTTATTAGCTATGCTATTTAGTAAATCTGGACTCATAAATAATAGATCGTCATCCTGATGAGCAACAATATTCATGACAGTAGGTTTTGGACATACTGTATTTAATAGACCACTCAAATTTATCGGGAAAATAGTAGCTAGTAGCTGGGGATTATAAGTAACTGGAGCTGGTTTCTTGGTCTGTATACCATTATCATAGAACAACAGTAGTTCAGTGGGCTTACTTAAGCTGCCCTCAATAAGAGTACTTGAGTTTGGTTTACCGTATTGCTTAATTACCTGGTTTACATTACATGTCGGGTAATCTGTAAGGCTCTTATCAAATGATATTAGATATGCAAAACTGTGTTTAGTAAGATTAGTTTGCCAAGCTAAGCTTGTTAGAGTATTTCGCGGATCCGTACAGCTAGCAAGTGGCATTACATTAAAGCTACTTTTAGTTATTAGTTTTGTTGGTATAACTCGCCAATAATCACCAATAAGTGTATCAATTTGGTGATGATTTAATATTTCAGCAATTTGACTATCTCGTTGGTTTACGTCTTTGACGGCAGATGAATCTTCGTGGTAAAAATGTAGTGTATTAAATGCTCCTAGAAATATTCCAATAGTAATAATTGCTCCGACAATAACTACATCTCGAGCCAACCATTTCCGGCTTCGTAGATAAACTGCTCCAGAAATAAACAAAGTAAAAAATGAAATTGTCAGATATCTAGAATCCACAGCATAGTCGTGCTGAGTGAATATAAATAAACCTGCAGCTATAACTGTCGTCCATATGAGCATGATTGCTAAACTATTAGATTTTGTAAAACGAGATTGCATTTTTATTTTTGAGAAACTATTTCTTGTAACTACAAATACTGCATAAATAGCGGCGACAAATAATACTGCATTAATTACAATGGCTAATCCGCCAAGGCTAAATAAACCATGTAATGTTTGACTTGGCACATTTCTTAAAATTGTGTAGTTGCTTGCTGGATTTGCTCCAAAGTTAGTTAGTAATCCAAAAAATCCATAAACAATTCCGAGAGCTAAAGAGTGAACATTTTGGACTAAACCATACGGGCTATTGGATGACTGACCAATAATATTAGTAAAGTGAGTTACATTTATTATCCACAATATTAACGATGCAAGAGTTGCACCGACTAAACTTGTGATGATCCAGTTTACGGAAATGCTAACGTAATGCCATTTTTTGATGAGACTATAAATTATTAGCGCTAAGAATGCTCCGGCAATACTTAGGCTTAGGAATAATTTATCACTTGCAAAAAGTATTGATAAACCAAGTATGGCAAATATTAAATTCCTGTCTTTAATCCTTGGCGTCTTGGTTATTAAAATTAGGCTTCCGATATAAAGCAGATATTCTAAATTACGAGTAGATATCATAGCCATATTTGCCGGTAACAATGCACCAGCATAAGGTTGAGCTGGGATACTAATAAGAACAGATGCTAGCGCCAAACAAAGGGTACCGAAAACCAATGGTCTATTTTCTATTTTATGGAGTATATAAGTAAATGCAGCGACAGTTATTGTAACTATTATGACCGTGAATGCAGTGATCATTACAGGGGAAGAACCCAGTAATCTAATCAATAAGAAGAAAGGCCATTTTAGTAAAAACGTATGTTGGCCTGGTATTAATGCACCATGAAATGTCTTAGAATGTTCAAATAACAATGTGTTTACAAGTTGGTCAGCATTTCCTTGCTGTACTTTGGCACTTAATAATGACCAAAATATAGTTGTCGCAAATAGTAATATTAGTGAGCCAATTACATATGCTTTAAGAAATACTGGTAGCTTAATTAGGTCATTAAAACTGTTTAAAAGCTTTGTGCTTTTCTTATTTAGATCGACCATAAATTTATAATTGGACCCTTCATGATTAGCTGAAATACTGTATTAATCCAGAAAGTCTCATTTGATTACTAGTAAATAATTTCATTGGTGTTAGCGTTAGCAAAAATATGCGTCCGGTATAGATAAAAATTCCAAATTGTAGTTATCGCAATAGCAACTGTGCGAATTAAAACTGCTGGCAGAATGTGGGCAAATAGCTTTGCTAAAAGAATTGTGAACCCAAAATTGAAAATAACTAAAACTAAGAACGCTAGTGTTTGAGTCAATAGTACTTTTCTATGAATTCTTTTATCGTTAAAAGTAACTAGTTTTTGGAGCATAAATGATAGTAATAAACCTACCCAAAAACTGACACCAATTGAAATTATACTGTTATAGCCAATTTTTTGCATTACATAGATCACAAGCAATTCAAACAAATACACGCTACCACCGATTAAAATATATCGGTGTAGTTCGTTTCTAGCTATCACTATCTTTAGCCTCAATTCCCAGAGATGAATCATGGTCAATTATATACAATGGCCGTCCTCGTGTTTGGCTTTGAATATGAGATATATAAAGTGACAAGATTCCTTGGGACGAAAGTATTATACCAACTAAAAATAGTATTAATATCCCTAACATTGCAGAGCCCGTAAAATTCCAATTCCATGGGTCATTTAATAATATCTGTTCAATGAACACCGTTATACCTAAGATAAACGATATACCCGTAATAATTACACCTAAGTAACCAAATAAATAAAGTGGTGTAGGCGTTAAAGATACAAAACTATTTGCTGCTAATTTAAATAATTTATTTTTTCCATACGAAGCAGTTCCGTTAACTCTAGCACTTGCATGGAAATGTATATATGCGCGTTTGAAACCAAGCCAATCAATTAAACCTCTAGTAATTCGATCTGATTCAGTTAGTTTCAGAAATTCATTACGTACAACTTTATCAATTAACCGATAGTCTGTGGATCCGGGAATTAATTTTTGCTTGGTTAGACTATTAAATATAGAGTAAAACAACTTAGAACCAATTTGCTTAAAAAGACCTTCTCCTTCATTACCAACCCTTATACCAACTACGACTTTAGCTCCATCTTCCCAGCTTCTAATAAAATTAGGAATTAAGTTTACGGGATGTTGACCGTCTCCATCTAACATTATTACTGCATCACCCCGCGATGCTGCAATTCCAGCTGAAAGCGCATTTTCTTTACCGAAATTTCTAGACAATTGGAGGTATTTTATCTTTGTATTATTTTTATGCCAGGTTGAGATCGTTTCGAAAGTATTATCTGTGCTACCGTCATCACAGTAAATTAACTCATAAGTATAGTTTTCCAGATTTTTTAGTATTTCAACTATTTGATTGTGAAACACATTTAATCCTTCTGCCTCATTGAAAATGGGCACAACCACAGACACCATAGATTTCTTTAAATCACTCACTTTGAGGCTAAGTATAACAGATGTAATGTCTAATAAACTAACAGTATTTCAACATGATTTTTTATGGAAACATAATGATAATGCTTTTTTGATATGTAGGCTTATCAAGGTAAACTATTAACAGGTTAGAATTTAAAAAAATACAAATGCACGAAAGCGTCTTTACAGCCCTAAGTATCGTTATAGTCATCGCATCCGGAATGGCACTGTTGATGAGGCTTTTAAAACAGCCCTTAATAATTGGCCATATCCTAACTGGAATAGTCGTTGGGCCTCTGGTTTTTCACGTTCTTAACTCTGTTAATACTATTCAAACTTTTTCTAACATTGGTATAGCCTTATTGTTATTTATAATCGGACTCGGGCTTAATCCTAGAGTTATTAAAGAAGTCGGTAAAATTGCTGCTGTTGCTGGTTTTATTGAAGTTGGAATTATTTCATTTGTAAGTATTATAGTGGCAAAAGAGTTGGGCTTTAATTATAAACAAGCAATTTTTCTAGGTATAGCTCTATCATTTAGTAGTACTATTATTATTTTAAAACTCTTAAGCGATAAGAAAGAAAGTAACCGCCTATACGGCAAAATAACTATTGGAATTCTTATAATTCAAGATCTTGTAGCTGTGGTTGCTCTATTATTTGTAACCTCACAAGGGAATAATTCAACCATTTCTCTATCTGAACTAGATTGGTTAGCTGTCAAAGGACTACTAGCTGCTCTACCACTCTTTCTTATTGGTGGATATGTGTTGCCAAAATTTAGTAAATTTATTTCTAGCTCTCAGGAATTCTTATTTTTATTTGCAATCGGTTGGGGTTTTGGAGCTGCTGCACTTTTTCAAGGAATTGGATTTTCTTTAGAGATTGGCGCATTACTAGGTGGTGTAGCCCTGGCTTCACTTCCGTTTAGTCAAGAAATAAGTGCTAGATTGAGACCACTTAGAGACTTTTTTATTGTTGTTTTCTTTATATCTCTCGGCAGTCGGCTGACTTTTTCTACCATCGGAACAGAACTTAAACTTCTGATAATTTGTGCGCTTATAGTCATAATTTTAAAACCCTTTGTAGTCTTACTAACTATGAGTGTTATGAGATACACAAAACAAACTAGCTTTAAAACCGCAATTAGTTTGGGTCAAATAAGTGAATTCTCATTAGTTTTAGTTCTTTTAGGAAATTCTGCGGGTATAGTTCCAGCAAGCATGGTTAATGTAATTACATTTATTGCATTAATAACAATCGCAAGTTCTACCTACCTTATTAATTATGCAAACGGCATATACAAAGTAGTAGAGAAACCATTAAGACTACTCGAAAGAGCCAGAACTCATACTGAGAGCGCCCTTTCCAAACATCGATATGAACTAGTCCTGTTTGGTTATAGAAAAGGAGGACAGGAATTTATTCAGTTATTTAAAAGAATGAAAAAAGATTTCGTTGTTGTAGATTACGACCCAGAAGTAATTGAGACAATGGAACAGCAAAAAATTAATTGTATATACGGTGATGCTACTGACATTGAGTTACTAGAAGAAATTGGAATAGAAAAATCTAAACTAATAGTTTCGGCTGTAACAGATCATAATGCAAACGTATTCTTGCTAAAACTTATTACTAAGATAAACCCACGAGCGATTATTATTGTTCATGCGGAATCAATTAAAAAAGCTACAGAATTATATGATCTTGGAGCAAGCTATGTAGTCATGCCACATTACATTGGTAGCGATAATATTGCTGCATTTATTAGGAAGAGTGAGCTTAAAAAGAGTGAGTTCATTAAATATCAGGAGAAACACAAAGCTTATATTCAAAAGCACTATGCGCTTGATACAGAAGCATAAAGTTTCTGACTAACAATATAGTCGTATACTGACTTTGGTATTTCCTCGGGAATAATACCGTTTTTAAGTTTTTTCTTAATGTCTGTACTACTTATTATTAGTGTCTTTACCTTAAACCAGGAATATTTAAATTTAAGACCACTTGTGTCACTGAGTAGTTTTAATCTTAGATTAATTTCGTCAGGTGATTGTTTACTTAGTCCCACAATAATATCCATGTTAGAAAAGTTATAACTTAATAGATTAGGCAAACTAAAGAATCTTTTTAGTGCATAATCTGGAATTATTAATGCCAGCTTTTGACCGTTAAACCTTGATTGGATTAACTTTATATATTGTTCCAAACTAACACGTGATTTAGTCACAATTGTTCCCAGTTTTGGGTTATTAGCAACACCCAGTATTGCCATGTTAACCCTGTGATCAAAAGCTTTAACCCCTTGCCTGTATTTTGGTGTAGGTTCTACTAGGAAATATAACTTATCTAAATTGTGTTTCTTCAAAGCATCTTCAGCAAAGTCTAAATGACCTTTATGAATTGGATCAAAAGCACTTATATATATACCTATTTTCTTCATTTAACTAACCCGGTTCTGTGAATTACGCTTTAATATTAAACAGTATCTTCATTATACTTCTTATTTTATTTTTTTGACTTTCTAACTCTACAACCGCATGATCCGAAAACATGAGTCTTAGTTACGGTGGTCCTGACGTTAGTGGCAGTACAATGTGGACATTTCTTTGATATAAAAGTACATTCTGTGTCCTCATCAGAGTCATCATCACCATAACCTGCTTCTTTTAACCCAAATTCTTTTGTAAAACCCTCTGCAATTAAAGTTGCACCACAGGCACTAAAAGATTTACCTAAATATCTAGCGTTTTCACCATTACGTTCTAACTCTCGAATAAGTATATTAGGATCAAGCTGAGAAAGTTGTGACCTAAGTATTTGACTATTAATTTCTTCATGCTCAAATCGTTTCTGCATAGTAGCGGCAGCATTGTACATAATTGTATCTGACAGTTCACCAGCATGTTGTAGTCGAACACAAGCTTCGATTAAGTCTCTTTGCCTACATACAAAATCGTAAGTATTACGAATATCGGCAGTCTTTCTTCCGGCAAACCATTTACCTCCAAATTGTTTTGTAAGACTTTGGTCATAAGTTTGCCTTAAATCACCAACTAGTTGTAACTGATCACCCTCAGATAATTCTGAACGAATACGTTGTCCCAGTAGTTCTCCTGTTTCTGTTTCCTTTCCAAATTTTCTATAAATTTCTTCAAGAGCTTTTCTATTAGATCCATCAAGGCTAAGAGAATGCATTTTTATTTTGCCGTTTGGGTGTCTATTAAAGACACGCAACATTGTTTGTTTACGAGTAACGTTATAGCCACCAATATCTTTTGTGGCGTGCATTAATTCTTCAGGATAATCCGATACAACAATCATAGTGTTGGGACCATAACCTCTAGCCATTTCTATTAATTCGGTACGTTCTTCACGTTCAATTCGGCTTCGACGAACATTGAACCACATATCCGGATTTTGCCTGACGTATTTTTTTGCATGATCTAAGCCTTTTTGAGTAACTTCATCCAAACCTCGGCCGTCCGGACCATAAAGGTCAATACCATCAAATAATAAATCAAATTCTGTATGCATTGCACCATCAACTAGTTCACTAAACTGTGTTTCTAGATCATATTGAGCTTCAAGTTTTGTTTCTTCTATTTGTAAGAATTCTATTCGGACAGCTGAGCTTTCCACTAACACACCTTTATCTGTTTCCGAGCTAGAGAGTTAGAAACTATATGTTCTTGCTCCTGCTCGGGAGACTTTTAGTAAGCTGTATCTGACTTTTTGTATAAAACAAATTTACAGTTGCGGCACAGTGTAGGCTTTTCACCTAACTTCCAGCTCTATTTTATTTACCACTCATATATTATCATTACTTGGCCTTAAAGCTAGTGAGTATTGCATAAAATATAGCGTAGTCAGTTGATATATTTCTGTCTTTATAAAGAAAGAAATAGTGCTTTGCACCACTCTGTGGTCCAGTTAATGTTACCGAATTTATTGAGCCAATCGTGCCAGTTCCTATTTGAACATCAACAAAGCCTGGAATATTACAGTAGAAATCCACTCCACTCCATCTAGCTAAAACCGGGACTAATGATTTTGTACTTCCTGCACTAGTAAAGTTTTTACAATTATCGGATATATTTCCATAACTAATTGTTGAACCATTTGAAGTTAATGGTAATTCATAAGTAACTGGATAAGTTGCAGGAATGGGATCAGAATAAATTGTTAATTCTCTACCTATTTTTTTGGGATCCGTCGTTCCCGAGTGCCAAGTATAAATCTGAGTATTATTAATTACTGACTTTGTCTGTTGCCAGTCCAATGGCAGTTGAAAAGTATAGTTCGGTTCATTAATGGTTTGAGTGACCAAGTTAGAATTACTTGCCTTTAACACAGTTTTTTGAGTAGGTCCTGTTATTATTTTAGGTTTCTTTTCAGTTTTGGATATTACAAAAACAATTGTAGCTACTAATATTACGGTAATTAGAATTGAAATAAATAATCCTTTAAATATTTTTCGCTTACGGTGTCTTGGTGCTCTCCGATCATAGCGGTATTTTCTTCTTCTCATAGTTTTAGATTAAGATTTACTGAGCCCTGGCTTTAATTTCGGTAAGTCTTGGAATAAAACTCTGTGCTGCTCCTGACAGTCCAAGTACTTTTAGTGCTCCAATCAATACATACAGTTCATCTACTAACGCGACTTCAATAACAGAACTATCTTCAATTTTTTTAAAATAATACTCAACTTTTTCTATAAGCCATTTTTCTTCTTCTGGCCGGATCTGATTAGATTTTACGCTACTTGTTTTTAGATTTGGGGCAACTACTTCAAGTGAACGTGCTGAATGATCACGTTTCTTTAAGTGTCCACGTTTGATTAAATTATTTACATGAAGTGAAACAGTAGCGACAGAAGTATAATTGAGAGCTTTCATTATCTCTCGATAACTAGGGCTATAGCCGTGTGCTTCAATGAAATCGACAATGTAATTTAATAATTCTTTTTGCTTTTTAGTAGGTTGAATTGGTTCACTCATGATATTTTTTTAGCTGCTTTCTTCTCAGGAAAAACCCAATATTTATACCAAAAATAGTTCCAAATTGTAAAGAAACCAGATGAAACAAATTGACCAATGTATGGACTTACACCAAAGTTCTTTAGACTTTTAACAATCACATAATCAATCAAAAAGTCTACTGCGGTTATTATAAGATACCTACCAGTAACAGCGGTTTTATGTTTATCAAGATCGTCACTTTTAAATACCCAGTATCGTTGTAGTAAGTAGTTAACTATCCAACCAACCAAATCAGCACCAATTTTTGCATAAAAAAGCGACCAATGAAGTCCTTTATCGAATATAAAGAATGCTAAATATCCACTCCAAAAATAAGCACCACCACTAATAAGATATTCGGCAATTTGTTTAGCTGTTTTTCGATTATTTTTAGCTTTTTTTGTCTGATTCATAACCGTATTTTAGTTACTCTTTACCGGGCTTAATTATAGCAGGTGTTAGCATAATTCCGGCCATACCCCACCAGATCAGACTCAAGGTATCGTCGGCCCATTCATGGGAGATTAGATTAACAAAGCTAATGCCAACTAAGCTAGCCAAAAGTAGACAAGCTAATGGATCATTTTGTTTTTTATAAAGCTTAACACCAACTAATATATTAATTGTAATAAACAGAATTACTCCTAACCAGCCAGTTTCTTGGGCAACTTGTATGTAATAATTCTCGGCAATTTTCGGATGTTGAGCGTTATGTACCGAGGCTGGTCCGGCGGTACCAGGTCCTTGTCCGAATGGATGATGTTCTGCATCATGAAGCCCAGCGCTAAGGGCGCTTAACCTAGTTGAATTTGAACTGGCTGCACTAGTTGATGATTTTGAGGTATGAAATAAAACATTTTCGGCAGTATTATTGTTTCGTAGTGCCAATGTAAAAGACGCAAGGACTATAAATAATACACCGCAGATTACAACAAACTGTTTGCGCCATTTCTTATTTAATTTAATTAAGTAATACAAAGTTACCAATGTAATAACCACACCTATGTAAGCACTTCTTGAATAAGTGAAAAAAAGTGCAATAACCGAAAGACATAAAAGAGTGATTTTAAACCATTTTTGTTTTTTTAGATTAATAAAACATGCAGATATAATCAGAATTAAATATGCGCCAAACGGATTAGGACCACGCAATGTAGATTTTATTCGATGATACTGTAATTTTTGGTCTACAGTTTCGTATGATGGCGTAGTTTTAGGTCCATAACCAAAATGACGAAGGAAATTTATAGGTATAAATAATTCTATTATTCCAAATAAAACCACTAGCGCTGCGGGCAAAAGTAATATCATTTGCCAATTATTCTTAAGAAATTTTGCTCTGTATGCTGCAACAGCAGCAAATATAAAGAATACCGGGAATCTTAAATCAATTATAAGACCATCAACAAGTGCAAAGCTACTAACCCTATTGGTACTATATGACCAAATTTCCGTAAGAATATTTAGAGCTATGTACAAAAAAATAAGTCTTATCAACCAATCATTAATAAACCATTTTTTTATTATCGGAGATTTATAAATAATATATAAGATTAGAGGAGTTATAAGAAGTAACACTACCTCTTTCCAAACCCGAAAAAGATCATAATGATTGAAGTTACTTGCTGTCCAAGTAGTTAAAAATTCATGAAAAGGCAGTAAAATAATAATTGATGCTACAACAATGCCAACAATATTTGATAAACGAGTAGTTAATGATTGATTCATGAATGCTACAATCTAGTATAGCTTATGAAAAGTAATGCCTCGTCAGTTTATAGCCTGCTACTAGTTATCGGTGATTTTTTTACATTAGTGCTTTCTTTTGGAATCGCATATATATTGAGAGTCACGCTAGATCACCAACAACTTGCTCACACTGTATACGCTTCAGATTATCTAGCGGCTTTTTTATTGATATTGCCTATTTGGATTCTGATATTTGCGCTTATTGGACTTTATAATAGCAATATATATGAGAATCGCTTCTCTGAGGCTGGTAGATTATTAATGGGCTCACTAATAGGTATTCTTTTTGTAATTGGTTATAGCTATGCATTTAATAAAGTAATATTTCCAGCCCATTTAGTTGCACTTTATGGTTTAGTATTATCTTTCTTTTTACTTTTAGTTTTTCGAAACTTAGCTAGATACACCAGAAGTACTTTATTTAACTATAGTATTGGCATAACTGATGTACTAATAGTCGGTAATACCAAGATAACCCACGAATTAATTAAGCTCTTATACAACTACAAAGCGTCTGGCTACAGAGTTATTGGTGTAGTTGGGCCTAAACAGCATATAGAAGAAAAATATAATAAGATCCCTTTATTTTCATCATTTGAAGAAGCTACTAAAAGATTAGGTGCAAATAGAATAGAAAATATTCTCCAAACCCAACTTTTTTCCAATGAAGATATGAATAAAGAAATCTTAGAATACGCTCAAACTCATCATATAGGTTATAGATTTACACCAGGCAATAGTGAATTATTTACAGGAAATATTGAAGTCGAATTATTCAGGTCTTCATTGCCCGTAATATCCGTACATCAAACCCCACTTTTTGGATGGGGCAGCGTAGTTAAGCGATTATCGGACTTATTATTTGGTGGATTTCTTTTTGTAATAACCCTACCCTTTATGTTAATAATTATTATTTTGATAATTATATTTGGTGGACGAGGAAAAATCTTCTATCGGCAAACCAGACTAACCCGCTATGATCAAAAATTTAGAGTATATAAATTTAGAACAATGAAAAAGCAATATAGTACAGGAATAACACCGGAACAATCTTTTGAATTAATGGGCAAGCCCGAACTATCAAAGAAGTATAGGGAAAACGGCGATTATCTTCCTAAAGATCCACGAATAACTAAACTTGGTAGAATTCTTAGAAAATTAAGCTTAGACGAATTACCTCAACTATTTAATGTTCTACGGGGTGATATTAGTCTTGTGGGCCCAAGAGCATTAATACCAGAGGAATTAGAAAGTTATGGTAAGAGACATTCTATCCTTAGTGTTAAATCAGGACTTACTGGCCTTGCTCAAGTATCTGGAAGATTAGAAATTGGTTTCGAGGAAAGACGCCAACTAGATATATTTTATGTTCAGAATTGGAGTTTCTGGTTGGACTGTATCATTTTAATGAAAACAGTAAGGGTTGTTTTAACTAATCAAGGTTCGAAGTGAAACTAAACAAAGACTTAAAAGTTGCCATAGTTTGTGATTGGCTTACTGGCATAGGTGGAGCTGAGTTAGTGGTTTTAGAATTACACAAAATGTTTCCGAAAGCACCAATATATACATCTCAGTATGACCCTACAAAAATTGACTGGTTTAAAGATGCGGACGTTCGAACTACATGGATAAACAAACTTCCAAAAAGACTAAAGAAATTCCTACCAGTTTTAAGAGCTGTAAGTTTTTCAAGACTAGATCTAAGTAATTATGACTTGGTTATTTCAGCAAGTGGGGCTGAGGCTAAAGGAATCAGCACTGGCGCAAATACTATCCATGTTTCATACTGTCACTCACCTACACATTATTATTGGACCAGGTTCGAAGTATATCTAGAAAACCCTGGATTTGGTATGTTTGATTGGTTAGCAAGATTTGGTTTAAAAATACTAATTGGCCCAATGAGAAAATGGGATTTTAGGGCAGCACAAAAACCAAATTACTTAATAGCAAATTCTACCTACACTCAAAAAAATATTAAGAAATATTATAAGAGAGATTCTGTAATTATTTTTCCTCCTGTAAATATTGAGCAATATAAACCTAGCAAAGATTCAACCAGGAACGGATATATTGTGGTTGGAAGGCAAACTCCTTATAAGCGAATAGACTTAGCCGTGTCTGCATGTACAAAACTCGGACTTGATTTGGTTGTTGTCGGTAATGGTCCTGAAAACAAAAAACTGCATTCACTAGCAGGACCTACTATTACCTTTCTCGGTCAAATCAGCGATAAAGAGAAAAATAAATACCTTCACTCTGCTAAAGCTTTTATATTTCCAGGCATAGACGATTTTGGAATAGCTGCGGTTGAAGCACTAGCGGCTGGCACTCCAGTTATCGCGTATAGTGTTGGCGGAGTGCTCGACTATATAGATAAGAGTAATGGCCTACTATTTAATACCCAGTCAGTTGGAGTACTTTGTAAGTCGATTGAAGAATCTAAGAAAATAACTTTCAATGATCAGACTGTGCATTATAGTTCAAGAAAATTTTCTGAAGAGAATTTTAGTCAAAACCTAATTAGCTTATTAACCTCACTATAAAATAGGAGGTAGTGTACTTATGCCCACGTAACTTGGGTTTGTGCTTGGAACACCACCCGAAGTGAATGGATTTACCAGCCAAACATTTGGATTGTAGGTAAAAGTTTCGGCAGCACCGTTGGCTAAAGTTACGTCACCATATGCTCTGTTTAATCTTACTTGTCTTGCAACTACCGCTCCATCAATAGTTATTTGCTCAGCACCCACAGGAGGTGGTCCGCCGCAAAACGTGAACAGATTAGAGGACTTGTAGGCAGTATCGTTGTTTGAGCAAGTAGTAATAACGCCAGCAAGCGGGTTTGCTGCGTTTGGTTCTGCAACATATACCCCATCCAATTTGTTAGCTCCATCGTCAATCGTTATATTCCCACTTACTACTAAGTAAAAACTTGGTATAGATGAAACGTTGGTGAAGCCGGTCTTTTTTAGGGTAACTGAACTATGAAGGATTACTACATCTCCCTGTACATATAGTACCTCTTGGCCAGCGAAGTTAGCTGTAGAATCAACATTCACAAAACCACCTGGACCTCCTGGTGCTGCTATTGAACAATAGGTTACTGTTGCTGGAGGCGTCGGAGGAGTACAGCCCGTGTTAGTGGAACCAACAGTGAAAGATGCTACAGTCACAGGAGCATGACCAGTCTCTGCGGCAGCAGTGCCGTAATAATCTGGCGAACAATCACCTGGTCCTTGTGAACCAAGATTACCACCATATGGTAGTCCCGGAACCGTATTTGCAAAACTAAGACCCGTCGGCATCGGCACACCTAATTTATAGGCATTTTGTCCATTGCTTGATGCAAAGCCATTTATTACGGAAGGTGCTAACGCCGCTAGATTTGTTCCAGACCCCGTATACGCTCCGGATCCCTGGTTGAAAGCTAGAATACCTGCAGTTGATATTGGCGTACAGTTATTACTGAAACCTCCGCTACCGGTCGATACATTACCGCCTTGCACATTAAAGTATGGTGTACTTCCGACAACGATAGTGACAGCTGGACACGGTGTATATACTCCATTAATATTACTGCCAGTTACATTATAAGTTATTGAGTATATACCAGTTGCAGTTGCCTTGAATTTATAGCTTTTTGTATATGTACCTACTGGTATTGGATTTGGTGTTGCACCAACTGGCGTAATGGTTACTCCCGCCGCGGGTGCTGAGGTAACTGTGATATTTGGATTATAAAGTGGATTATTGGTTACATTTACACCAGCACCAAAATTATAGGTAGTATTAATTGCAGCTTGAGCCGGCAATCCACTTAAGCCTGCGCACGATAGATTTGCGAATTGCTTATATTTAAAGTTATAGCCAGAATTAATTGCCCTATTGCAAGTAGATGGGTTGGCATTTGCTATTTGACCCTGATAGGAAGCTGCTGAACATCCTCCCCTAGGATAAGCCAGTCCTCCAACTGGCGTTAGACTCTGAAAAGTATCATTAGCGGGAACTCCAGATATTATAAAGGTGCAAAAACCTTGATCTTGTGGAACATTGAAATTAAATGTACCAGTGAGATCCGTTGTTCCGCTTAGACCCACATTACAGGTGCCTAAAGTAACTCCTTGGACCCCAACAAGGACTCCGTCTCCCCTGTCCACCTTAACGGTACCAGAGATATTATGCGGTGGTGGAGTTGGTGCTTGAACCCAAAAACCGAAACTAATTGATGCCGAAGGACAAGGGCTAGGATCTTCTATGTCTCCTCCGGGTAAATGATCAAAGTTAAATTGGTCAGTCCAAGCCGCACCAAAAGTACATTGAAAGACGTTATATATAGGTCCAAATGGACCCCAAAAAGCCCATGGATCTGACGCCGTAGACTGCCCCTGACCCTCTGTAAACCAGTTCGCTTCAACGTAAGGTATTTTTATTTGTACAGGTGTTGGATTTGTATAGCTTAAGCCAGCTGGAGCATTCCATGTCAACACAGGTGGTGGTGCTCCAGCACATCCATTACAGAATTGTGGAAACCAATATCTTGTACCAAGTTGGAAATAAATGGATTGTGGGTTAGGGCCCCCAGTGTATCCAGGATTAACTGAACCCACATTAGTGGATGGCGATTGAAGCAAAAAGTTTGCTTGTTGAGTTAAATAAGCCCCTGGCACTCTTGCTAAGAAGCCCGTTGAGTCAGTAGTGTTAGTGTATGCACAGATTATTCCAAATGCACAAGTATCAGCAGGTGCAGTACCAGGAGTTAACTGTGTGTCCATACCGGTAGCTGTATGACATAGAAAACTAAAGTTATTTACATTAAATCCTAAACTAGTTCCAGCGTTAACAATAATCGGTGATGCCGAAGTATTTCCATCAACATTAGTTGGTTGACCTACCGGCGAAAGCCATGACATATTTGCCTCATAAATAGTCAGTCCCCCTGATGTACAACCGTTATCGTAGCTGTATAAAGAGTTCTGAACATCGGTAGGTATAAGACCAAAGTTAACCGCAAATGCTTTACTGTTACTTGAGATTGTTAGTGCAATGATCCCAGCAAATAAAATAATTGCAATTCCAGCGACAAACTTAAACTGTTTAGAACTACAACGATCAGATAACTTATTAAATATTCCGTTTTTATTCTTTGACTGGCTGTTTTTTTCAAATAAAATAAACATCTTAATTCTTTACTTCCATTGGTTTAGGTGAGAGAGCTTTAATGTTATTTACATTTTGGCTGGCTTTTTGATTCATTGCATTTACTGCTTCCGTTAACATTGCCACACTTAGATGAAATGTCAGATTTTGACTTAGATTATTACCATTTATATCACTTTTTAATTGTGCCAAACTTGCTTGAGCGTCTCCAACGTTATAAGCATTAATATTATCTACCGTTATTATGTACATACAATTCGGATCATGTTGATAATTTGATTGGTTTTTAATTGAGTCCGAAATAACTTTTAGTTGTGCGGTTTTATCTGCGCTAAATGAATTAACTGCCGACTGAATCGTAGAATATGAACAAACTTTTGAATTTACTGTAGCTGCTTTTGTTACTATTGTAGTTTTCTTATGATGATTAATTAACAATACTACTCCTAATAAAACAACTATTAATAAGACTAGTAGGATTAAAGCATAGTACTTTTTTTCACTAGTCTTTGCTTTGGGTTTTTTGATTTCACCCCCTATTACTGGGCTAATAGGCACTTTTGTATCTTTCTCAATCATACTCATGCTCACTGTAAATATACCAAACCATAAGCTATACGGCAATCTATATACATCAGTTAGCGATATAAAATTTATATTGCCTTAGTTATATATAGTTAATGACATATCAGACTTGAGATTTTTATCCAAAGAGGATAATCCTTTTTATGAGATGACCAAATGGTCGGGGAGTATTAGCAGCAAGCTGCAATTATCGAGTGTGTAATACTCGCTCCCCAGACCATGGTCGAATCTCCTCTCTACTAGCCGGCACTACCGTAAAACTGTGCGTCTCCAAAAGAGAAGATGCCACCATCACTAGCAACAAAGCGATAACCCATACCGGTTAAGGTATTAGTCATGCCAACAATCGGTTGGTTTAGTTTGATCGCGCCGGTTGAGCCGAAGAATGGCGCATTGAAGGAGAAAATTCCTCCATCCGCTGCAACTTCCCAGTAGCCCCCTGTGACGGGATCGATTGACATTCCAACGACTGGCTTGGTGAGTGGCGTTCCCCCCATTGAACCGTGGAACTGCGCATCCCCGAAAGCAAAGATTCCTCCATCACTGGCATCCATGTAATAACCAAGTCCGTCTGGAGTAGCCGTCATGCCCACCACTGGTTTGTTCAGGCGAAGATTACCGGTTGAGCCGAAAAATGGTGCATCCCCGAAGGAAAAAATACCACCATCTCTGCCCAATAGCCAATAACCAAGTCCGTCTGCTGAAGGAGCCATGCTGACAATCGGACCATTAAGTTTCTGTCCTGACATATCACCATAGTACAATGCGTCACCAAAGGCTTGCACCGATCCATCAGCTCCTACCAACCAATATCCTCCTCCGTCATGCGTACGAGCCATGTCAACGACAGGCTTATTTACCGTGCCCATATTTATTGGAGGCAAGGTTGTTCCACACGATGTAGGCGGAGCAAGTGTGCTGCCTGGATCACCAACGTTCAAGCTGAACGTGGCAACCTTGGGAATACCACCACCAGCAAACGGAAACAGTGCAACATCACCGGCATATTGATTTGGTCCAAGTGGTAGAAATACTGAACCTGAACTTCCGTTGCAACTTATACTCAGGTACATCAACTGCGAGCCGGAAAAGGCATATTCCAAAAGCCCCGTAGTCGTTTTGTACCCAGCAAAACCAGACAAACTGATCGTTAGACCATTTGACCAGCTCTGCACACAAGCCGTAAGTGGACCAAAAGCTCCTGGAGTCGACCCACATGTGGGATTCTCCGTAACAAACTTTGGTGAAACACTGTTTTGGCTTGCGCTGGCAGTTGCACCACTAAATCCGAACAAAGTGGTTACCAACACGAGTGTGCCTACTATCACTAGTAGTCTTTTTAAAAAGTTAATTTTCATTTCCATGACCTCCTTCCCCTAGGGGAAATAATCAGTACAGACGCATTGTCTGCACAGGCTCTCCCCATGGGTAGGAGTAGCAGCCATCAATCAATGTTTTAATTGTTAGCTGCTACCCCTATAAAAGTAAGTCGAGTTAATGAAATAGTTTAAGTCTGATATGTCAATGTACAAGTCTAGATAAGCGAGTAAAAAAGCGCTCAGGGTAATCACCTTTGCGCCACTCTAGCTAAAACTCTAGCTGTAAGATATATTTTCCCATTAAATTAATAAAAAAGCAAGCATGAGCAAGTCTGTTGTTTATTGATTAATCAAAGTACTGGTGGCAAGAATTTAATGCCAGCATATGAAGGGTTCGATGCAGTAGTGCCCCCTGCGGCTAATGAATTAACAATCCATGTATTCGGGTTATAGCTGAAAGTTTCTGCGGCATTATTTATTGTTTTTACGTCACCGAATACTCGATTTAGTCTTAGTTGACGAGCAACTACAGCACCATCGATTCTTAATCGGTTATTACAATTGGTATATAAAGTTGCAGCTGAATATTCTAGATTATTGTTAGTACAGGTGGTCATCACTCCGGCCAAAGTGTTAGCAGCACTCGGTTGGGCAACATAAACTCCATCTATTTCAGAATTAATCGGGCTATTGGAGACGTTAATATTTCCTTTTGTAATCAAATAAAACTTAGGTATACCAGCCGTGCTAGCGTAGTTTTGGTTAAGTAAAATATTCCCTTTAATTACCACATCACCCTCGACAAATAAAACCATGCGACCGCCATACGGAGCTCCACTATTTACTATATTTACATAGTTATTACCGACTGTAGGTTTGATCCAGCAATAGCTGGTTCCAATAACGACTCTGCATGCAGGTGGGCTATTAAGATTGAAGGTGTTTCCCGCAACAGGTGTAGCAACACTAGCTGTTTCAGCCGCTGCCGCTCCATAATAATCTGGCGAACAATCACCTCGTCCTTGTGACCCGAGACTGCCTCCATAAATACTTGGTACCCCAACATTCGCAAAAGAAAGTCCCTTAGGTGTTGCGGCCTTATATCCATTGTGTCCATCACTTGAGACGAATCCATTAATAATTGATGGTGCAAGTGTAGCCAAATTTGTGCCTGAACCGGTGTAGGATGGACCACCCTGATTATATGCTAAGATTCCGGGAGTGTTATTTGGAGTACAGCTATTAGTAAAACCACCGCTGCCAGTCGAGACATTACCACCTTGTACATCTAGATATGGCGATGTTCCAACAATTACAGTAGTAGTACAGGGACCAGCAGTATTAGAGACGTTTCCTCCTGATACTGAATAGCTAATTGTATATACACCAGCAGACGTTGCTTTAAATGAGAAAGATGGTGATGTTACAGTTCCAACCGGACCACTAGTAGCAGCCGATCCAGGGGTAACTGTTGATCCAACAGGACTAGAAGTTACTGTAATAGTTCCTCCAGTAAATGCAGCGGTTGCAACATCATAATCCATAGTAAACGGATATGAAGTACCGACCGTTGCGCTAGATGGTAATCCATTAAATACTGAACTACAAGATAGCACTGGCTGAGGCGGCGGTGTCGCATTAAGTTCATAGGTTATAATCTGGCCTACTCTATCAGCAACATATGGATCTCTAGTGTTTGATGGTGAAGCACCTAGGGGACAAGATCCATTTCCAGGCGTCCATGTAAAACACGATCCATATGAAAATCCGGGGAATAAATTATCTCTCGTATTAACTCCATTCAAATCAAGATTAATTAAGGAAGGACCTGTAGCGAATGGTGTGGGTGCAGCAGAAGTATCACTTGCGATCATAGATTGCCAACCGTTTGCTCCAGTTATATTTCCAAGAGAATTAACGTTATTAGCAGAAATGTAGCCCGCATAATCTCCTCCTGCTACGTAGCTTCTGGCAACTTCTCCTCCCCGACATACCGGATCGCCCGGATTAACTTCTACGCACCATAGCGTTTGACCGTTAAGGGTAACTAGACCTGCATCATTTATAAGTCCATAAACACTATCGTCTCCTGGATTAGAAAAACAACTAATAATCCCATGGAACGGTCTACCTAATTGACCAAAGCCGGCGTTACCTGGGTCACCAATAACTGTGTCGTTAACCCCTACTCCACTTCCACAATAATTGTCTCCAGTTCCTACAAAAGCTGGAGGCCCGGGTGGAGCAGCGTTATATCCCGCGCCTAAACCAGTAGGAGTTCCCAGATAAACATTCTTAATACTGCTACCACCTAGCCCATTAAATAACGCCGTATAATATGCATTACCATCGTCAATTTGTGTACCTGTCCACTGAAGATTTGTCAGTGCCCCGGCTGGAGTACAAGAATTACTATCGATTTGTGCACCGTTTTCATAATAATATGTTCCAAAAATATCAAAATAACGAGCATAGTCATCACCTGCAATTGTATATTGAAGTGAGATATATGGATTTCCATTAGTTAACGTTCCTTGGCTCGAAATAGATACATAATATCGGCAGTAGTTAGAAGTGTCGGTCCTGGCAGTAGCAGCAGATGCACTATGTTTTCCTAGACCAAAGAAAATCAACATTAATAATGTAGGCAACAATATGTATAGAATGCTTCTTTTTAAGCTCATGTAAATATTTACTTGTTCAGTTTGCTGTAGCATAGTCGCCCTTACTGATTGCAATTAGTTTCGTTTTAACTATATCTGTATAGCCTTTCGCGGCTGGTGTATTTGAATTATTAGGTGGGTATAACTTTAATGCCTCCGTAGCATATTGTTTCGCTATGGGATTACTTACTTGTGCTGCAACTTGTGCTGCACTTATGTTGAGGATTAATAGTCTATTCTTATCTGTTGATGGGGTTTTACTTATTTCGCTTTGTAGATTATTTAAAGCGTTGGTGACAGTTGGTTGTACATTTGGTGCTGTCTTATATGCTGCACCCATATTCGCCAAAGCTGATTCCTTCTCAGCAGCAGTTACAGTAGGTGGTTTACTAACAACTACTTTTGGTTTTTTATGCCCGGTAATAAATACACCTATAAGTACTATTAAAATAACAATTATTAATAATCCTACATGCGCTACAGTTAAATAACTTTTATGATCTTTATCAATGATGTGGTTATTCTTTGACAATATAACTTCAGTATTTGTAAATGAAGCTTGTTTTTTCTCACCCATATCTGTTTTAAATTATAACAAAAGCATAAGTTTAAAGGTAATTGTTTTCCTTATTCCTATGTCCTGTTATAGTTTGTATTTTTTAAGAAGTTAAAATCTTACTCTATTAGTCGCAGTTATAGATTACAATTTAACTTCCTACAAAAGTTAACTGATATAATATAGAAAATGAGAATCTTAGTTACTGGCGGAGCAGGTTTTATTGGATCAAACTTTGTCCACCATATATACCGTGAAAGACCGGATTGGCATATTACAGTTTTTGATAAGCTAACCTACGCAGGAAATTTAAAAAATCTTAAAGAACTAAGTAATGATCGCTTTAAATTTATCAAAGCAGATATTTGTGATGAAAAAGCCATAAATGAGGCAGTTGCTGATTCTGATGTTGTAGTACATTTTGCCGCTGAGTCACATAACGATAATTCTCTTTCGTCGCCGTGGCCGTTTGTTCAAACTAATATTGTAGGTACATATAAAGTATTAGAAGCAGTGCGTAAATATGAAAAACGTTTACATCATATATCTACAGACGAAGTTTACGGTGATCTTGAATTAGAAGATAATTCAAAATTTACAAATACAACTCCATATAACCCATCAAGTCCGTACTCCAGCACCAAAGCTAGTTCAGACCTCCTAGTACGAGCTTGGGTGCGAAGCTTTGGTGTGCAAGCAACAATCAGCAATTGTTCAAATAATTATGGGCCGTATCAGCATGTTGAGAAAATGATACCTAGGCAAATAACAAATATACTTACTGGTAAAAAAATGAAGCTTTACGGAAATGGAGCTAATGTTAGGGATTGGATTCATACTGAAGATCATTCTTCTGGAGTATTAAAAATAATTGAAAAAGGCAAAATTGGAGAAACATATTTAATAGGAGCAGCTGGTGAGAAAAATAATCTAGAAGTATTCAGGCTAATTCTAAAAATTATGGGTAAAAATAATACATGGCTAGAAAGTGTAAAGGATAGACCAGGTCATGACTTTAGATATGCAATAGATTATTCGAAGATCCAAAATGAACTTGGCTGGAATCCAAAATATACAGATTTTGATACTGGATTAAAAAATACTATAGACTGGTATAAGAAAAATAGAGATTGGTGGATATCAAAAAAAGCTTTTATTGAAAAAAGTTATGAGGAGAAATTATTATCATGAAAGGCATCATTTTAGCTGGCGGATCTGGAACCAGATTATACCCAATCACTAAAGGTATATCTAAACAAATTATGCCAATCTACGATAAGCCAATGATATATTATCCACTCAGTACTCTTATGCAGGCGGGTATCAAAGATATTCTGATAATTACTACACCTGAAGATCAAAGTCAGTTTAAACGATTACTTGGAGACGGTACTAATATTGGAATTAAATTAAATTACGCTGCGCAAGATTCACCAGATGGACTTGCTCAGGCATTCATAATAGGTGAGGATTTTATAGGTAAAGATAAAGTAGCTTTAGTACTAGGCGATAATATTTTTTATGGAGATGGTTTTGGTAAGAAACTAAGAGATTGTGTTGATCCGGATGGTGGAATAGTTTTCGCTTATGAAGTTTCTGATCCAGAGAGGTATGGTGTTGTAGATTTTGACAAAAATAACAAAGCGTTATCTATTGAAGAAAAACCAGAGCATCCTAAATCAAAAAATGCGGTAGTTGGATTATATTTTTATGACAATAGTGTAGTCGAAGTAGCAAAAAATATTAAACCTAGCGCTCGAGGAGAATTAGAAATCACTACAGTAAATGAGGAGTACTTGAAGCAAGGCAAACTCATGGTTCAAATCATGGATAGAGGATATGCATGGCTTGATACAGGTACATTTGAATCGATGAATGATGCTAGTGAATACATACGAGTTATAGAAAAACGCACTGGCATAAAGATTGGTTGTATAGAAGAAGTTGCTTACAGAAATGGTTTTATTGACGAAGAACAACTAATGAATCTTGCTGATCAATTCAAGAAAAGTGGTTACGGAGAATATTTAGCTCAACTTACTAAATAATAAGTATCTCTTTATGACATCACTAAATAAATTAATTCACCGAATATATTACACAAGATTTATTCGTTATTTGTTTGTAGGATTTAGTACATTTGCACTTGATCTAGGTTTACTTTATATTCTACATGGTCGATTTAAACTTGCTCTACCGATAGCAGTTTCTATTGCTTATTTATTTTCAGTTTTTTATAACTTCACCCTTAGCTTAAGATGGACATTTACCAATAAAGAAAAGAAAAGTCTATATCTTCACCTTACTCAATATTTAATTCTATTGGGCTTTAATTATCTTTTTACACTTTTCTTTGTAAGTATTGTTGGCCAACATATCAATTATGCTATTGCAAAAACAATTGCAGCTGCATTCCAGGTACTTTGGACCTATCCAATATATCGATATATTATTTTTAAACCACCAATTCCTAAAAATTCACTAAAAAAAGATCAGAAACCATATGATATTGAAGAAAAATTAATTTCCATTGCTATAAATCTATACAAAAGTATTTGGTTTTTTCCAGTCATATGTATTGTAATGCTGTGTATCCTTACAGGATTAAAAATTAGCGGAAGTTCTACTGGAAATTATTACAAGGTATTAAATGGTGGTAATGCTCATGATAGTCATTTAATTGCAGGTGAACCTCGTTCAATTAGGTCAGATGAATGGGAATGGGAATCTAATATGTTGTTAGCCCAATCTGCGACTAATTACCCAAGTACAAACTCAAATATAGGCGACAAACAAGATATGCAAATTATTGTAGATGTTCCATATAAGAGTTGGTCTGTAGTATTCAAACCACAAAATTTATCATTTTTCATATTACCTTTTTCATATGCGTTTGCCTTTAAGTGGTGGCTCTTATCGTGCTTACTAGTAATAAGTACATACTTTTTTATACTAATATTGCTGCCGAAAAAGAGACTAATTGCGGCAACATTAGCAACCTGTTTATTACTAAGCCCATTTATTCAATGGTGGTATCAAACAATAACAATTGTACCGATCATATTTAGTTTTATGATTGCTATTTCACTCATTAATTTGTGGAAAGCTAAACAAAAACATAAAATTTGGTGGACTGTGTTGCTAACTTATTCTCTGGCAAGCTTCACGGTAGTTTTATATCCACCTTTCCAAATCCCATGTTTAATAGCAATATCTGTTTTTTTGTTAGGTTATTTTATAGATAAAAAATATTTAACCAAGAATTTAATTTTAGCTAATTTTAAATATATTATAGTTGCGATTGTTATTTTTGGCGCAATAACTCTTGGATTTGTAGCAAATAATAAAATAGCAATTCATGCTACGCAGAATAGCATTTATCCCGGGAAAAGAATCTCAACTAGTGGATATTTTGATTCTAGAATATTTCTTGGTAACTTTCTTGAATCTCAACTCCAGTTAACAAGACATGCAAAATATTATGTCGCTAATCAAAGTGAAGCTTCAAATTTCTTATTATTGGCACCTTTTCTTACACTCCCAGCAGTATGGTATATATTCCAGACAAAACGATATTCCAAGAAAATAGATTGGGCACTCTTACTTGTTACGATTATGTTCTTATTATTTATGGTTCGCTTATTTATTCCTGGAACAGATTCATTATTTAAAGCATTTTTCCTAGATTCGGTACCAAATAATAGGCTCATTATAGGTATTGGTTTAATTGGTTTCATTCAAATAATTTTAATTATTAGACATTTATTAAATAATAAAGTTAAAAATATCCGGTTAATAGCAATTCTTGGATCATTAACGGCATTAATATGTAATTTGTACATTGGGTTTTCAACACGACATTATTACCCTGGATATGTTCATAATATAGGTTTGATAGTGGTATTGGCTTTATTCCCTGTAGTTATTATTTATCTGCTTCTAAATAAAAAATTTGTATTATCAGCATTAGTATTCTTAGTTTTTTCGGCCGGATCAGCTAGTTTAGTAAATCCTATATATAGAACTCCCGGTCCATTATACAATTCAAATATAGTTAATTCAGTTCATCAAATATATCTGAAAGATAAGTCCGCAAAATGGGCTGTAGTAGATGATTTGATATTTGAAAACTTACCTGCATCAGCAGGAGCTCCTTCAATTACAGGTACATACGCATATCCACAATTAGGTCTTTGGGGTAAAACTAATCTAACTAAAAGTCAAAATATAACATTTAACAGATTTGCTCATACTATTGTACATTTTAGTAATAATGAAGTGTCCCTAATACTTAAACAGCCTGATTTTTTTGAAATATATGGATCACCTTGCTCAGAATTCTTTAAAAAAGAAAATGTAAAATACTTCATTGCTGAAAAACAATATAGTCAAACTTATAGTTGCTTAACGTTGAAGAAGACGATTTCATATCCTAACTTGAAGTTCTATATCTTAGAGAAAAACTAATAATTTGCTATGATTATAGAAGTTTAATGGACTTATTAATTATTTGTTGACTGGAAGAAAAAGAGATATATGAATATGAAAATTGCTTTTGTCATACCAGCATATAATGAGGGTTCAGTTATTGGCATCGTTATTAAAGATTTAAATAAATCGTTGATTTCAAAAAAGAT
Source organism: Saccharimonadales bacterium (SeqCode) (assembly GCA_038317055.1). Classification (GTDB taxonomy): domain Bacteria; phylum Patescibacteriota; class Saccharimonadia; order Saccharimonadales; family DATKHC01; genus JBBQBA01. The sequence continues at coordinate 306,362 of JBBQBA010000001.1, forward strand.
GAATTTTGAAATCATTGTTGTGAACGATGGTTCTAACGATAACACTTCAACAGTTGCCAGAAATTCTGGGGTTCATGTTATTGACCATATCCTTAATACTGGAAGTGGAGGTGCTACAGCTACTGGTCTAAGTTATGCTCAACAAAATAATTTTGATATTGCAGTAACTCTAGATGCTGACGGTCAGCATCACCCACAAGACGTAATTAAGGGTATTGAGATAATGGCCAAGGATGGTGGAGATTTATTGATAGGTAGTAGATTAATGAATCCTGAAGGAATGTCTAAAATAAAAATATTTGGCAATAAAGGTTTAAGCACTATAACAAATATTTTATTCGGAGTTCATGTAACTGACTCACAGTCAGGATTGCGCATATTTTCAAGAAATACTTTAGATGTACTAACTTGGAAAACTAGTGGCTTTGAATACTGTTCTGAGATGCTTTGGCGCGCAAAGCAACTTGGCCTAGAAATTAGAGAGTATCCGATTAAAGCAATATACACCGAATATTCACAAGGTAAAGGTCAAAATAATTGGAATTCAATAAACATAATTAAAACTTTATTACAAAGAAGAATAATGGAGCTTTTTTAGGTGAGTAGGTATTTAGTTCTAATAATACTTAACACTCCATTAATTATGGTTGCTATTTTGAGTGCAACTGTTTCATATAAATTAAAAAAAATAGACCGTCGACGTTATATTTTGCGACTGATACTTTGGTTAGGAATATTTGCCGGACTTGTATTCGCTCAACCTATATACCGCTTATTGTATTCCAATAATCTAACCCAAACCGAAGCACTTAGTTTATTCGATGTAATACAAATAACTGGTATAATTATTACTCTATTTATAGCTAATCAAGCCTATTTGAAGGCAGATGTCCTTGAAAGAAGAGTTCAAGATCTACACCAAGAATTATCTATTCGTCTTTCAAAAGATAAATAAGAATAATTGCTTAGTTGTACTTTCGATGTTATAAATTATGTACTAGTTATGATGAAAAATGAGAGTTATGTAGAATTTGATGCTCTTGTTGTGGGTGCAGGAGCAGTTGGAATTAGTGCTGCCTATCACTTGGCGCATGAAGGAATTAGTGTTGCCGTTTTAGAAAAAGAGTCTGGTCCTGCAATGCACCAGAGTGGTCGTAACTCAGGGGTATTACATGCTGGTTACAACCCCAAACCTGGAACACTGAAAGCTGAATATTGTGTGCAAGGTAATAGACAACTTAGAGAATACTGTTATGAAAGAGGTATACCAATTCGTGAGGGGGGAATTTTAATTGTAGGAAGTACTGAAGCTGAATTCGCGACAATAGAAGAACTAGCAAAAAGAGGTCATGAAAATGGAACTACTATCGAAATTCTAGAGGAAGATAGAATTCGAGAATATGAGCCACATGCTGTTGGTATTATGGGCCTTTTGGCATTAGATGCTGCATCTATTGATTCCCGTGGCTATGTTCAAACTCTTGCAAGTGATGCAAGTAATGCTGGCGCTAAACTCCTATATGATACAAAAGTAAAATCTATTAATGAAAGTGAAGAAATAGTTGTAGCCAACACAAACAAAGGTCCAATTAGGGCAAAAATTATATTGAATGCTGCAGGTCTATATGCTGATGAGTTAGCAGAAGAATTATCATTAGATATGAGAGTAATACCTTTTAGAGGTTATTATGCAGAATTAAAACCAAATAAAACTAGTTTAGTAAAAAGTCATATTTACGCCACTCCAGACTTAAAGTTCCCTTTTCTTGGAGTACATTTATCTCATCGAGTTGACGGCAGAGTAATTGTAGGCCCAGGAGCAATGCTAGCATTTGGTAGAGAAGCATATAATTTTAAAAGTTTCCAAGGCGGAAAATTAAGTAAAACATTGAGTTGGCCTGGTTTTTATAGAATGATGAAGAAACCAGAATTTCAAAATTTGATGAGATCAGAAATTAAAAAATCATTAATGATAGGGGCAATAGGTCAGGAGGCTATGAAATTAGTACCTGCACTTAATGAAAGTGATTTTGTTCGATCATATGCAGGTAATCGCGCCCAACTCGTAGATATCGATGGAAATTTAGTAGATGATATTGTAGTTCGTGAAACACCTAGAACGGTACACGTTTTAAATGCGGTTAGCCCAGGGTTAACATGCTCATTACCTTTTGGTAAAAAATTATCTGAGCAAGTTTTACAAAAATTATAAATAATAACTAAGAACTATTTTAGTAACAATATCACTCACATTTTTAGTGAGATAATCTTGTGGTGGGGTCCAATTATTTTCACTTTCAGTTACCGTCTTAATACCCCTGAGTATATCTTCAGGTTCACAGCCAGATATGAAATTACTACCTGCTTCCATAGTTTCGGGTCGTTCAGTAACATCTCTCAGTGTAACAGTTGGAACATCAAAAATTGAACATTCTTCTTGTGCTGTTCCACTATCACTTAACACGCAGTAGGCATTCTTTTGTAAGTTATTAAATTCAAAAAGCCCTAATGGGTCAACTAGCTTAATGCCTTTATTTATTTTGAGTGATGGGTTTTCGCTTAGACGTTTTTTAGTACGCGGATGGACACTCCATATCATAGGCATTTTATAATTATCATGTGTTTCATTAAAAGCTTCAACGAACTTTGCAAGCCTTACTTCAGGATCAACATTTTCTGCTCGATGTAGTGTCATTAAAAAATATTTGTTTTTCTGTAATCCAAGTTTTTGAATTATATTACTCTTGTCGATTTCTTTTTTGAAATGATCTAGTACTTCTTTAATTGGGTTTCCAGTAACATAAATTCTATTTCCATCTACCCCTTCTCTTATTAAATTAGCTCTACTTCTTTCGCTATATGGTAATAAAATATCACTTTGACTATCGATAATTCGTCGATTATTTTCTTCTGGTACACGATCGTCGTAACAACGATTACCAGCTTCCATATGGAATACACGTACGCCTAACCTTTTTGCCATTATTGCACCTAAACTACTATTTGTATCACCCAAGACCAGGAAAGCATCTGGTTTCTCTTTATTGATTATATCTTCTAGTTTTGTAAGTATTATTCCTGCCTGTTCACCAAAGCTGCCTTTTGCTTCTAAAAAATAGTCTGCTTTTCTGATACCTAGTTGTTTAATGAAAATATCATTTAAATTTGGGTCATAATTCTGACCGGTATGTACCAATACCTGATCACATAACTTGTCTAATTTTTTTACAATTAAACAAAGCCGAATCAATTCTGGACGAGTGCCCAAAATAGTCATTACTTTCATTATTTAGTATCTCTAGGAAATCCATACTTTGCTAATTCAGCTACCATTTGTTCTATGGTTGGAGCTATTTTATAACCAGCTGCTTCCCATATTTTCTTATTTAGTTCTTCGTTTTCTGTTGCAAGTGTTCGGTCTACTACTACAGCTGCTTCACCATCTTTAATAGTTAAGTCTGCTCTACCAAATTCTTTTGCAAAACTCCTAAGTAGATTTGCTTTTGAAATTGTATTCCCAGGTATTAAATGTTGACTATGTGGAATTGCAATTTTGTTTTTAATTATCCCTTGGGCAATTTTAGCAAAATGTAGTGTTGTTACTCCGTTCCATTGATGGTTTGTATATCCCGGGACTTCAGCACCTTTGGGGTTAGATAAGAACCAATCTAATAAAGACACGTGAGCTTTAAGCTCTGGCCCAATTATTGATGCTCGAATATGAACAATATTATCCAAGTGTGCTTCACCTAAACTTTTAGTTTTACCATAAACATCAATTGCGTCATGCTGGTCTGACTCAACATATTTACCTTGTCGACCCGAATATACACAATCAGTAGCAATTTGAATTACTTTTGCACTTGATTTTGCTGCTGATGCTGCAAGTTTATATGGGAAAAGTGAATTTACATTAATTGCTCTTTGAGTTTCTGTTGGGTTGTCGTCATGAATATAGGGTTTTATTACACCGGCAGCATTCACTACCCATTCAGCTTCGTCTAGTGCAACATCAATATCTTCACTAGATGCAGCTTCAGCATCTAGCTCTCTGAATTCAGTTTCAGGATAGGACTTTCTTAGAGCTTCAACTGCACCAACATCTCTATATGTTCCAACAACATCAAAATCTCCACTTTGCACGAAAGAATCTAGGGTAATTGCACCTAACATTCCTGTACAACCAATAATTACTACTTTAGGTTTTTCCATAAAAATTATCTCCTCTGATGATTTTCGTTACTATTATCTTTCTTCAACCGACCATATATCCCAATGCCTAGAGTCATATCTAAAATCATCGCCCTGTGACTCTTCAAGAGTTGTAGTTGAAAAGAATATTAGTTGAGCATCAGGAGTAAGTGACATGAAACCATTTGCATACCCTGCTGGAATATACAGAACTTTTGGATTCTTTTCTGAAAATACGTATTGGTTTACCTCAGCTTCTTTAGAGGGTGCATCCCAGTTATCGATTGCTACGGCTCCTATTTTTGCTGCTCCTTTAACTACAAAGACATACTTTGCTTCTTTCTGATGAGCATGCCAAGCTCTGACAAAACCTTCACTATGATTAGAAACCATATAAAACCTTTTGACTCCCTCGAATGCAAACCCATTTACAAATGAAACTTGGCCTCTATCATCAACTGATAATCCGCCATCTAATACTGTTGGCTCCTCAAAACTTTGCTTTACCATGTTATACCTCTTCCTTTAACTTATGTGTCTGAAAAATTTCTAGATAACCTTGATTATTATATCTAGGATTATTGACGTCTCGAATACGCCCAGCTTCCATTAGTGCTTTGACCTCTTTAATACCATCTATGGATCCTAAAAGAGGTTTAAAATTGAATGCTTTCTTAGCTTTATTACTATTAGCTTTGTAGTTTCGTGAATCTTGAAACTTCATATCTACTGTTTCCATTTCAGTACCTGGAACGAATTTTGCAACATCATGAGCAAGTTCTAGAATCTTTACGTTTTGTTTATGAAGGTTGAACACTCCGGTATGAATAGTATCAAGATTATCGGCAACTGCTTGAGCAGCATCTCTTACATGTAGAAGAGGTCTATATTGGTCTCCACCAAAAACTTTTAATTTTCCTTCAATAATTGCTCTTGTTGTTAACGTATTTACGACTAGGTCTAAACGAATTCTTGAGTAGGTATCACCTAATCCAAATAATGTACCTAACCTAAATATAATTGCATTTTTATCTTTGAGATAATTTTCAGCTGCTAACTTTGTTGTGGCATAAACAGAAAGTGGACCAGTTGGTGCATCTTCATCAAGCTCACCATCTTGAGCACCATACACTGAACAAGTTGACATAAAAACTATACGTCCATCAAAATTTTTAGATAACCATTTCACCATGCTCTGATTAAGTTCCATAGTAATTTCAGGGTTTATAGCGCATGCACCATCACCAACTAAGGCGGCTAACCAAACTACAGCATCAGCCCACTCAAGATGTTTCTTCAATTCTATTTTATCTCGAATGTCTCCCAGGACAAAAGGCACTTTTTTTAAATATGCTTCTTCATACATTAGTGCATCAAAAACTCGTACTTCGTGATTTGAATTCATTAATATATCGGTTAAAGCCCCGCCTAAATATCCCGCACCACCTGTAATAAGTACCTTCAAACTATACCTCCTTGTTGTCTATCAATTATCCCATGAATAGGAACAATATATCAAGCAACAGCACTTTAAAAATAAATCAAGTTGTTGTTTTAATATATATTTAATTGGGGTTGATAGGTATAAGTTATAAAATATCAATTAGATATTGTTAATATAGACAAGTTGAGTCAATTTATTTTTTGGAGAAAGGTATAACCTGAGTGAATAGTGTCGAAATAAATCAAAAGTATTACAAATCCTACTGGAACGAAAACATGATTAAATATCTTGAAAAAAGTGCTGGGAGCAGATGGTTTGATTATTTATTGGAATTGACATTATCAGAAATACCAAAGAGCTCAATTAATAACGTGGCAGATGTTGGTTGCGGAGTCGGAAATAAAACCGCCTATATGGCACGTTATTTCAAAAAAGCCCAAGTGTATGGAAGTGATTTTTCTGAAGAAGGGATAGCAGCAGCAACTAAATACCATAAGGTTAAAAACATTCATTTTGTAACTGAAGACATCACAAAAGCTAAGACTAAAAAGAAATATGATTTGATAACTGCTTTTGATGTATTAGAGCATATTGTGGATTGGAAAGTCTTAACAAAAAAACTTATTGAAGTTAATAACAAATATATGTTGATATCATCACCTGTCGGTAGAATGAGAGACTACGAAGTACATATTGGACATGTAAGAAATTTCAAGAAATATGAAATTGAAACTTTTATGGAATCTCAGGGTTATAGCACCGTTAAGACATTCTATGCAGGTTTCCCTTTCCAGTCACCAATACTTAGAGAACTAACGAATAAGCTATATAAAAACGTGTCAGGTATGCCAGAGACCGAGATGAGCAAAATGTCTGAGATAATGCACAATATTTGGTATTTCCTTTTTCGTTATTGTTCATTTAAAAATAAGGGTGATATTTTTGTCGGACTATTCGAAAAGGATATAGTGGTAGTTAAGAAATCTAAATGAAGAATAAAAAAATATTAGTTGTTACTCAGCATTATTGGCCTGAGAATTTCAGAATAAATGACATTACTGATTATCTAGTTGAGCATAATTGTGACATAGATGTACTATGCGGAATTCCAAACTATCCAAAAGGTAAATTCTTTGAAGGATATTCGTATTTAAAGAATAAGCATCAAAATCATAATGGGATTAATGTTAATCGAGTATTTGAATTACCACGTGGTAATAATTCAAATCTCTCAATATTCCTAAACTATATATCATTCCCGTTGGCTAGCCTTTTTCATATACCGAAACTATTAACATTAAAGTATGACAAGATATTTCTTTTTCAAACTTCACCGGTCATGATGGCAATTGCAGGAATTATAGTTGGAAGAATAAAAAAAACCGAAACAACTATGTATGTATTAGACCTCTGGCCAGAGAACTTATTTTCGGTGCTTAATGTTAAAAGTACTATATTAAGAAAGCTAGCAGCGAGAGTATCACTTTGGCATTACAATCACGTAAATAAATTAATTGTATTGTCAGAAAAAATGAAATCGCTTTTAATAGCTGCTACAAATTTACCTGAAGAAAAAATAATTGTTATACCTCAAGTATGTGAAAAAATTTATGAAAAAGATATTCAAGATAAAACATTATCTTCACGATTCAAAGAAAATTTCAATATTGTTTTTACGGGGAACATCAGCCCAGCTCAATCGTTTGAGACAATCGTAGATGCAGCTAAAAAACTGAAAATTTCAGGTATAAAAGACATTAATTGGATCATCGTTGGTGACGGAATGTACCGAGGATGGTTAGAAGATAGAGTTAAAAAAGCGGGTTTAAGTGATTGTTTTTATTTCGAGGGTATGAAGCCAATTACAGATATACCGAAATATACAACCGTTGCAGATATGTTAATTGGATGTTTAGTAAAAAGTGATCTACTTGAAGCTACAATCCCCGCAAAAGTAATGTCTTATATTGCAGCTGGGCGTCCAATCGTCTTGGCTATGGATGGTGAAGTGCAAGACTTAATAAATAAAAAAATTAAATGCGGGTACGCTGGACCCACAAATGATGTTGATAAGCTAGTGAACAATATTAAGAAAGTAAGGTCAATGTCGAAAATTGATAGAGCCAAAATGGGTAAACGCGCAAAGAATTATCATTTCAAACATTTTGAACGAAATATGAATCATAAAAAGCTTTATAATTTTGTCTTTGGCTAGATATTAGATAAAATACAGACTGTGTCAAAAATAATTCTAGCGCTTTATGTAGTTACCACCTCCCTAGGATTAATTGCCCTTAAATTAGGTACAAAAACTGGGTTACCAATAAGTTACGTCGCAAATAAACTTCATTATAATTTCAATGCATATGCTATCTCCGGGTTAGTTTTATATGGTTTAAGTTTTTTGTTATACATGTATCTAATTTCGAAAAATGATTTAGGATATATTATCCCAGTAGCTGCGTCATTTGTTTATATACTTGTTTTCGTCTCTTCCTATTTTGTTTTTCATGAAGTATTTACTCCTCTAAAGATAGTTGGCATATTCCTAATAATGTCCGGTTTGATATTCATTAATTTACACAAGTAATGCATAAACATATTAAAAGGTTTTATAAAAGTATTTGGCTTTTTCCGCTAGTTTTATTAGTTCCACTTATTTTTTTATCAGTTAACAAAATTAGCGGGAGTTCGATTGGGACTTTACATAATATTCTGTATGGCAATCAAAATGACCCAAATTTGTTAGCTAATAAACCACGAGATATACGTTCGGATGAATGGTTAGTAAATACTCAATTAACAGTTGCTCAATATAATAGTAGTTTTCCTAAGATAAACCATAATATTGGAAACGGTGAAGATGTTTCAGTCCAAGATGTACCTTATAAAGATTGGAGCATCGTTTTTAAGCCACACAACTTAGTGTTCTTCACGCTGCCACTCGAAAATGCTTTTGCCCTGAAATGGTGGTTAATGGGCTATTTGCTTATCGTTAGTAGTTACTTTTTTATACTTACCCTGTTACCGGGAAGAAAAAAACTGGCAATACTATTATCTCTTTCTTTGTTCTTTAGCGCATTTGTTCAATGGTGGTATGCGTATGGGACACTCGGTTCACTTTATTATTCACTGTTCATTGCGATAAATGTTATTTATCTTTGGAAACAAAAAACACTAAAAAAGAAGCTAATATTAGCAGCACCTCTGATTTATTTGATATCTTGCTTTAGTTTAGTTTTGTACCCTCCATTCCAAATAGCTTGTGGTCTTGTATTGGCAGTATTTTTAATCAGCTACGGTATTCAAGAAAATAAAAGCTGGAATCGAAGTACTTTAATTAGTAATATTTCAATTGCATTAGGCGCAGGGTTAGTTGCTGGTTTAATTTTTGGGGCATTTTTATTTACACGATCTGAAGTTATACAGTCAATAAACCACACTGCTTATCCAGGAACTAGAATATTAAAAAGCGGCGGCATACAACCAGACCATTTCCTCTCATCACAACTAGGGCATCAATTTATTTCTGATAACAAAACAGCCAGCTATTTAATAGATAACAAGGCTAGATCGAACCAAAGTGAAGCATCTAATTTTCTACTGTTAGCACCATTTTTATTTATACCTTCTGCCTTTTTAATTTACATAGATAAGAAAAAAAAGAAACCCACTGACTGGCCATTACTTGGATTATTGATTCTGTTTCTTGTTTATTTATTAGAACTATTCGTTAGACAGTTTTCACAGTTATCTAGAGTATTACTATTAGATAAAGTTGGATCTGGTAGAGTTCTCATTGGTGTAGGCTTACTCAACTTTATGTTACTGGTTTTATTTATACGAAACTTGTCTTCTAGAAAATTTAATTTCCCAGTTGTTCCATCAATAATTTATTTTTTAATATTAGTAATTATTGAGCTTGCTGTAAATTTACATGCTCACTATAATTTTGGTACATTTATAGGCCTAAAATTAGCCATACTACTATCTATTCCTCTCCCGTTAATTACCTACATGATCATAAAAAAACAATTTATTTTAGCTGCATCAATATACTTTATTTTCTCAATATACATTGGTATAAAGGTTAATCCACTATACAAAGGACTAGCTATAATTCAAAAGAACCCAATAAGTATCACTATAAAAAAAGTTTCTTCTGGTTCTAATCTTCGATGGGCAAATGAAGGTGGTTATGAAGAGAATTTAGCGATAATAAATAATAAGCCTTCTATTTCCAGTGTCTACGATTACCCACAGTTTAATATGTGGCAATCAATACCTAATACTCCTAAACAAATATATAATCGATATGCACATGTTGGTGTTGAGGTTTACAACGATAATTCAACTCCGACTAAATTAAATCTACTTACTCCAGATAGTTTTACGCTTCAAACAAGTAGCTGTAGCAAGTACTTACGGAATGAAAAAGTTGGCTTCGTATTAACGGCAACTATCCTTACCGGAAATTGTATTAAGTTAAAAGATACATTATCATTTCCAATTACAACGCTATATATTTATCAGATACAAAATTAACAAAAACTTCTTACGTAAATATTGCCTAAATACACTTATGGTTATATAATCATATTACTATTAGTAAAAATATAATGAGCAAGCAGAAAAAGACTAACAAAGCCCCTTTTAAGGCCACTCGATTTCGAAAAACTAAGATTTTATGTCTAGTTTTATTAGGAGTTTTTCTAATTATTTTTGTTCTAGAAATAACCAATACAACGCATTGGTTCCATAAACAAAAGGCTATTTCTGGGACCATTCCAAGTTCAGGCATACCTTCACATACAACCTCAAGTAGTGTAAATACCCAAGCTAAAACTAATTCAGTACAACCTAAAGTAGATACAACTGCACCATCTTCTTCAAAAGTAACTACCCCGACAAGTAGTAGTGGAAACTTAGTATCACCATATGGTTCGTTTGTAAGTAATCACGGTCCAACTTTAAGTAATAGCCCAAGTGCACCAAGTAGCGAACAATCTGTTTGTATAACTTCACCTGGTGCTAGCTGTACCATAACATTTACAATGGATGGTGTGATTAAGACATTAGATGCTAAAACCGCAGATAGCCAAGGAGCTGCATATTGGAACTGGGACATTATAAGTGCAGGTTTTACAGAAGGATCGTGGACTATAAATGCTACAGCAACTTCAGACGGTCAATCAAAAACAGTTAAAGATCCACTTGTGCTACAGGTAGGACCATGAAAAAGATTACGATATTCGTTTTAGTTTTAATGATTTCTGTATTCAGTTTAATGGGCATTTTTCATCCTAAAGTTAATGCAGCCTTCAACCAGAATCAGTTAATTGGAGACAATACATTTAGCGATTCAAACTCTATGAGTTCAGCAAGTATTGATGCGTTCTTAAATCAGTTCGGGAATAGTTGTATTAGTACAAATAGTGGTTTTGCGGCTATACTCCCCACCGGCTATTCACCGGCAGGTGGATTTACTTATGGAGGGTATTCGACTGCAGGTCAAGTAATCGCTGCTGCTGCACAAGTTTACGGTATAAATCCAAAAGTACTAATAGTCACATTACAAAAAGAACAAAGCCTAGTAACGGGAGGTGTTAATTTCTGTAACAATGGAGATAATAATAAATATGCTGCTGCGGTAGGCTATGGTTGTCCTGATAGCGGCACAACATATTCTTATAGCGGAGTAAGTCTTTATCGAAGAAACGGTGTAGTTGTCTCAACTGTTGGACCAACTTGTGTTAACAGCGCTGCTAAAGCAGGATTTTCTCAACAAGTTATCCGTGCTGCATGGTTATTAAGATTTGGGCAACAACGTTCTTTAGGTAACACGGGTTGGGCTGTAATAACTGGAAGTTGGGACAATTCCGACGATCTCACTACCTGTTACGCTGGACCAATGACACAAGGTTCATTTAGTCGATGTCGAGGAAACGCTCCTACATTCTTCGATGGTTACACAACTATCGATGGTACAGCAGTACATATGAATTCTGGTGCAACAGCTGCACTTTATTGGTATACACCTCATTTTAATGGCAATCAAAATTTTTATAATATTTATACTGGTTGGTTTGGTGATCCAAACTCAGGTTGTCCTAATGCATCAAATGTTACTGGAGCAACATCCGGTTCCAAGCTTATGACATATAAAATTGGTGGTGCGCCAAGATTAACATTTACGCAATTAAACAATACTGGTTCAGGTTGTACAGAACTTCATTCAATGAACGCTGGATTCCAAAGCTGGTTACTACATAGCGCTACTGCTATGAATGCTACAGACCCAGCTACTGGTACAATCGTTGCCCTCCAATCGCCTATTGATAATCAAGAAGGGCTGGTGAATGTATTATATAGCGGGTCTAATGGCAATGTAGAAATCCATCGCATGAGTCCAAACCTACTAAATTTCCCCGGTTATTATGATGTACCTACAAACCTTGGAGGTGTAACTCCAACTACTGGTAAATTTGTTTCAGGAGATTATCTAGGGCGAGGTTATCAACAACTTGCTTATGTTCTATTCAGTAATGGTACGGGTCATGTAGAAGTTCATTTATTTGATCCATCACTTAGAACAGCAGTCGGTTACTACGATGTAGCAACTAATCTATCAAATGTAAGTTCTACCACCGGAACTTTTGTGTCAGGAGACTTCTTGGGCAGAGGTTATGATCAACTAGCATACGTTCTATACAGCAATGGAACAGGCCATGCTGAGGTACATTTATTTGATCCATCACTTAGAACAGCAGTCGGTTACTACGATGTAGTTACTAATTTAACGAACGTAAGTGCTACAAATAGTTCATTTGTTTCAGGCAATTACCTTGGCAGAACTTATGACCAGCTAATATACGGTATTGATAGCAACGGTACAGGCCAAGTTGAAACTCATATGTTTAATCCTCAACTTACACTAGCTACTGGCTACCAAGATATTGTTACAACTCTTGGCGGATTCAACCCTACATTATAATTTTGTTTTAATAACCTTTGCGCATTAAATGCCAAAGATAATCTCGATCAATATTAGAAACTTTCCTAATTTTATTACGCTTCAATAAAAATAATGGGCTTCTAAAAATTCCTGCTATCCTCCCCTTAGGAATTATCCATGATGTTTTATTCTTACCAAGTCGCCGTAAATGTCTAAACGTTTCAATGTCTGATAAAAATATTCTTGGGGTAAGTTTGCAAATGGTAATAAATGGAAGATTTTTAAAAATAAGTCCCGTGTTATTTCTAAATGTTAAGTATAACGAGAACCCGGGATTTTTACCTGAACTTGCTGAACCCATGTGGTAAGCCTTTGTACCTGGTACTAAATAGTTGTCCCAACCCATTACGGTTGCTCTAACAGCAATATCTACATCTTCTAAATACATAAACATAGTTTCATCAAAAAATTCTTTTTTATATGGTTGTTCATCAATAAAAGCTCTGGTGATTAAACAAGCTGCTGCGTTTACTCCAAAAACTTTCATGGGCCCCATTTCCGATTCATAATCATCTCTCCATGAACCCTGAGTTGCTTGCCCGTTTTGTGCAATATATATATGTGTTGAATCTATTATGCTTTGATCATAATAATCCAATGTAGTACTTTGCAAGCATGCAGCTTTAGGTTTATTTTCTGTAAATATAATAAGCTTTTCTAGCCAGTCATTATCTAATCGAGCATCAGTATTTAGAAGCGCGATGAAACCAACTTCTTGATCCTTAAGGGCTTCATTTATTCCAACATTATTTCCTTTAGCAAATCCTAAGTTCTTTTTTGATTCAATTACAATTGCTTCTGGCATTATTTTTTTAATCGTAATGACTGAGTCGTCAGTAGACCCATTATCAACTATTATAGTTTTATGATTCTTGAATGTTTGATTTTTTATAGAGTCTAAGCATTCTTCTAGAAGATCATTATTATTCCAGCACACTATTACAAAGGCAGCATTTGGTTTATTCATTGTAGTCTACCTCGGGTGGTATATTTGGTAGCTTTTGTAAACCATACTCAACCTTATATTCTATAAAGTTAGGAGTAAAGTATTTAGTACTAGTTGCCGATAGTTTTGAGTCGCCAACATACTTGAACTCAACGGATCCATTAAGACAAACTTGCAGGTTTTCTTCCAGCATTATTTTTTCAAATTGTCGTGGATTAAATAAATTCTTTGTATAGCAATCAGATAAATTCTCAACAATATTTCTTCTAACAACAAGGCATCTTCCAGTTAGACTATCAAGATTTCGCATCCAATTACTATTACCAAAATAAGTGTGTGCATTTTTACTGTACCCTTTAAATATTTCTAAGTATTGATTGTCGACTTTAATTAATCCTGTGTCTCGAATAGTGCATTTATCATTTTCTAGAATCATTGGTGCAATTGCACCAACCAATTTATCTTGAGAAAGTTGAGAAGCAAGATTTGTAATTGTATTTTCCTTAATCGGAATTACTCCTGCTCCTAATACTACAAATAGATTGGCATCTGTTTTATTTAAAGATTCACTTATAAATTTTGAATAATCTTTCTCATTTAAATATATTATCTCGTCATTTTGGTCTGCTTTGTCTTTCTCTCCATAAGTAATTATTTGTATGGCTGGATCAGTTTTATGTATATATTGAGTAAGTAAAGCCCCTTGATGTTTAGAAGATAGTGGGAGGATTAATACAGCAACCTTAAAATTGTCGTCCATCTCATATTTTATGTGATAGTATCCTGGTTGTTTATAGTCAGGTATTACCTTAGCATTAATATTATTTCTCTTAAGATGATCTGCTAGCACACTTTCACCTGCTAAACGTATGTTGTCCTTAATTGAGAAATCATTGGCAGTTGAAGTTTCTGTCGTCCTCCAATGATAGAGAACCTTAGGTACGTGAACTATATTAGGATTTTCATCAATAATACGCAAATATAAGTCATAATCTTGCGCACCGTCAAAACCAGATCGATAACCTTCAATTTTATTAAGTACTTGACGTCTTATTAATGAAAAGTGGTTTATGTAATTTGCGTGCCTAAGCAATTGAGGTGACCAGTCTGGTTTAAAATGTGGGTCGAATCGGTCCGTCCCACTAGCATTAATTTTATCTTCATCGCTGTATATTAGACCAGCATCTTGATTGTCTTGTACTGAATTAATCATTTCAAACAATGCCTCTGGTGCTAGGAGGTCATCATGATCTAGTAATGCAACATATTTGCCTATAGCTACTTTGATACCAGCATTCGTATTTCCTGCAATACCTTCATTTCTTGAAATATTGACAGTTTTAATTCTTGTATCTATAAGCGTGCACTTTTCTGTTTGTCTACGACAATCCATTGAAGAAGAAGCATTTACTAAAATTAACTCCCAGTTTTGATAAGTTTGATTTACTACGGAATAGATCATAGGCATGAAATATTTAGCCGGTGGATTAAATACAGGAACTACAATACTAACTTTAGGTTCGTAATCGAGGTTTTTATATTTAACCCAAGTATAGGGTTCAGTTCTTTCTATCCATTCTTTATAATTAACATCTACCGGTATTGGTTCTACTATTTTAAATATTTGAGCAATTCTTCTTGCGAATCTAAAGCGACGAGAGCCTGGAGGTAGAAATAATTTTCCAGTATTTTTTAATTTTGTTTTCATTTATATATGTTTCTAACTTTACTAATTTTTTTTGCCATCTTCCACGATTTAGAATTCTTAATCTCGTTTATTTCTTTTTCTAGTAATTGAATTCGTTGGTCTTTAACTATGATCTTTTGATCACGTGCTGTTATCACCTGCATTAACTCATCATGTGGATTTATATATTGTAGCTTTCTTGAGCTTACTCGCAAATTACTATCAACTTTTGCAGTACCAATAAACTGAAATACAAAAGCTTTAGTGTCTTTTAAATGTTCGTAAAATTTACTGTTTGCCTCAAGACCATTATCCTTTAGCCATTCATCAATTACACTTTTTGGATATTCATAAACCGTTGGTTTCATAAGTTCAATTTTGTAACCTGCAGTATTAAAGATATTAAAAACTTCTTGTTCATCATAATAATGTAAGTGAGTCCTATCCAATAAACCCGTACTTGTATATTCAAAAAAACCTTTTAATAAACTTAAACGTATAGACACATGTGCCATATTTGGTATAGAGAAAAGAATTTTACCATTTGGTTTTAATGATTTTTTTATCTTCTTAAGAGCATTAACTGGATTTAATAAATGTTCTAGAACATCAGCAAAAATAATTATATCGAACTTTCCTAAATCTTTGATATCGTCGGTTTCAATATTTCTTACATATGCTTTGTTTAGAACTTTTTTTGCTTTTTGTATATCGTCATTATCAATATCTATGCCGATAACTTCACTGTTTTTGTCATTAACTAAAACTTCTCCGAAATGTCCACTACTACAACCAATATCAAGTATTCTACTTTTCGGTGTAATGAAAGAGTATAAATTTGCCCAACTATTATTCTCAGAGTCTGGTACAAATAAATTGTTTGTGTAATTAGACAATTTAGTAACCTACTGTTTCGTGGCCTGTCATATGATGAGAAGGTTCATCCACCTGGGCCTTATCAAAGACTATAATACTGTCATAAACATGAAATCCTTTAATCGTTCTTGTGTAATTATTTACTACGAAACTTTCTGCATCTTTCGAATGCCAAGCATTAATATCATCCATTATTCTTTTAGCATATTCTATAAAAGTTCCAGACTTTCTGTAGCCACCGTCATAATCTTTCCAGTAACTCGTGTGCAAATCTTCGATTAAAAAAACACCGTCATCATTTACATAAGGATATACTTCTTCGAAAGTATTAATCTGTTGATTCATAGTGTGCCCACCATCTTCAATTACTACATCAACGTTGCCTATCTTTTTCATAAGCTTTCGTAGAAAATCTCTATCTTCTTGATCACCAATGTATATTTCTATACCTTTCTCTTCCAGTGACTTACATTTAGGATTTATATCGACCCCAATTATGCGCGCCTTTTTACCAAAATAATCACGCCACATCTGAAGAGAACCACCTTGAAATACTCCAAATTCTAAAACAGTAATTGGTTTGTTACGATATTTCTCAAAGTGATTATTATAAATATCAAAATAATGTAACCACTTATGAATTAGTTTGCCATCATTTTTCTCAAAATATTTTTGTAATGGATTATTTGACATATTTACTCCCAATCACCCTTTAGTCTAACTAGACCTTGAAATTTATCATTTGGGTTCATCTTAATAATAAACTCAGGTCCATGGTGTTCAAAATCAATAGTATCTCTAGCAGTTTCACCAAATAAACCAGCTACTAGATGATATTTCCCTGGACCTAGTGCTAATTTAACCTTATAAGTGACTACCCTTTTGGATACATCAATATCTTTATCTAGGGTATTATCACCAAACATATATTCGCCGCTATTTTTATGAATCGCTAAGCCTAAGTTTTTCACTGAGCTTAACTGTTCGGGCCAACTTATTTTTATTTTCATTTCTTCAAAAATATCAAAATCCGTCTTAGATTTGTTGTCTTCACTGTTGATCTTTAAGTCAATATTTGTACCGGGTTTCCTATCGTTACTACTTCGAATTGCTTGTTCTGTTTTCTCCATGTTTAGTTTTGAGTATTCAGTTGCAATCTCTTGGGGATCTCCAGATTTTACAATTTTTCCGTTATTTATAAGTATAGCTCTGTTACAAAATTTCCTTACAATCTCCATATCGTGAGTTACCAATACAACCGTTCTACCATCAGCTTTATATTTTTCAAATATATCAATACATTTTTGTTGAAAAGCTTCGTCACCTACAGCTAACACTTCGTCAAGAATTAGAATATCCGTATCTGCTCTGATTGCGATAGAAAAAGCTAATCTTACCTGCATCCCAGAGGAATAATTTTTGAGTTTTTGATCCATAAATTTTTCTAATTCAGCAAACGCAACAATCTCTTTATACATACGACTTACTTCTTTACGATTAAAACCAAGTAATGCACCATTTAAAAATACGTTTTCGCGCCCTGTTAATTCTGGATTAAATCCCACTCCAAGTTCTATGAATGGAGTTAGTTTCCCGTTTACGTCAATCCTTCCCTTGGTAGGAGTGTAAATACCAGCAAGTATTTTTAATAAAGTGCTTTTACCACTACCATTCCTACCCACTATCCCATAGAAGTCACCTTTGTTTATATCAAGCGAAATATCCTTTAATACTTCTTGTATTTCGAAAGTCCTTTTAGATCTGTAGAAGTTAATTATTGCTGACTTTATTGAGCCCTGCTTTTCGTGTGGCAACTTAAATGTCTTGCTTAGTTCTTTTACAGAGATAACAATTTCACTCATAACTAAATATTCTCCGCAAAATACTTAGATTCTTTTCGGAAATAATAAATACCGCCAACGAAAGCGAGAATAACGATTGCAAATGGGATATATACATACCAACCACCATTAAATAATTGTTGGGCAGTTACCGTAGATTTTGTTACTGTAAAATATCTTGCTGATTGAATAGCTTGGGCCATTGGATTAATAATTAGAAATTTCTGAAGACTTATATTAGTAATTCTTGATAGTGGGTATAATATTGGCGTTAAGTAAAATCCAGCTTGCAGAAAAACTTCCCAAACATAAACAACATCTCGATATTTTACAAATGCTGCGGACAAAAATAATGATACACCAAATGAAAATATATAAACTTCGAGTAAAATTAGCGGTAGGATCACCACTGATATGTGAATTGGAACATGATTTATATACATAAAAAATGCTACAACCACTAAGTTAAGAGTAAGGTTTATGACCGCAGCTATACTACTAGATAAAACGATAATCCACCGAGGAATTTTTATTTTACGGATTAAATCACCTCTACCAACTATCGAGCCTAAACTTTGGAGAGTCATTTCACTGAAGAAATTCCAGATGACAATCCCCAGTAATAGATAGACTGGATAATGTGGTACTCCCGTACCAAGTTTTAAAAACTTAACAAATACAATGTAAAGAATTATGAATATTAACAGGGGCCGTAACAGAGACCAAGCATATCCTAGAACAGAGCCTTGGTAGCGAAGCTTAAAGTCCGTTCGAACAAGTTCTGAGAGTAATGCCCTGTTCTGTTTAGATATGATACGTTTAAACATACAGTATGAGTTATTATAGAGAAAATGAGAACTGAAGTCGATGATTAAAACAGCTGTCGTTATACCAAATTGGAACGGTAAAAGTTCGTTGGGTACATGTTTAGATTCACTAATAATTCAATCTATTAAAACTACTATCATTGTAGTTGAAAATGGTTCGAAAGACGGGTCGTTAGAATTTCTTCAAAATAACTACCCTGATATACAAATTATTATTAATAAGCAAAACTTAGGTTTTGCAGGTGGAGTGAATTTAGGAATAAAACATGCTATCGGGTTAAAGGTTGATTATGTAGCATTATTCAATAATGATGCAGTTGCAGATAAGAATTGGTTAAGCTCATTAGTTAAGGTAATTGATGATGATAAAAATATTGGAATAGTAACCTGCAAATTGCTAAGCATAGACAAAAAACATATCGACAGTACCGGAGATTTATATACAGTCTGGGGATTACCATACCCACGCGGTCGTGGCGAGATTTCTAGTAATAAATATGATGATATGCGTAACGTTTTTGCAGCAAGTGGCGGAGCTAGTTTGTATAGAACAGAATTATTTAAAGATATTGGATATTTTGACGAAGATTTTTTTGCATATTATGAAGATGTCGATCTTAGCTTTCGTGCTCAACTTCGCGGCTGGAAAATTCAGTATGTTCCGGAAGCAACAGCTTTTCATCAAATTGGTGCAACAAGTAAAAAAATAAAAGGGTTTACTACCTATCACACTATGAAGAATCTACCTTGGTTATTTTGGAAAAATGTACCAACTCGATATTTATTTATTATTGGCTGGCGTCTAAGTTTTGCTTATTTCCTATTTTTAATAAGTTCGTTACTTCGAGGTAATGGATGGTCTGCAATAAAAGGCTTAATTGTGTCGGTTTTATTCTCACCAAAAAAATTAATGCAAAGATTATCGATCCAGTCTCATAAACAAGTTAAGTCAAATTATATTTGGGATATAATCGTTCATGATTTACCTCCCAATGCGAGTAAGCTTAAAGCACTTAGATTAAAATGGCATAAAACCTAAGGGAGTTTAAATATCTTTAGGTTTGGATATGTCTTATGGTTGTTATAACATTCTATTTATGTGCGGCATCGTAGCTTATAGCGGAAAATCAACTCAAACACTAGATACTTTAATATCTGGTTTAAAAAGACTTGAGTATAGAGGATATGATTCATCAGGAATTGCAGTAATTAGTGATAATGGCGTCTATTGTCAAAAATCTATTGGAAAAATCGTAGAGCTTGAAGAGGCGATTAACAATAACCCACCAGGTAACCTAGGCAATATTGGTATTGCGCATACTCGTTGGGCAACTCACGGTTTAGCAACAGTTGAAAATGCACATCCTCAACAAAGTTTTGATAAAAAAATATCAGTAGTCCATAACGGTATTATAGAAAACTATCAGGAGCTCAAAAGTAAGCTTGAAAAGTCCGGAATTGTTTTTAAAAGTGAGACGGATACTGAAGTAGTTGCTCAACTCATTGCTAGTTTATACAAAGATGATCTTCGAGATGCTGTACTCGAAGCATCTGATTTACTGGTGGGAGCTTTTTCTCTAGCTATTATTTGTGCAGATGAACCACATAGATTAATTGGCGTAAAAGTATCAAGCCCTCTTGTAGTTGGTGTAACACCCGAGGAAGTTATTTTAGCCTCTGATGTTTCAGCAATCATAGAAAGAACTAAGGAAGTTATTTACCTAGAAGATGGTGAACTTATAGATATTAAAGGTCATGAATTTGAAGTAGTTAATTTAGATAACGAGACTAAAGATAAGTCTTTTACACATGTAGATTGGGATGTTGAAACTGCAAATAAAGGCGGTTTTGAACATTATTTAATTAAAGAAATTATGGAGCAACCTAAAGTAATTGAAGACTCTATTAGAGGTAGGTTTATTGAATCTGAAGCAGATATTAGGTTTGGTGGCTTGATAGATGTTCGTAACAAACTTAAGAAAATAAATAGAATTGTATTACTAGGTGTTGGTACTTCATATTACTCTGCAAAGTTAGGTGAATTATATTTTAATGCTTTATCTGGAATCCCAACCACAGCACTTATGTCACCAGAATTTAGATATACAAAAAACATAATAGATAAAAATACTTGGGTTATTGCAGTATCACAATCAGGAGAAACATCAGATACAATTGCAGCAATAAATGAAGCAAAAAAACATGGAGCACTTGTAACTGGGGTTGTAAACGTTGTTGGTTCAACTGTTTCGAGAATAACAAATGCCGGAGTCTATAATCATATAGGCCCAGAAATATCTGTTGCATCTACAAAAGCATTTACTTCACAAAGCTTAATTCTACTCATGCATGCTGTGTTACTTGGACGATCTAAAGATCTTGGATATTCTGAGAGTTTAGAAATCATCATGGCTATTAAAAAGTTACCTAATGTTATAGCTGAGCTATTAAAAGAAAAAGGAAAGATCGAAAAAGTCGCACAATCTATCAAGGAATCGACGAGCTTACTATATATAGGCCGTCAATATAACTATCCTATCGCCCTAGAAGGTGCACTTAAATTAAAAGAAATATCGTATATACATGCGGAAGGTTTAAGTGGCGGTGAGTTAAAGCACGGCTTTATAGCATTAATCGATGACAAACTAACTACTATTGCCCTTGCAACACAAGACACAGTAACCAGTAAAATGCTTTCAAATATAGCTGAAGTAAAAGCTAGGGGTGGCCGAGTGATAGCAGTAACAAATAATGAAATTGATGGCATTGATGAAATTATTAAAGTTCCATACGTAGGATCAGATTATATTCAACCTCTAGTTAACAATGTAGCCTTACAGCTTCTTGCGTATAACGTAGCTAAAATTAAAGATCTTGATGTAGATCAACCTAGAAATCTTGCAAAAAGCGTAACAGTAGAATAATTATCTTTGTGACATAATAAAGGGCAATATATGAAACTAGTAATAGATGCTCGAGAATCTGGAACTTCAACTGGAAGATACATAGATAAATTAATTGAGCATTTACATAAATCTCCAACAAACTTTGAAGTAATTATTTTAACTAAAAAACATAGAATTGATTTTTTTAATAAATTTGCAACTAAATATCATGTAGTTGAATCTCCATATAAAGAATTTACATTTGCTGAACAATTAAAGCTAAATCGACAACTCAATAAAATATCACCTGACTTAGTGCATTTTGGGATGGTACAACAACCAGTCTTATATAAAGGCACCGTTATTACAACTATGCATGATCTAACAACGACAAGATTTAAAAATCCTTCTAAGAACCCGCTTGTTTATGCGTTTAAGCAAATGATATATAAATGGGTAAATCGGGTTGCAGCACTAAAATCTAACGCAATCATTACACCCTCTGAGTTTGTTAAAGACGATGTTGCTAAATTCGCAAAGATTAATAGTCGAAAGATTAGCGTGATTTATCAAGCAGCCGACAAGATTACAGACAAAGCAGAACCAATCGAAGAACTGATTAATATCAAATTCATAATGTATGTTGGACGACCACAACCGCACAAAAACTTGTATAGACTAGTAACTGCTTTTGCTGATTTAAAGAAGAAGAACCCAGAACTAAAGTTGGTCCTAGTCGGAAAAGAGGATGTAGTTTATGACCAATTGAAAACCTGGGTAAGGGGTAATAACATTAAAGACGTAGTATTTACGGGTTTTATTAGTGAGGGTAGTCTGAAATGGTTATATGAAAACTGTAGAGCATATGTATTCCCAAGTCTGAGTGAGGGTTTTGGTTTACCTGGACTAGAGGCAATGCGACATGGCGCTCCGGTTGTTAGCAGTAATGCTACATGCTTACCGGAAATATATGGTGACGCAGCCCATTATTTTGATCCAAATAGCACTGAGGATATTACAGCTAAGATAAGTGAGGTATTGAAAAGCAGCAGCCTAAGGACTGAACTAACTAGAAAAGGTCATATTCAGGCAAATAAGTATTCTTGGAATAAAACGGCAGAGCAAACACTTGAGCTATATAAGGCTGTTTTAAAAGAAAGTAGTCTATCTACTTCTGAACCGGCTTCAAAATAACGTAACGGTCCCTACCTTCACCGGTTGATTCAGTTTCAAGACCGGCTTCAGTTGCAACTTTGTGAACTACTCGCCTATCAGCGGAATTCATTGGTCTTAAATTCATAGGTTCATTAGATTTCTTAACTGCTTCAACCCATTCATTGACAATCTCAGCTAGTCTATCGGCTTTAGCTTTCTTGTAATCAGCAATATCTACGTTTACTCGGCTATACTCATGACCACCATTTCTTAGTGCACTACCGACCAGATATTGTAGGGCACGCATT
This sequence comes from Saccharimonadales bacterium (SeqCode), assembly GCA_038317055.1. Classification (GTDB taxonomy): domain Bacteria; phylum Patescibacteriota; class Saccharimonadia; order Saccharimonadales; family DATKHC01; genus JBBQBA01. Next base: position 329,537 of record JBBQBA010000001.1, read on the forward strand.
GTTTCACCTTTTTGACCTATTAAGAATCCATTTAAATGAGTAGATGGTACATTAAGCTCAATTACTTCCTCTTCCGAAGTTGCGTGAACATCTGTATTTAAACCAAAGAAAGACAATATATCTTCAAGATATTTCTTGGCGAATTGAATAGATTCTTCCACTACTTTTTCCTCCTCTTATTCTTTGAGGATTTTTTTACTGGTTTTTTCTTGGGAGTACTTGTTGGTTTTTTAGTGATAACTTCGCTCTCAACAACTGTTCTTTTGGATTTTCCTTTTGAGGGTTTGTCTGCAATAACTTCCATTTCGGTTTCATCTTTTCGAAGTACATATCCCTGTTGCAAGAACGCTACCAGTCCTCCAACGAACCAGTAAAGACTTAGAGCTGATGCGATATTAACCGTAAATAAGAATATAAGTACCGGGATAAAGTACCTTGTACTCCTTCCGACTGCGGCATTAACTTCAGATTGATCAGCTTTATTACCACTGCCAGCTTCTTTGAGTATTTTCCTAAGACCTTTCTTTTCTTTTGCATCTGGTAGTAGTTGTTTACTGGAATAGTATTGAGTAATAGCACTTGCAATAACTATAACCATTGCAGGCCAATAAATACCGGCTTTACCGAGAGCTGCTTTGGATAAATCTACAATCCCCAGTAGCGTAGGGTCGAACAAGTGAATGTTTGCAGCTAGTTCTTTTATCCAACTGAGGTTAGCTATAAATGAATATGAGTTCTTGACTATAATTTCCGGATTACCGATTACTCCACGAAGCCCGGAATATAGACCAATCAAAACTACAAACTGAACCGCAAGCGTACCTAGTGAACCAAAGGGGCTAATCTCTTTTTCTTTATATAGTTCCATCAGCATTTTAGATTCGGCTTGCTTATTGCCCTTTGTTGCAGCTTTAATCTTTTTGATCTCGGGTTGCAATGTTCGCATTGCCTTAGCTTGGTGAAGTTGCTTTTTAACCAGTGGCCACATTAATAGACGAACGACTACTGTAAAGATTATTAAGGCTAACCCAAAGTTATGACCAGGTAGAATGGCATATATTAAAACCAGTAGGTTGAAAATTGGTTTAACTATTAATACTTGAAAAATGGACGCAAACATACAGGCTCCTGTTAGATATTACAAATATAATATCACGGTATAACGCTTAAGATTTAGAAGTTATGACCCCAGCTTGAAAAAGTTGTGCCTTGATTAAGCGATTTAAGTCCTCAGGAGTTAAATCATTGATCTGATCGCTGAAGATAGTGAAAACCAAATCGTATGGCTCAAGTATTAGATTTTCGCTTAATCTTACCTGCTCGTAAAGCCTTCTTCTAATTCGATTCCGAGCGACCGCAGAGCGGTTAACTTTTTTGTTTACTACTACTGATAGACGGTAAGATTTACGTCGTTTATTTTGGATATATTTAAGTGAGCAAAGTGGCCCTCTAACGGTCTTTCCGTGTCGATATATATATCGAAGTGAACCATAACCATGGAAACGGTGTGTTCTTGTTATCATGTTCTTCTTATATTACTCTAGTGTGAAATTCGAGTACGTCCTTTAAGACGTCTATTCGCTAAAATAGTTCTTCCAGATTTCGAAGACATTCTCTTCATAAAACCGTGCACTCTGGCGCGGTGTCGCTTCTTTGGTTGGTATGTACGTTTAGGCATAAGTATTAATGGTATGTGGCTTCAGCTATATAAGTCAAGCTGCTTATTAAGCACACGTTAAATTGACAATATTTATTCACTTATCTTAACAGGTTATCCACGTTTACTCAAACCTTTTCCACTGTTTTTATAGATAGAGCTTTTAGCTGTGCACAATTTTGCATCTGTTTATGGTTTTTTATGATTTTCAGTTATGCGTAATAAACTTTGCTGTGGAAAAGTGAGACTGTTCTGCGCTATAGTAAATAGATACTAATAAAACTTTAGTTGGGGAATTGGGGATTTGAGAACTTATGCAGGATAACCTGTGGCAAGCTGTGTTGGGCGAGATTGAGCTTAGTATTTCTCATGCTAGTTTTATAACTTGGTTTAAAAACACAAAACTATTAAGGCAAAAAGACCATGTATTAATTGTGGGTGTGCCAAATGTCTTTATAAAACAGCAGCTTGAACGGAAATATAACCAATTAATCGTAGACGTTCTGGCAAAAAATGGTGTTAAGCCAGAAAAAGTCGAATACAAGATACATTCTTTTACCCCAAGTCTTGAAATAGATGAAAAGGACATGAACGAGCCAGTGTTAGTAATGAAAAACGAACCTGCCTATGCATCTCGTCAATCAAGTGAACTATCACACACCTACAGACAAGGTTTAAATGAACGTTATACTTTTGATAATTTTATTGTTGGTTCAGGAAATGAACTAGCTTATGCTGCATGTCAGTCAATTAGCCTATTACCTGGTACAAAATATAATCCTTTGTTTGTTTATGGCGGCGTCGGTATTGGTAAGACTCATTTAATTCAAGCAGTTGGTAACAGTATTTTGAGTCAGCAACCGGAAAAACGTGTAGTTTATATGTCTACCGAACAGTTTGTTCAAGAGTTTGTCGATGCGCTTAGGTTTAAGAAAACTAACGAGTTTGCTAAGTATTATCGTAGTCCGGATGTACTGATAATTGATGATGTTCAATTTATCGCTGGCAAAGAAAAGATGCAAGAAGAGTTCTTTCATACCTTTAACGCGTTGCATCAAGCTAATAAACAAATAATCCTTAGTAGTGATAAACCCCCAAGAGACATACCTACATTAGAAGAACGACTTCGAAGCCGGTTTGCGTGGGGAATGACTATAGACATGCAAACACCTGATTTTGAAACAAGATGTGCGATTATTCAAAGTAAAGCTCATGGCCATAACATAACTCTACCTAATGATGTTGTGGAGTATTTGGCAACTCTAGTACAAACCAACATTCGAGAACTTGAAGGTGTACTAAATCAGTTACTAGCTTTCTGTGAAATGAGAAATATCGAGCCTAATTTAGTTGTAGCGACAAACCTTCTTGGTAACAGTAAACTACGACCAAAACATATAAGTGCAAAACAGGTCATAGATAAGACCGCTAAGCACTTCCAGATATCGCTTGAAGATATATTAGGACCAAAGAGAGACAAAGACATAGTTGTGCCTAGACAAGTTGCTATGTACATCCTCAGAAGCGACCTACACCTTAGTTTTCCAAAAATTGCCCACGAGCTAGGCCGAAAAGATCACACCACCGCTATTCACTCCGTCGAAAAGATTGAAAAAGAGTTGAGCTATGACAGTTCTATTAAGGCAGCAGTAACGGAAATTAAGGAGCATTTATATGCATAATGTTAGTGCTTTTGCTGTGTTTAACATGTGGTTTGTTAGTGGGTTAACTTTCTTCGTTTACATGGCAGTTTGTGTATATCTTTATGTGAGGTGTATAAATCAGCAAGTTGTACAAGCCATGAGCACAATTAAAGCCCATGCTTTCCCACACGTAAATTACTTAATTAACAGATTATTTCATGGACTTACCCACATTACCCACAGGACCTATAAGAACAATGACTATTTATATAACTATATTATTATTAACTCGGCGGAGGTCTTATGAAATTACAAGTAACTCAGGAAAATCTAAACAAAGCACTAAACAGTGTGGCCCGAATTGCTAGTGGTCGTTCTACCCTTCCAATCCTATCCAATGTTTTATTCAAAACAGTTAACAATCGGCTCAGCGTTGCGGCTACGAATCTAGATATTGCTGTCACTCACTACATTGGCGCCAAAGTAGCAACCGAAGGATCGATTACTATTCCAGCCAGACTTATTCAGGACTTTGTAAATAACCTACCCAATGATGTAATTGAACTTGAGCTAGAAGACAAGAAACTTCACATCAATTCAAAAATGTACAAATCAGTCATAAATGGCATTAGTGCTGACGAATTTCCGGTTATGCCAGCAATCGACAAGGGCGAAAGCTGGAAAATAGACGCCCAGAATCTTAAGCAAGCACTCCAACAAGTAGTAGTTGCCGCATCTAGCGATGATTCCCGACCGGTTTTAACGGGGGTATATTTTAACTCACATGAAGGTCAACTATACGCTGTTGCAACCGATAGTTATCGTCTTGCTGAAAGACAACTTATCGCTACAAAAAAGGAAATCAACCTACTAATTCCGGCTACAGCTATACAAGATCTACTTAGATTAATTGCTGACTTTAACGGCGAAGTTGTAATAACCTATGACGATCAACAAGTACTTTTTAAGGTTGGCGATGTTGAGTTAGTAGCTAGATTAATTGAAGGTAAATACCCTGACTACAGGCAACTAATTCCCAGTAAGTTTTCAACTACTATTAGCTTACCGAAAAGTGAGCTTACTAACATCACGAAAGTATCAGCACTGTTCGCAAGAGAAAGTGCTGGAAGTATAACAATTAATGTTAACGAAGCTTCACAAGATATTAGTATCCATTCAGTTGCATCTCAGCTAGGTGAGAACACCGCAACTGCAAAAGCTAAGGTATCAGGTGAAGGAATGGTTACTATGAACTCTAGGTACTTACTTGAAGCTCTACATGCACTTGTTGGTGATGACGTAGCATGTAGTTTCAACGGAAAGCTTGAGCCGATTGTAATTAATAACACCCAAAAGTCTTCAAACTATCTTCATATAATAATGCCGCTTAAAAGTTAATCTTTCGGAGATGACGAAAGTGGTAATCTTTTAATATGATTACTGACATTCATTTACAAAATTTTCGCTCTTATATTGATGAGTCATTTGAGTTGTCACCTAACGTAAATATCATAGTTGGCCCTAACGCCAGTGGAAAAACTAACTTACTTGAAGCTTTGCTGGTATCTGCCAGAGGCAGTTCATTTCGAGCAAAAGATAACGAACTAATTAACAACACAAAAGACTGGGCTAGGGTTGAGACGAATACCGAAAATACAAATAGAGTTATAAAGATAGAGAAAATAGAAGATGAAAAAACATCTAAAACATTTGTTATAAACACAAAAAACTCTAAAAGACTCAACCTTTCTCAAACTATCCCGGTAGTACTTTTTGAGCCAGATCACCTTAGGCTACTAACTGGCTCACCCGAATTTAGGCGTAGTTATCTTGATGATATTCTTGATCAAACGGTGGCTGGTTATAAAACACTAAAAGCTCAATATCGCAGAGCTCTCGCACAGAGAAACTATCTGCTAAAAAGAAGTGAATTAAAAAATCCAGAATTATTCGTTTGGAATATTCGGCTATCGGAGCTTGGCGGCAAGATGTTTAAGGAAAGAAATAGCTTAATCGAAATCTTAAACACAGATATTAGTAAACTATATGATTCTCTCTCCGGCGGAAAAGAAACTCTAACATTGTTATATAAGACAAAAGTAAACATAAAGAATTATGAGACTGATTTACTAAGAAAATTAGAAGATGTAATCGAATCCGATCGCCAACGCGGATTTACTTCTCATGGACCACACAGGGATGATTTACAGATACTTATTAACGAAAAACTAGCAGGCGACATTGCATCTAGGGGAGAAACCAGAACAATACTTCTAGCTCTTAAAATGATTGAAACCCAAGTTATAGAGCGGGCTCGACAACAAAAACCGCTTCTACTTTTTGACGATGTTTTCAGTGAGCTAGATGGTGCTAGGCGTTTAGCTCTGACAAATATCTTAAATAGTTATCAAACGATAATAACTACCACGGATGCTGATATTGTAATGCATCATTTTATGGAAACCGCTAATATTATTCCCACCCAAAGAAATAGCTAAATGGTTTAAGGCTGACCTATAACATATTGTATGTCTAGTTTAGATGTGTCATAACCCTGGCTCTTCATCCATGCTTGTGCCTCTTGCTGACCACTAGAATCTGGAGCGGTAATGTAAATGATGGGTTTATTAGCGTTTGCACCCGCCGGGGTGCCATAGTCTATACGATAAGCGAAGTCCGGACCGGTGAAAGGAAGTATTTTTATTATTGGTGCATTTTCAGATGACTGCTGATATAGAACGTCGTTATTATATCCAGAAATTCCTTCGGCTATGCTTTCGTCACCCGGGTGCGCAGAATACCAGTTACTAGTACTCGCAGAGTTTGAAGACAATGCCAAACCTACCTGGATACTATCCCCCTTCTTAACTGTTACGGTTTTTGAGCTTAATGCAAAACCGTTCATTGTTCCGATAACAGTATATGTGCCTGGCTTAACCCTGATTGTGCCGGGCGAGACTACTTTGTTGTTTATTGTCAGTCTTGCCACAGAAGGTGCAATTACTAACTTAACTTTCACTGATAAAGACCTGGAATGGAGTACAAAAACTAACATAAAAATTAAAATAAATATCAAGCTAACTATGATATATATTTTTTTCTTGTTATCCATTATTTCAACCTCGCTATTAAATATGAACCTCTATTATCTGATAACTGAGTTCCTCCAAGATTGGCTGTTCGATCTCCCAGGGATGCGCTGGCAGCATTATAGCCTCCGGCTTGCGGTCCAACATATATGAAAGTGTGGCCAGCACCACCAGCACCATTTCCGATATTAATGGTGCCGTTTGCACTCTGAGTAGTTCCCTCATTAAGAATCAATATATCGCCTGGCTGAAGTTGAGCAGTACTGGTGGCTGGATAAATAACTAAATATTTCTCAGGGTGTGCAATTACGTACTTAGCCTGTGTTACGGTTGATACTACGGGGTAATTTGGGTCTGCACCACTTGCACGCATAACCGTAGCTATAAAGACACCGCAGTCATCACCTGTTCCGCTGGTTGCCTTAAACTCACTATTGTTAAATAACTGAAGGGCAGCTACATATGCAGCATTTGGTGTTGTGGCAGTCGTTCTACCCTCCGAGGGTTTTCTGTTCGCGAAAGGTTCGGGCCATGAAAGATTTAGTGCTGTTTGGACAATACTACCACCACCACTATTTAGGCCACCACAACTACTTGTAGTCGAAATTGGTGCTAACAATTTCGTAAACACCGACTGAAGTAATTGTTCTCCTGCAGCCTGACTAGCACTACCGAACGAAACCATCGCTACACCTAGTTCTTGCCCCGTTCCGCCACTATTTGGTACAACTAAAGCGCCTTGATTTAGTATCCAATTATTACTTGGTGGTTCTTGCTTCCAGCCAGCCTTGCTGTATACGGTAGCAGGAAGGTTAGCTGACAAAATACCCCATCTATCAGCAGCTGATATTCCGGTTAATAGACTTTGCGCATAAGCAATTTGCGTCGAAGGTATTAATTTATTTATCTGACCGAATAACTTAGCCTGATCATTTGCAGTAACTTTACTCTCGCCAAGTACGTATAACGGATCAGAAGTATCGAGTGTAAAGTGCGACATTCCAGCATCGTTTGCAACTTTTTGAACTGCTGTAGCTTCTACCTGTGCAAAGGTTGCATTTGCTGCTGCATTATCACTGTTTTCTATCATTGCTGTGAGTTGGGTGTTCTCTGCACCAGTTGGAGGCTGAGCACCCGCTTGTCTTAAATAAGCAACAAGAAGCATAGCTTTGGTAATTGACGCACCAGACTCTTGCATATCACCTTGGTAACTGGCAATTATATTTCCGTTGCTATCAGCTGCAGCAAAACCAACTTGCACACCTGATATTGCCGTCGCCGCGGCTTGGGCTCCGGCTAAATCTACTGATGACGTACTTGGCGCGGTGGTTGAGCTTGCTCCCAATCCACCTCCGGACGGACAACCACAAGTATTGTTGGTTTGTGTGGGGCTAGCTGTAGCCTGAGTAGCACCAGCTCCCGACGTACCAGTAGTTAGGTTTATTAACGAGCTTATCCAGCCCTGTAAGTTTGCAACATATGAAGCTGTATTATTTTCAGAAGGAGGAGCATAGGCTTCCATGAAAGATAACAAGTTATTACTGTCTATTAGGCTTCCAAACCTTTGACGAATATAAGTTGCCATATCGCCACCTCCAGCAGCGTTTATATTTTCTGGTGCAGTATAATCAACACTAGCTTTTACCGATGTCCATTTATACCAGGCTCTAGATCCTTGAAAACTTGGTTGACCTGGACCAGCTGAACGACCAAACGAGTTATTACCTGTTGATACATTAAAATCGCTTGGGCTAGATAACGATGATTCTTCATGGGCAATCGATACAATCAGAAACGGATTAATATTAGAGTTTTTTGCGCTGGCAACAATCGTTGACCCGAGACCTGCAAGTTCGCTTTTAGGATTTTGCTGGGTAATCCAAGTATTGATTGCATTTGCCATAGCTGTCGGGTCTAGATTAGGAAAAGAAGAACCATTAGGATCACCAGTTCCAGGAGTTAGCGGGGCGGTACTTGCCTGTGTCGCACTACTATCACATGCTGCTGACGGATCATAAAATGGTGTTTTAGTAATTATAGAATTAATATCATTTCCCGTGTTAATATAACTACTCGTTCCCACAGGTACATTAGTGGAATTAAGCGCACTACTCGGAAGAGCATATACACTTACTGCGTCTGTGGGCAGAACTAGGAATATACATAAAACTAAAACCGTTCTAGAAAAAATTACTTTAAACTTATTGTGTAACAGCTGCATTTGATATTCCATTTAATTGATCAAGAGTATTGTTATAAGATTGGGCCAGTCTCCACCTAAACACTAGGTCGTTACCATAACTTCCGTCGTGTGTATTGAGGTCTCCACTATTAGGTCCCAAATAAGTCTCGCTACATAATCCACCGGTCACATCTCCGATATTACTTCTCAATATATATGCCAATTGTCCAGGGTCAGGGTTTGTATAGGTTGTTCCTGTTGTTGTACTTGTAAATTTGTCAGGTGGTTTGGTTGTTAATAATGTACCCATAGTTGTACTTGGCGAAAAACAGTTTCCATATACGGTCTGTAGATAATCTTCTTGCCCACTATTGTGTAATATCAATTGGTTTTCAAGTGGTTGATAACTAGCCGCAGTGGCGTGGTTGTCCAATAGGGCAGTCTCTTGGCTCGTATAACCCCATTGAACAATACCGTAATTACTAGAATCCACAGATTCTGCTGCGGATGCTTTTGATCCAGAGAAGCTGCCAAATAAATGCGAGCTAACACTGACCGGATTTAAGAAGCTGACAATATTTGAAAAAGATTTAGAAATAGTCGAAGTATTAAACACGCTCGCAACATCCATTGAAAGCTTAGAAACTAACGAGTTTACGTTGGTTGTAGCTAAATATCTTTGATATGCACCTTGAGATTTATTACGTGTTGCAATATATTGCGTATCTGAATTATCGTTATATGCAACCTGTGCATTTGAAAGTGGAGCGCCATAGAACTGTTGTCGCTCTGCTTCGTTCGCATTTAATCCTCCGCCAGCTTCACTTTGGTTTGCAAGGTCTGGACCCTGGCTATAGCCATTATATGTTTCGTGTGTTTTCTGTACCACATCCATTTTTGCCAGAAGCGTTAATCCCGTTATCGCTCCAACTTTACTAAACTCTTTTAATGTAAACAATTCACGAATTTTACCTCCTGCTTTAAAAATTGGTCCGGTGACAACATTACTGGCCAATTTATCAGCAATACGTTTACCAAAAGCTACTAGTGCATTATCTGTACTAGCTTCGACAGCTGCTTGACCTGCTGCTTCAGTGCCGGCTGCAGCTCCACCATCTGGTAGAGACAACACAATAGTAGCTATTATTTGAGCAGCTACTAAACCTACGGCCACTCTAGGGTCGGTTAAATAAGGACAAAGTACTGCCACTTGATCTACTAGCGAACTTAGTGGTCCAGGTAGTAAAGTGTCAGCTATTGAATATTGACCACCAATTCCTGCCTGAGGACTTATGAAACTGCTACCCGTATCAACTGTTCCACCACTTGCTCTAATTTCTGGATTGGATTGGGCAATATTTCCTAATTTTGTGTTTAGAGCTCCGACTGCCCCTGGACTTGTGGCGCCTTTCTTTTGTTGATCTGCAGCACTCTCAAGATAATAAAAGGATCTTTGAAGTTCAGCTCCTTGAGTATCAATTGTTTTTCCAGCAGTAGTACTACTTAATGATCCGTCATAAACGATACAGGCCGGTACAGCTATCGCATATACTAAACTCGCTTTCGACAAAAAGTTATCAGTAATATTCTTTAATGCTGATGTCTCGACAGCTACTACGTTAGCATCGACCCCACCGTTGGCAATTATTGCTGCTCTACCAGCAGCTGTACTTTGATCGGCTTTAGCAGTAGCATCACCTTGTTCTATAGCATCATTAACACCCTTAACAACACTACTTTCAGTTGTGTCAGAAGCAGGATTAATTTTTGCCTGAGCTTCCATGTTTACTTCGTCTAATGCTTCGGATGGAGTTTTATCTTTATATTTACTCACTGTCCAAGCTAATAAAGATATACCTAATCGTTTCCTAATGTTTTGCTCAATTGAACTTCTGATTATTATTCCGACACTATCTCTAGTTGCGTTATTAAGTCCAGTACTAAACTCATCAGCTGCCACTACTTGAGCGTTAAAGCTGTCGATTGGATGAATAAGTTTGTTAAATTTAGTTTTTAATTTTGAAGGATCGGTTACTGCTATTGTACGGTCGCCCACGGTAATGCTCTTAAGTATAGGCCGCTGGAGTAATCTTGAGGGTTCGGTGTTAAATGCAAGATCACCAGTCGTTTGAAGATTTTTCATTACACCGCCGGGGGTAAAGCTTCTCATTTTAGTCAACAGACCATCCGTAGTGTCTTTGAAGATTGAATTAACACTATCCTCTCCTGCTTTAGTAGCTACGCTATCAAGTGCTACTTTTTCGGAATTTAACTCCAAATTATCCCTTGCGAATGATCTACTAACTCGAGCAAATTGATAAGTAAGAATATTTTGGGCGAGATTGGGAATTAACAATGAACTAACAAAGACAAAAACTATAACCGCCATAACTAATATGGCAGCACTACCACCAGCTAAAAGAGCCCATTTTTTTTTGCTACTTCCAGGAGATTTTGATTTAGTAGCCGACTTTTTCGATTTTCTATAAAAAGAATTCGAACTATTACCGCTAGATGTTCCGCTTGTCTTTTCGCTATCAGAGTTAGTAGAGCTAGCTGTACTACTTGGGCTTGTAGTTGAGCTAGTACTTGCGGAAAAGCCAGGGTTGGGCTTGTAAAATGAGTGATTAGAGGATTCTCCAGAATTTGAATCGCTGCCACTATTAATGCCCTCTTCTTCTTTTACCTTATGAAGTACTGGGTCTTTTTCTTTGTCGTATATATTTGCCATAAATTAAATGATTATTCCAATCATACAGGAGGAAGTGGTGGTGCTTGCTGCGGAACATCGAAAGTACCTTGAGTTTGTGTATTTATTTGTTGTTGCTGACCTGGCTGAGGGGTTGGTGTGGTACTTATTAACCCGGACTCTGTTGGACTAGCAATAATCTGGATATGAACATGGTTCTGGCCTGCAAAAAATAAACCCTGACCTACCGGAAATTGACTTAATCGTTTCTTCTCTTCACTTGTTAATTTAAAAACATCTGCTAGTAAATCTACCGCAGTTGGGGATTGCTTAAGGAGTAATTGCATAGACGCATTGGCAACGATTGCTCTTCCCATCCTAGAACCAATAAAATCTTCAACATCTTGGCTGATAGTCGTTATTCCAAGGTTATATTTACGAGCTCTTTTAGCAAGACTAAACATGAAGTTTGCCGAGTCTTCATATTTCATTAACTGCCAGGCTTCATCAATTATTAACATTCGTCGTTTCTGGTCTGACTTAGTTTTGTTCCAGATGTAGTTTAATACTATATACATAGCTACAGGTCTTAATTCGTCTTCAAGGTCCCTGATATTGAAAACAACCATTGGGTTATTAATATCAATATTACTCTGTTGGGAGAATATTCCGGCGAATGTACCCGAAGTGTATTTTCTTAATCTTTGAGCAAGCTGCGGACCAGTCCCACCCATGTGTAGTAAGGTGTCATAAAGATCAGTAATAGTAGGCGGTGTTGAGGTATGAGTTAGAGGATCGTTTGTGATTCCTGCCTTCGCGTAAGTTTGAATAAGAGCAGCATCAAGATCTGCTTCTTCAACTGGACTTAGAGCTGGAATCGATGCTGCACTTGAACCTAACATTTGAACTTGAGCTCCACCCATCATAAGCCTTAACAGACCATGTAGGGTGATCAGATTAGTTCTAAGAGCATTCTCTGCTTCCTCGGTGTCAATTACTTCAGGAAGATCAAACGGGTTAATTCTAACGTTGGAGTTAAGGCTCAACCTAACATAAGCACCACCGACGGCTTCGGACATCTTTTGGTATTCATTTTCCGGGTCAATAATAAATATCTCAGTGCCGAACATCATGCTTCTAAGCGCTTCGAGCTTAACCGCAAAAGACTTACCGGCTCCAGATTTAGCGAATACTACTGAGTTACTGTTCTCTAAACTAAATCTATCGAATAATACTAGCCCGGAGTTATGCATATTAACACCGTACAATATACCTTTATCGTCACTTAAGTTTGCACTTGTAAATGGAAAACTGGTGCTTAGGGCTCCAGTTCCGAAGTTTCGTCTAATTTGTAACTGGTCAGTAAATTGCGGCAAACTACTATTTAGAGCTTGTTCTTGCTGGGCAGTTGCTGGTTTTGAATATACTAATTGTTGTCCAAGAAGTGTCTCTATCTTGTGGGAAACTATCTCTAGCTCGTCTAGGCTACCGGCATAAATCGTGAAATAGAATCCAAGCCTAAAGAAGTGTTCTTCACCTACCTGAAGCTTATCTCGCATTTCCTCGGCATCGGTGATGGCTGCCTGTTTTGCTGGATCTCTAACACGTCCTTTTTCAGCATCTATTTGAAGACCTGCTTCAAGTTGACTCACTTTCTTACGTAGGTTTTCAAGCACAACTTGACCATTAACAGGATAGATGAACAAAGATATATCCATTACTTCGTCAATGTTAATCATGCTACTTAACCAGCCAGTGTATATTTGTCTTGGATATCCATAGACATAGTAGCTTCGTGCAAAACGTGTACCAATTTGGAAATGAGTGCTTTGAAATTCAATTGAACTAGGTGCTATAAAATCACGAAGTGCAGTCACGCCTCGATTAAATGCTTCATTTACCTCGGCTTGTTCTCGAAGCTGCTGCTGCTGTACAACATTAATTGGATCAACTTTAGTTTTTCTTTTGCCTAGTGCCATTTTATAAACCTACTTCCCTATCCAGATTGGGTTGAGGCGCCATACCTTCACCCTTAAGTACAACCGGTGTATTAATATCGTCGAAATTTTTTAACTCCTGACGCACTGCAGTATCTGGGTTATAAGTATCGTAATAAAGTTCAATCAATTCCTGAGTATCAAGCGGTAAACCTTGAACGCCACATTGTTGTAAACCTCCTAAAATTGATTGAGCTCTGTTTCGTAGCTCATCTTTTGCTTTGTCTAGTGTTGGTTCATCGATAACGACATGTTTTTCGGCTGGGCTAAATATATTAACTAGGCCGCTAAAGAAATGCTTACTTTGAGTTAAGGCTTGTTGAAGTTCATCTAGAGGAGAGTAAGGAATAATTATGTAGAAGTTTTTGTTCATAATATTTGTTTGTTGCGAAATATTTAACATAAAGGTAATGTAATCATCCATGAGTAGTGCTAACAACATGTTGTCTTGCTCTAACCTGATCTTATCCAGTCTTTCAAGATATGGTCGAATATCTACTCTTTCGGAATGTGTGAATATTTGAATCGGAAAATATAGAGAATTTAAGAACCCCTGATAGGCATATTCGACACTTTCTCTTTCTTGTGGACTCATAAGATCAAAGTTAATAGCTTTCACCATAACTACTGATCTAAACGTACCATCGTTCATGATTACAATTCCGTCACGGATTTCGGCAATTTCAAGAATGTTTTGAGTACTATTGGGGTTTTTCTTGGGTAGGGTTGATGTAGTCTTTCCGGGCTTTCCCTTTTTGCTTCTAGTGTTAAACGGTTGAGCAGGAGGTGGGTTTTGGTACTGGCTAGGATCTATGTATCCGTTTGGTTGATTTTGTTGACTATAACTATTCCCATTATTTTGGGGTGCACTACCTTGGCTTTGATCATAATTATTATTTTGCGGATCCATCATAAAACCTCAGATTGTTTAGTAGCCAGATCAGTGTAGCGATATTATAACTTCTTCGGGTGGACCATCTTTTTTTGCATCCTCATTGGCTTCATGAGCTAATGAAGCTACAGAACGATTATTGTCTCTAGCTAATGATTCAATTTTAGCATTAACAGGATGACTTGTCACCGCTGTTTGTGGACTTAATTGAGGTAACGCTTTTTTGTCTGAAAGTCGTTCGACAACGTGCATATGACCATTACGGTTTTGAGAAGTTTGTTTATGCGCTTCCAACTCTCTTAATAATTCAGGGTCATCAGGTGAAGATGCCATAGCGTAGCTACTATCATCACCCGGAAGCACCACCGGATCATCTTGAAATTGAGAATAACCTGCAGGTACTTTAGCTGAACGTTGACCGGCAACTTCATTCATAAACCAATAGTCAGGATTTGCTTCGGGAGTGTTAGGGTTGCTTTTACCTTCTACTGCTAATTTTTTATAATATTGGGCTTGTTGTTGTTCTTGAGAACTTAAAATTTCGTTTATATGTTGAGCTTTAATGTTATTAGTTTCATAAATATCATCTTGGGCCGTTACTTCAACATTGGGTACCTCTGTAGGAATGGTTTCTGGATCAATTAATCTGTCTGAATCTCCCTGATTTAACAAATAGGATGGTTGGCTATAGAGATTTACATTAACATTTTTTATTGCCCAACCTCGGGTATCGATTGTGTTTGCTAGGGCTTGAAGTCGGCTCCTAACTTCACCTTGGGTGTAGTTTTTGGTCAGTGATCGTTCAATTTTCTTTGGGATTGTAATTGTTACCAATTGATTAAAACCGTTTTGATTCCAAATTCTAATCCTTGGCTTAAGAAAATATCTTATTCTGGCTAACAGCCATATTTCATTTGGCTGATCTCGACCAAGCGGAGCCGCAAGTAAGCCAAAAAATACAATT
This sequence comes from Saccharimonadales bacterium (SeqCode), assembly GCA_038317055.1. Classification (GTDB taxonomy): domain Bacteria; phylum Patescibacteriota; class Saccharimonadia; order Saccharimonadales; family DATKHC01; genus JBBQBA01. Next base: position 344,650 of record JBBQBA010000001.1, read on the forward strand.
ACGGGTACAAAAGGAATTATAAGAAAAGGACTTACATAAGCTAGTTTGTATGCAATAAAACCACTGACTACTACAACCACAGCATATATAAACTGCTTTAGGCTCAATGGTCCAAGTAGTTTGTCGTCAGCTTCTATGTCTTGTAATACTTTATATGTTGCCATCTAATCTGTAACCTTATTTATTATGCATCTATGTCTGCTCGGCCACCACCACCAGTAGTATCATACGGATCATTTGATCTTTGTGGCGGAGCTTCAGCACGTCGTAGCATTCTACCTAAGCCTTCAGGATCTTGTTCTGCAATATCTCTAATGATCTTCGAATTCGATGCAGAGCCATTAATCATATTATTAACATGTTGTTGATTTAATGGTGAGGCATAGCCCTTCTGGGTATCATATTGAGACATTTGCCCAACTGTTCTAATTGCATCATGTAATGCAGCTTCTCGATCTGCCTGTGGCTTTGAGGTGTCTTGCCAAGTAGAGATGCTTTTACCGAGGTGTTTACTTAAGGTCTCAGTGATGTTCTTAACTTGTTTTGGTTTGCCTCTAAGTGCGGTGACTGGATCAGCGGCTTGAGCAGCATCTAAGTTTGCCTGATCATAATCTCGTTCACCGGCATCCGCTGTTACTAATTTATTTAGAGACCCAAAACCAGGAGCTAAATCGTATCTACCAACTTCTTTAGCTCTTGAGTTGGCAAATCCAGCCAAACTTGTTTTGGTTGACATATTGCCTTTGGCAGATCGGTCTAGGGTTTCAGTCATATCCTTCATATCTTCATATCCAGTGCCGGTGGTAACCAGTTGTTGTGCGGCAGCATAGGACGCACCCTTTTCACCAGCTCCCCATCCAAATCCAGCTGCTTGCCATGATCTAATTGCATCATTAACCCGACCAGGAACTTTATCGGGATCAGTACCATCAGCATTATATCTTGAAGTTAAGGCTGCTCTAGCTTCAGCTGCTGAACCATATGTTCCAGCCCTTAGTGCCTCTTCATGGTTAGCTATAGCCTGGAAGTTTTCACTCTTCATTATTTCCGCACCACGCTTTATGGTGGTTTGGTTATCTGCTGAATTACCTCGAACACCTAAGCCGAAACTTCCACCAAATCCCTGTCCAACTCCTCTAGATACTGTGTTTAGTCGGTTAGACAGTCTATTTGAACCTGGTATGTAATCTCTTCCGTGAAACCTTTCACCTTGCTTGAGGGCCGCTGCATTCTGACTAAGTTTGTTTCTTCTAAATTGGCCAAGAGGTTTGTTGATACTTCTTTGAAGTCCGCCCACCATACCGCCAACATTTGATAGTATGCCACCGGCCATCCTAAATGTCAGAGGTATAAGAAAATATGGTCCAAAGTAGGCAACCATAGCAGTAACTTGTTGTACTGCTCCAGCTCCTTGTACGTTAGGGCCGGTTGCGGAAAGCGCAAACACACGTCCAATTGCAATAAAACCAGCAATTATTGGGAACATTATTAGTGCTTTACTAAAATTCTCCCACCAGAACTTCCATACTTTCTGTGTTCCGGGTAGGATAAAACAAGCAATCGCAATAGGTGCAAAAATGGCCATGAAAACGATGAATATCTGTCTGAATGTTAGTAGAGCAAAACCAATAATTACTGCTAGGGCTGCCGTTAACGCAAAGCTAAGTAGTCCAATTAATCCCAGTCCAAGTAAACTAACGCCACTAATGATTGCAAGAGCCGAAGAACCTGTCTGATTAATTGTAATACCACCATTTTTAGCTAAACCTACAAATGGCGCATAAATTAGATATCTTATCCCAACGCCCAGATCATTTGAAATCTGAACCATTAACTGAACAAGCTCCCAAGACAATGCAATTCCTATAACAGCAATTATCATTCTTGGGAGTACTTTTTTAATCGTATATGCATCAAAGACTTCGAAACCAAGAGCTTGAGAAATGACCATAATTAAAGCAGCTATTACAACAATACCAATAGCTATAGTTCTTAAGTTCTGCCAAGCCAGGTAATAGCCTTCTGATTCGGGGTTACCGTTACCGCTACAAGACTGGCCGTTGGCTGGAATAGTATTTATGTTATTTGGTGAGCTTGTTGGATTAAAATACTGACAACCATTTATATCTAAAAGCGACGTAATTTGAGTATCCAAATAACCAACCATTGCGTTTGCCGCATCTACTATCGGACAAATTAACCATGTAAGTGGATTCAGATCGACATTACATGTTAGGCCAATTGTTGCTGTTTGTTGGGCTGTAGATGTTGAAGTAGGGCCAGATGAAGACGTAACTGCCGTAGCTGTACCAGCACCAGCGCCACTTCCTGCAGTACATGCGGCTTTATCTGCACCAGTATAGTTGTTACATGCTGTGGTTGCGGCACCATCTCTTGACGCGCCATTCCAACCATTTACACAAGCTTTAAATTGCGAGTTAGTTGTGAACTTAAGATTTGTACAGGCCACGCCAGCGGTTGATGCGGCCGCTGAAGCGTTATAACCTGTTTTACAAGCTTCAACTATCACTGCTCCGTTATTTACGTTCGCAGCCTGAATATTTTTACAATAATCGCTTCCTTGGCCTTGTTCACCAAGCGTAAAAGCATAGTTACATGCTATAAATGAACCATTCTGGTTGTTGCCGATAAAAGATGCATTATACGGGTTGTTGCTGTATTTAGCACATGCAGAATTTCCTGCATTATTTGTGTTCAGACCAGCAGCGGCTCCGGCTTTAACACCAGCTAAACATGAGTCATAGTTTGGGCCAGCCTGACCCAGGCCACCACAATTACCAAGTCCACCACCATTTGGCCTTGCTAAACCTTCAGCGTAACCGGTTTCACAAGGTGTAAGTAGGGCACCAGTTTTGCCTAGGTTTATGCAAGTTATACTCGCTGCGTCGTTTGCAGCTGCTGAAGCATTCCCCTGAACAACACCGGACAAAACAATAGTTACTAAAACAACAAGAGATATACCCGCAAAAACTGACTTTAGTTTTGATAAATGCATTTAACTAGATTTTATACCAAAATCGCAATAACCATAAGCCCTACTTGATGAAACAGCACAATAAAAGTATAATATCGGGGATAGAACTTCATTCAAAAAAATCGAAAATATAATAAAATGAAATTAACAAAAACCATAAGATATTATCGGCAAAAACAGATTGAATCAACCTTTATATGTGACTGTTTGTCGTGCTTATGTCAGGACTGCACTAACTGTTATTTTATTAGATCTAAGGTTATAGTATAAAAAATGCACATCTTAAAAATCGCTAAAACCAATCAAATCTTAAATAAAAAAACTTTTAAATATTTTTTCATATTTCTTTTTCTTACAGTCTTAATTACTTCAGGTATTAAAAGTGCAAGTTATGCCGATACCCCCGTGGGTCAAGCTTATTGCTATCTTTCCCAGACTGGCATAACCTACGTTTGCGGACCTGGACCTCAAAAAGCACTTATAGGTGGTTATAGTGGAACTATTACATCAGATCAACAATGGGGAAATGTATGTACGACACTGCCGATACAAGGTACTGACGGCAAAATAATTCCAGCCGGAGGATGTAACAGCAGTGGTGATAGTCCTCTTTCTCAATTCTCAAATGGAACTTGTTATATAGAAGGTGTAAATTCAAGCGGTAATGACGTTTGGATTGCCCAAAAAGACTGTACTTCCGCAAATTTTTCAAATATTGCTCCAGCCACAACCAATATGCCGACGGATATTACAAACTGGACCCAGGACACGGCAGTCGGAAGCTGTGGACTAAACACTAACTCAGGAAGTGGTTCGGGCACATGTGACCTGGTTCAAAAATATATAAACCCTACTATTGATTTTCTAGCAGCGGCAGTCGGAATTATTTGTGTAATATCAGTTGTACTTGGAGGTATCCAATATTCTGCATCAGCCGACAATCCGCAAGCATCCGCAGCAGCTAAGAAACGAATTGCTAATGCAGTACTAGCCGCAGTTGTTTTCCTTTTTCTTTGGGGCTTCCTTCAATTTATCGTACCAGGAGGGTTACTGAATGGTTAGGATTATACGAACTAAATATAAAGGAATGAAATGTTACCGATAATATCAAGTCATATATTTAATATATTTAGTGCTACAGTTGATACTTCGTGTAACCCTGACAAAACTTTTTTTGGACTTCCCACATGGTATAAGTACATAAACGTTAGTACCAATACAGACAAAACATGCAATTTTTCAAAATTTACTTTTTTTACACCACAGCACGTTTTTGCTCCGGGTAATATTTTTCTAATTCTACTTGCAATATTAGACGACTTATTAATTATTGCTGGTGTTGTTGCAGTAGTTTTTGTAATCTACGGAGCAGTACAATTTATTATTGGTCAAGGAGAACCCGAGAGAATAAAACACGCTCAAGGAACTATTCTAAATGCAGTAATTGGGCTAGTAATAGCAATTATTGCCGCCGCACTTGTAAACTTCCTTGGTAACTCACTAGCAGGTTAAAATAGATATATGAAAATATTGACACTTTCAACTAAATTTAAAATAGTAATTATTCCAATGGCCTTTGTATTAATTGCCAAAAGTTATGTAAGTGCTCAGACTCCAATATCGGTTCAAACTTTGCCTCAAGTTAATACTGATAATTCTGAGTTTAAAATAATATTAAATATATTTTTCGGATTAATTGGTTCGATTGCTTTACTCGTTATTGTAATAGCGGGTTTTAGATATATTGTTTCAAGGGGCGAACCCCAGGAAATCGCGCGGGCTAAAAATACAATTATTTATGCGATCGTTGGATTAGTAATTGCAATATTGGCGTTTTCAATTGTTAATTTTGTTGTAGGAAACCTATGACCATATTCAATTCACTTACTAAAAAAATTATTGTAAGCCTGGGTTTTTTGCTGAGTTTTTCATTTTTAATACCTATTACAGTTCATGCATCCCCCTATAATGCTTTTTGTTCAAACGGACAAATATCTCCAAACTCTGGCAGGGGTCTAGCCGGTGCTAACGCACTTTGTAAAGACAATCCTAGCTCCAATCCTCTTTATGGCCCAAGTGGAATAATAGACAAGGTGATAAACATAGTGACTATTGTCGCTGGAGTAGCTGCAATAATTATGATCATAATAGCTGGACTTCAATTTGTACTGGCTAACGGGGATTCCAAAAGGGTAGAATCTGCTAGAAACACAATTATATTTACCGTAGTTGGCTTAGTGGTTATCGTTTTAGCAAGATTTATTATAGAATTTGTAGTGAGTAAGATCGGTTAGATTATGATTAAACAAATTACCCAAATACTACTAATTATTGCAGCACCCCTACTTATTGGGCTCTCGAGCAGTCCTAGTGCGGTTTTCGCTGACAGTGCAACAACTGGAGCATCTAACCTAGTATGTCAAGGCATAGGTACTGCAAGTGGTACGGGCGGCTGTTCGGCTGATCACGGTGCAACTAGTATTAACAGCGTTATCGCTGAAGTCGTAAATATCCTTACTATTATTGTCGGAATTGCAGCGGTAATAATGATCGTAGTGGCTGGTTTTAGATTTGTGGTCTCTGGTGGAGACTCAGCAAATGTCGCGTCTGCTAAAAACAGCATTATTTATGTAGTAGTAGGATTAGTAGTGGTAGCACTTGCCCAAATAATAGTTCATTTTGTATTATTTAACGTCTCTAAAACATAAATACATAAGAGGTTTACTTGATGCAAATAACTCGCTATGATATAAGTAAATACAATTTCCTAAGAAAGGTAATAAATAAATGATAAAAAGATTAAAAACTTTACTAATGACGCTTACTATGTCCGGTCTTATATTTCTGCCTGCCATAATTCCAGCCGGTGTTCATGCAGCTTCAAATAGTACTGGTCAATTATGTACTGGAGCAGGTCTAAAAGTTCAAGGCAGTACAACTTGTTCTAATACAAGCAATGCTATAAATGGCATTATCAAGTGGGTTCTAGACATTTTCTCAGTGATTGTTGGTATCGCAGCGGTAATTATGATCGTAGTTGGTGGTCTTAAATACACTATCTCTGGTGGAGATTCGGCTAGAGTAACAGGGGCAAAGGACACAATTCTATTCGCAATTGTTGGTCTGGTAGTCGTTGCACTGGCGCAGATTATAGTCCACTTTGTATTATCCAACGTGCAAACAGTTGCCAACGGCAGTTAAATAAATTAGTTACGGGATAAAAAAAACGCTCCGAATTGGAGCGTTTTTAATTATTCAAGTAAATAGTTCTAGAGTACTTGGATCTTCTTAACAGTTTCTTGCTTAACTTTGGTAAAACTAATAGTCAAAACACCATCTTTTAGAACCGCTTCAACTTCATCTTCTTTTACTGGCACGGGTAGTGCAATGCTTCGAGAAAATTCTCCCCAATAACATTCTTGTACAAAGTAATTTTCAACGTCTTCTTCGTTACCCGCAGATAAAGTACCTCTTATGCTAAGTGTATTATCGGCAATACTAATGTCTAGATCGCCCTTATTTACACCTGCAGTACGAGCTTTCACTACTAATTTCTCTCGAGTTTCATATACATCAACCGCTAATTGACCGGGGACCATTCCATCGTCTTCTTCCCACTCTTCAGCTACAGTTGCTGTGCCTTGGTCTTGTTCGGCTACTGGTGGATTTAGGTCTTCATCACCAAGGAAAGCGGCGGTTAATTCGTCTTCCTCCATCAGTAAATCGTCATTATCATGACTCTTTCGTGCCATCATTGTTACCCTCCGCTAAGCGTGAATTAATTTTATAACGATTTGCAATTTTTGTTACTGTTCAGTATAGCTTATTAATTTCCATGAAAGCAACAAGCTAAGGTTTATTTACAACACAATACTTACAACAACCACGGTTTTTAGATGTACTGATTGGCCAATTCACTAGGTATGTTAAGCAATAATTATACATATTTCTATTTATAAGTAAGGACGCTATAGTTATCACAGTGAGTCTCTTAGACATAAACCTTCATACGCGAAATAATTACAAAAAAATTATTATTTTCACGATACCGCTTTCACTTTTTCTTGTGGTAATAATATCTAATTTTGTATCTGGTGAAAGTCAGCAATTTGCAGAGCTCTCAAGAGCTTTTCTGCATGGACAATTAAATTTTCTATCCCCGATAGGAACTTATGGACAAGACCCGATATTCTATCACGGTAAGATATTCTTCGGTGATGGTCCCTTTCCGGCTATCTTATTGATGCCTTTCATGGCTGTATTTAACTTGTTTCACGCCTATTTTTATCAAGGGCACTTACAGTGGCTTCTTGTGTTAGGGGTTCTATATTTCGTCTATAAACTGGCCAGAAAGTTAACTTATTCGCCAGAAGATAGTCTAATTCTTGCGCTTGGTTTTACTATTGGTAGTGCTTTTCTTGGAGTAGCAGCTGTACCAAGTAGCTGGTTATTTGCTCAAGTGGTAACTGTATTCTTGTTATTTTGGAGCTTGTACGAATATTATTACCAACGGCGTTGGTGGTTGATCGGAATAATCTGCGGGCTAACATTATTGACCCGAGTTACTGCACTTCCGATAATTTTATTTTTTGCGCTTGAGTTATGGCAAATTACTGATAAAACCAAAAAACAAAAACCAATAAAATATATCCAACTATTCTCACCAGTCATATTCGGATTTATTCTACTTGGTCTGTATAACTTTCTACGTTTTCATAATCCATTTAACGGAGGTTACAGTCATCAGCTACAATTCTCAGATTCAATTGAATCAAAATCTCTAGGTACATTTAGCTTGATCCATATACCGACAAATTTCTTTTCGGCTGTACTTAGCGCCCCGCTTACTGTGGCCCGAGATCATACTTCGTGGACCTTAAGATTTCCTTATGTAACAAGTAATCCAAATGGCATTAGTATCTTTATTACATCAGCCTATTTATTAAACTTGTTTACTCATAAATGGTCGTCTTTTGATAAGCGAGCCAGAAACCTACTTGTAGCAATATTAGCGAGTGCATTTATGGTTCTATCTTTTTACGGTATAGGCAAAGACCAATACGGTTATCGATATTCACTAGATTTTCTCCCCGTACTATTTCTTCTTTTCATGATTATGTATAAAAAGAATCACAAAAGCTTAACAAGAGGAATGAAGTTACTGCTTCTTGGATCGATTATTATAAATTTTTACTTAGCTTGGTCGTTCTTGTTTCCTAATTAAAACTATCTTCAAATATACAAAAAAAGAGCTAGCAATTAAACTAACTCATTTAATGGATTCATAATGAAGCGAAATATTGGCGGAAGGGGTGGGATTCGAACCCACGGAACCCTTGCGGGCTCAATAGTTTTCAAGACTATCACCATCGACCACTCGGTCACCCTTCCATAAGGTGTTACTTTGGCGGAGAGAGAGGGATTCGAACCCTCGCGGGGAGTTTCCTCCCCCTAGCAATTTAGCAAACTGCCCCCTTCAACCACTTGGGTACCTCTCCGTAACAGATTGTAATTATACCAAAACATCTTAAATTCAACGATTATAAGATGATTTTAATATAAGCTTAGCAAACTTTTACTCTATTCTATAAGACATAAACAACTAATATTTCATGGGTTTTAACCTAGATTTATCGTACAATACGCTTATGGAAGAACATCAAACCGATAATCCAGCACAAATAGGAACAGTGATTCAACCTACGACTGAAGTAATTGTTCCAATAGGTGAAGCTGTTCCTCGAACTGAAGTTTCCCCCATAGAACTCGTCCCGGTACCACCTGCTAATGTAACACCAGAAGTTCCTGTGCCCGAACAACCTATTCCACCGGCGCAGCCAGTGGAACCTATGCCTAGTCCAGTTATTATTCCTGAGCCTACCCCTCCACCTGAAGCTCCAATAGCAGATCCATCATCTATTTTGCCAAATGCTGAGCCCGATCAACTTCCAACTAATAGCCTCACATGGTCCGCTAATGAGTTTGTTGAACACAAGAAGTCTGCTAGTTGGTTTGTTATCTTAATATTAGTTCTGGCGATTGTATCAGTTGGTATATATTTTCTTTCTCACAGCATATATCCTCCGGTTATGATTATGCTGATAGGTATAGTTTTTGCAGTAATTGCAGCACGGTCTCCAAAGTTAGTTAATTTCGAAATAAATAATACTGGGTTTTTTATTGGTAAAAGATTCTACAGTTACAACGGATTTAAGTCATTCTCAATTGTTGACGAAGATCATATGGGGTCAATAGTTTTTAATCCATTTAAACGCTTTGCTTATCCTAGTACAATATTGTACGAACTTGAAGATGAAGACAAAGTTCTTACGCTACTAACTCAAAATTTACCCGTAGAAGAACCACCAAAAGACATAGTCGACCAACTTATGCGAAAACTACACTTCTAAAACATTAGTAAAATAATCCCACGTCTGTTAAAATTTTGTATTGCTAACCTTTGAATTAATATGCACCCGTAGTTCAGCTGGATAGAATGTCGGCTTGCGGAGCCGAAGGTCGTAGGTTCGAATCCTGCCGGGTGCACCATACTGATTATGCTATGATTATTCCATGCTTAGATATTCCAGAAAACACCTAAAAGCATCAATCCTATTAGTGGTTGGAATATTAATACCAGTACTCAATTTGATACAGTCATCCAGTACAAACGCATTAACGTATTGCAATAGTAGTAAAAACACAGTCACAGAAAACGTACTTTATTATTTGTTTATAGCTTGGCCATTTTTAATTTTCTTCGGAACTTATTATTTATTAGAAAAGATAAAGAGAAAATGGCTTCGGATTATCACGAGTCTTCTTGCAGTTGTAATAGTTGCTACTTTGTGGCTTATCATCGCCTCCTATATAGGGCTAGGCAAATGCGGTGTTGGCGGGTATTAATCTAGCTCGAACCAGGCCTATATTTAAACAATTTGGTTCGAACCTCAGCCAGCGTGGTGCACCAAACTGGCTATGTATGTAATACATGTGCCTTAATATATAATGTTTACATATGGATAATGATCAAAATCAAAACCTACAAAAGCATGAAGGTACTACTCAACAATCTACTCAACCTTATTCTGAAAACCCACAAAATAATGCCCTACCTGCCAGTAACTACGAACAGTCACAATTTCAACCATCCAATCCTCTCAACAATTCAAAACCAAACCCAATAAAAGGTATTTTATGGATTTTATCCCCATTTATACTATTGATTGTAATAGCTGTCCTACAAATAATTGTCCATTTTGTATTATCTACTACTGTTCCATCTCCCTCCTTGACTGATACAGGAAGTTCTACTCTAAACTCATCAACAGGAAGTACGGTTAGCTCAACAATAGTTTGGATAATAGATATAATTAGTATTTTAGCTGGAATGTTAGCAATCATACTTTTCCCTGTCGGACTAATTAAAGGGATAAAATCATTAACTAAAAAGTAATCTAGTCTGAACTACGTCCAAGGTGCCGCACCATTAAGCTTATGATTAACTTAGATGTAGAATGGGCTTGTGAAGCCAAACACAGAATCAATTTACTTTAAGCTGTCTATACTTTTTTTATTAGCTTTCTTAGTGCACCTATTTATACTAGGCAGTTATATACGGCATTACGTATCTAGCAGTGACTCAACGATGCATAACTACAGCCCTATATTAATGTTTTTGCCTGTTATATGGGTTAGCTTAAGTGGTTTATGTTATTACATGTCTACACAAAATAAACAAACGCCTATTAGGTTGCTTATAGCCTTTACGCTTAGTCCAATAATTACAGCACCTATTCTGGGGATAATTTATACAATAATCGTATTACTACCTCTCTACAACCTAATAAATAAAAGTGGATTTTAACTGGCCAGTTAAAATAGTCCGAACCACGCCCAAGGTGCCGCACCATTTCCCTTTTGCTTGCAATAATTATAGATAGTTTTAGTATTTAATTATGTCACCAGAACAATCCAGCACCAGTGATGCTCCAGAACAAGATGTTAAAACTAAACGTACGAAAAGACTAGCAGTATTCATTATGAGTGATGGATCTCCTTCTTTTAGTGAATGGCAAAATCATAATGAACCTGTCGAAGAGTTTATAAATAGAATGTCACTAGAAGTTTCGAGAGGTGGTGGATTCGTCTCTTGTAGGGGTGTTGAACTTCATGAAATTAGCTCAGATCCTGAAACTACGGAATTAATTCGACTGACTGCCCAAAATCATAGGGTATTGGAATAATTCTAGTCCGAACTACGTCCAAGGTGCCGCACCATACATTTTGTATCTGTTAATTAGTATTAGTCACTTTAGACATTCAAATTTTTGTTATTATTAAGTTATGTACTATTCTGAGTTACCTGGCGAAACCTTATTGATTCCATACGAAATTTCTGTAGCAACACCCGAAGATGCTTTAGGGATTTGTGAAGTACGCAAAATTGCATGGCTTAACTCTTATGAGCATGAGGATCCAGATCCTCTAAGAGTCATTACAATAGCTGATCTACAATCAAAAGACTACGACTCAGAAATAATAGTTAATTATTATAAAAGACAGGCATTAAATACTGAAGAACAGCAAATATTAGTTGCCAAAGATGCTGATAAAGTTATAGGTACAATTATAGGTAGGAGAAAAGAAGGGTTTAACACTTTTGTAACTTTCTTTGTGCTTCCGGAATATCAAGGTAAAGGAATTGGGACTCAATTACTTGATCGTACTTTATCGTGGTTTGGTAATAATAATCCCGTAAAAATAACTGTAGTCGATTATAATACCGATTCCATAGAGAAATATAAACACTGGGGGTTTCATATAACAAGCGAACCAGAGTTACATGATACTGGGATAACGCCAAGCGGCAAGCATATATATGAAATTGAAATGACCAAAGATACTTAACTTTTTTGGAGTTGAATTATGAATAATCAAGTCCGAACCTCGTATAGTACGCCACACCATGCCAGTTATGCTTAAATGACTTCCCCTTGAAGTCATTTTTATTAATGGTATAGTTACTTTATGAAAAATAATACAAAAAATAATCCCATATGGTTTAAATATAATGGACTTTTAGGTAAGGGCTTTAGGCCTATAAGTCGACAAGGGTGGTATGTTACTGTCAGTTTTATTTTGTTATTAAGTATAGACTTATATCTCGCTACTTTCTTAAATGTAATATTAGTTTTAGGTATAGCTATTGTATTAGCGATAACCTTATATGTAATTATGTTAAAAACAAGCGAATAACCTTGGCCGAATTACGTCCAAGGTGCTGAACCATGTAACTAAGCTTATAAAAGTTAAATAATTTATTTTAGTTAGTTCTAGTATGGTCCAAAACTTCTCTGGCTTGGTCAAGAGATTGTCGTAATGCAATAAATGGGCTAGGTTTATCGAATTGTTCTTTAACTCCCGATACGTCACCGTACTTATATTCTACAGTTACACTCTCTATGTCTGATGTATTACCAACACCAGGTATCTCTAAGGGTGCTCCTATGGTTATGTCTGGGAATTCATCAGGTGCTTCAAAAGGTTGTCTAGTACCAGCATTTATAACTATTCCCCGTCCCATTCCATAAGTATTTCCTGACTTTGTTTTAATAATAGCTAGATCATGGTTTCCTATGTGACTCAGGTACTTATTTTTAGCATCATAGCCTGTTACTAGTACATCACCGGGCTGGTTCCATCTAATAGCTGTCCCGCCATCATTGAACCCAATAATTTCTTCATGAGTTATTTGTTCGTGAGATTGTGCTTGTTCGTGTGACATTACTTTTCCTTTATTAATTTTTGTGTTTATCCGTAACAATAGTGTTATATAAGCATAAGCTTGACCGATTGTCAATATACTATCAATACATATAACATCTCATATAAAGATTATGTATAGAATCTACGGATTGTTAAATAACTAACATACGTACCTAAACAATCTATATATAATAATCAATTCTGATAAAGCAGTAGCATTATTGGGAGTACTCTTTAAGTTTCAATAATATTTAATAAGTTGGGAGAATTTATATGATAAGAACAATAACTCGTTTGAGTGTTCAAAGTGTAACAATAGCTACAGCCGCATGTTTAGGCTTAAGTGGTGCAGCCTCAGCGGCCAGTATTAGTAACACAGGACCAGAATCAACTAATATAATCAGTAGTTCTAACGGTAGTGGATCAGGAAGTTGGAGTAGCTCTTGGTCAGATAATTCCGGCAATCATATGAAAAATAATGGATCATGGAATGATTGGGATCCATCAACATGTATGGCTCAAGGCCAAACTTTCAGTAGTTGGTGGAGTGGCATGATGGGCCATATGGGTAGATATAGTGGTATGCAATGGATGCATGCAAAAAACAGTAGTTGGATGCCAAGTGGCAATAACTGGCAATCATCGTGGTCAAACTGGAATCCATCAACTTGGCAAAGCAATGGCCAAAGTTATGGTAATTGGTATGGTCAGATGCTTGGCTTTATGACTTCTCATCACAATAATTGGATGAATAATTGGGTAAGTCATCCAAATGTATCATCAAGTGTTGAAAGTAGCACTGGTAACTCAGGTGCGGCTACTATAAGTAATACTGGACCAGAGTCAACAAATGTTATTGAATCAAGTTCAGGCAATAGCTTTAGGAGTACAAATAATAATAACGTGAATGTTAACAGTTCTAGTAACCAGACAGCACGCACAGGCAACGCTAACGTCACCGAAAATACTTGGGGTGGTTCAGCTGTTTCAGGAAATGCTAGCAACCAGAGCAGTTCACAAACAGATGTTCAAGTTACAAATAATAGTAATAAGAATAATGATGTTTCAAGTAACTCCGGTGCGGGTGGTGGAAGTATTAGTAACACCGGCCCTGGTTCTTCAAATGAGATAAGCTCGTCATCATGGAACAGTCATAGTTCAACTAATAACAACAATATAAATAGCTCAACCAGCAATACACAATCGGCAAGTACAGGTAATGCAAGTGTAAGCGAAAATACGACTGGCGGTAGTGCTAGGAGTGGTTCAGCTATGAACTCAAGTGAAATTTCTTTGAAGGTTGGTATTACAAATAATTAACATAATATAAGTAAGAAGATTTAAAAGGAGAGTTGGTCACTCTCCTTTTTCTATTTTGTAACAAATACCGTTTAATTAATAATTATCATGGAAACAACTAACAAAAACTAACTGATTAAGCTTATTGACACACCCCAATATATTAGTTAGTATCATTTTGTAATCAAAAAATAAAAAATGCGAAACTTTTTACTACTAAAAATCCGTCTCAGCGTGTACTTCTGGATCTTATTGTCTACCTTTATTGTTTTAGCACTAATTATTCCACGGCAAAAATTTAGTGCAGGCGCTTTAGCATTATTCTCAGTTAACTCTTTCTTATATGGATTCTATATAGCTCCTATTCTCTCTTCTCAAAAAGCAAGAGTGGAAGAATTACATAAAATAGTAAGATCGGAATCTAATTCTATCTTTGCAATGGCACTTAGTCTTAAGCCCTTACCCGATCGACTAAGAAATAATATTCAAGATATGCTGACCCACTACCTAAAAGTTTTAACCCAGGAAAAGAAGGTTAATGGTGGTCAGAAAGAATATGAAGATATAATTACATACTGTATTGAATATAAGGGACCAGAAAAAGAAAGTATTATGAAATTTCTAGATAAAATAGTAGCAAACGAACAAAATCGTACCAATTTATCTATGCAGATGCAAACAGCGGTTTATAGCAATGAATGGAGCATTATCTTTGTATTGTTTAGTATTACTATTGGATTTGTTATCTCGATGGATGCTGGATCTAAGATGACCTATAGGCTTCTAGCAGCCTTACTTTGTGCGGGCCTATCTATGTTACTCGTTAACTTAATTAAATTATCAACATTAACTCATAAGCGCGCTAGAGGAATCTGGAAACCCTATATTAAGCTCATCGACAGTCATTTCTATAGAATAGAGTCATAATGAAAATTCTTTTTGTATGTAGGGCTAATTCTGGCAGAAGCCAGATAGCAATGGAATTATACAATCGAATATTTCCTGGTGAGGCAGAATCGGCTGGTACCCAAGTGGATACGCCTGGCCAGATGATAATGTATCGAAAAACAGCAGCTTCAGCGATCTCTTCCATGAAAGAAATTGGCATTGATATGTCTGAAAATCGACGTAGACAATTACAGCCGGAAGAACTTAATAACTATGACCATGTAATCGTCTTAGCAGAAACCAAATCAATTCCCGCCTATCTTAATACTTGGCCTGGTGCCGAAATGTGGCATATAGAAGACACCAAGAATATTGGCCTGGATAAAGCAATTGAAGTAAGAAAGAACCTTGAGCTCAGAGTTAAAGACTTAGCCGAGAGGCTTCACGGTAGTCCTACTGTGCAAAATCCTATTAAATCCTAGCAGGCTCTGTAGGAAAACCCTTCGCTATTCCCTTAATAATTGCTTCTTGTAGTTGGATAGTACGAAATGGAATCTCTGAGAATTTTTTTTGTTCAACCCAAACTGGCTCATGTGTAGATAATTCCAATTTATTCATTAAAGCTTCTTCGGAGTCTGCTTGAAGTGATATTAGATCATAAGGTGCCACTTCACAGAGATAAATGTATTGTTCGTTATATGGTGAAGTATGTTCTTCAACAAACATGAGTTTAAACTTAGTTACATTTAGCCCGGTTTCCTCCTTAACCTCACGGACCAGCGCATCTTCAGTTGATTCATCTTCATTAACTCTGCCACCAATAAGAGTAAAGTACTTTGTACCGTACTTGTTTCGATGCATAAGAAGCAAACGACCACTTTCTATAATTATTGCTCTTGCTGCTTTTGCCATACGAATTAGTATACATAGTTCTATATAACGATAGACAAAAACTTTAGCATATTCACGTTAGCTTACTGCTATGATGAAATAATGTTTGTTCATCAATTTAAGCGACTGCAGTTATATTCCGGTATTCTTGGAATATTTGTTATCTGGACGGGCATTATTATTGGAATGAGCAGGGTTCATTTGGGTCTTTTGGATAGCCGACCAATAAGCTATCTCGGAGTTAATACCGCATCACGTTCAGTTTTTAGCTTATGTTTAATATTAAGTGCGCTGTTATTCTTTGCATTTGGCTATTATATAAACTCTAAATTTAAAATTAAAAATAAATTTCTACTTTATTTTACAATTGGTCAGATTGCACAAATAATCGCAGCAGTTGTTCCTGATACAAACAATAGTCCTTATAAAATAGTCCACACCGTTGCAGCTTTCATACTCGCCATCTCCCTACCCTTTTTAATTCGTGAATTTGCTCGATCTCAATCAGGTAAAAGACGCAGCAAAATATATAACCGCTTATCTCATTTAGAACAGTTAACTTTTGTAATTGGAATAGGTTTATTTATATTTACTAGTGGCGTAGCTCCGCTAGGCGAAGCACTACCAGCCGTCGGGTTTCATATATGGATTATAGTTTTGACATTTTTAATACTAATAGATGGCAAAAAAATATTCAGTTCTTCTAAAACATGAGAGGTATAATGTCCTATAGTTAATAAATTAATTTCTAGGAGGAATAAATAATGGGATTTTTCGATTCATCTAATCCAGAACAAAGACAGGAACAAGAATTTAAACAAATGATAGCTTTACTTACTCAAATTCGGGACTTACTGCAGAAATCTATTGAACCGAACGAAAACGAAATACAGTAGTTAACTCTTTTCAATAGTTTGCAATACAGGTGTATTAATGATATAAGTGGTGTATGGAATATCCACAAAAACCTGACCCCATAGCTGAGCGAAGAGCTATTGAGGTAGAAACAAGAATGGCTGCATTTACAGACTATGTATTCGGTATGACCCAAACACACGAAGAACTTATATATCAACCAAATACTGACCAAACAAACGAAACCGAACAACGCTAGGCTTCTTAACACCATATACTTGCTTAAAAGAGAATAGTATGCTATGATATGTTCTGAAATGATAGAACAAAAAGCTAAATTTGAAAATATAGAACAAGCTGAACACTACGTAGAAGATGTTAGATCTCACTACCGTGAAGAAGACGCATCTTATAGGGGTAGACGAACACCAGATCAAGAACTTATAGCAGAAGTAACATCTGATGAAGCTCGTATTATAGCCGACGGTGTATTACTGGGTATGCTCTCAATATCTGGAAACGGTGGAGAATTATCTGAAGATGACACACAAGAATTCAAGGTTGGTGGACACACCTGGGAAGAGTTTCGTACTGAGTATGAAAGAATTTTAGTAGGTTTTGGTGTTATAACTAATCGACTTGAGCGTGATGGTTATGATGTAGACAGTTATTCAGACATGAGTCTATCAGATAGATTAAAGGTAGCATCAGTGCTGTTTTCTAGCTACCTTGGTCATAATGCACTACGTTTTGGTGTAGAATCCGCTGGAATAAAACACTCCATAGGTATAGACGTTAATTTACGTACTGACGGCGTTGCTAAACAATGGGTTAGGGTAGATAAGGATAAAGCTAGGGATCCTAGAATGATTAAGCGAAATATGCGAAAACGAGGATTTACTTCAGGACCTCGAAATATAAGTCCTGCTGCGAAAATGTCTGAAGCTGACTATATTACCTTACGAAGAGCTTTTCCTGATGTACCTAAAGATGACTTTGATACTATAGTTAGCTTTTCAACTGATGCAAGAAAAGAACTCGAAAAAAGAGAATAAATTTTTCTAAACAAAAATTTAACTTTTCAGAAGATGGCAGAAATGCCATTTTTAGTTAAATATCAGGACAGTTTGAACCACTAAGAACGGGAATACAACTATCTTTAATTAGCTTAATTTGATCGATACTTATATAAACTCCCGATATTGTGAAGGTGTGTATCCCTTTTTTTAAACTTACACTGAAGTTTTCACCAGAATTATTGTTTAGACCATTTATCCATACCCAACTATTTAGAGGTATAATTTGACCGTTCCCAACTTTGTAACAAGTGTTATTATCTATACCTACAAGTAGTGGATTATATATATCGGGCAAATCATTGAAGTTAATTTGCATTGGTGATTCAACATTCAACCATACTTTATAGTTCGCAGTATTCGTGACATTGATTTTAACGATAATTGTTCCGCTTTGTATTCCGGTTGGCTTGCAATAATTACTAACTTGAATCTGATTTGTGTTCCGAAAGCTAATAAAAATTAAGCTACCAATAATTATTACTAAAAGTGTGAAAATTAGAACATCTTGTTGAAATAATTTGTTCTTGAATATACTCATATCATTTACTCAGTTGCAGTACAGTTATTGAACTTGGTGGAAATGTAGCAACTAGTTTACCGTTAACTAGATTGCTATTTTTTTGTACAAAACCAACAACACCAGGGTCAATAGGCGTGTTGTATGCCAAGAAATTGTTTGAACCTAACGTCCAACTCTTTACGGTTTTATAGCTATTAATGGACGGTTGTACTTGGGTTTTGACACTTTTTTGTTCAGAGAAATTAATTATCATCATAGATTCATTTCCTTGATTATCGGTTGTAGCTAGTGAAGATAGAGTAGGATAGCTACCACCGTTAAATACTGTATTTGGGTTGTTGGTAATATTTGAATTAACAAGGTTTGAATAGAGCAATTTAGAATACGCCTGCATAACATAAGCACTAGGTTGAAGTATTGAGTTTGGTCCTGGCCCACCTATTAGTGCATTGTTTGAAAACGTAGAGCTATTTACATATGTTTTATAGCCTGGCGCAGCTGAGTTTTGGTAAGAAATTAAATAATGTTTTTCGGCAATTGGTATATGAGCGTTTATCATCACTCTAAGCGAATTCGCAACAAATAGTGCCATGTCTTGAGATCTATGATAATTTGGTTGACCATATGGATAAGTTAGAGCATTAACTCCATATTCTGTAACCGCTAAATTAATGTCTTTAGCTCGCTTCCCTGCATACTGATTTATGGCGGATTGCTCTGATTTTAATACAGTACCAAAATTGTTACTCTGTTGAATTAAACTGTTATGAAAAAGTGATGCAGAACTGTTAGTTGAGATTATTTGACCGGCATATAAATGGGATGCTAGACAATCATACGGCGTGGTTGATCCCATCAATTGTATAAAGTCGATTGCCTCATAAGCAGAGCAAATCTTGGCTTTCGGATCTGCGGCTTTCATTAAATTGTAGTACTGGATAAATCCGTCGTGTGGACCTGACCGATAATTAATACTGACAGTAGCATTGTTAGGAACAATTGCTCCATTAACTCCATCACCAAATGTTATTTTACCGGTGATATTATCTAGTAAATAATCGTGTGAATTTCCAGAAACACCCGCAAGACTATTAACCTTCACCCAGGCTATTCCATTAACAAATACAACCTGACTACCCGATACGATTGGAGGGTATTCAGCGTAGAAAACTTGATTAGGACTTCTATTACCGGCAGTGCTGTTATTAGTTGCCAAAGTTTTTTGATTACTAAATGATGTGACACCACCATATACGTATTCACACAGGTGGATGTCTGTACTATTACATTGATAATTGTTGCTTCCAATAGAAACTACTGCGCCAGACCGCCAGTAATTTTCTCCTGATAAAGACTGTGTTTCGTTGCCAATCTCCCAGACAGGAATATTATATGGCTCGGGATGTCCGTTTTTAGTTCGTAATTGCCCCCAGGAGTTTGAAATTGGTGCAGTCATATATTGAACCCAGTTTGCGGCTTCTTGGGCAGTCCCAGTTCCAAAATTAACTGTTATATCGCCAACCGAATTAGTACTACGAAGCAAGTTACCAAATTCATCAGGTCCAAAATTAGATGGAAGAAATACGTTTTGTCCCTGATATACTACGTTATCTGTTCTGCTATTTTGCTTTCCAATTGCATTTTGCCAATGGTATGTGTCGGACGGGATTCCGCCTGGGTACCTTAAGATAGATATACCAATATCTTTAGTTTGTTTTATAACGTTTGGATATAATTGGCCAGTTGTTATGTTTTGAGTACCATAACCTCCGTCATACCATATTTCATTAGCACCAAAATCTAGACCGCTAATCTTGCTACTTTTCGATAATTCACCACTTGTTATCTTTATATTTGATGAGTTTGACGAGGAATTATCAAAACTAACACTATTTTGATTTCCATAAGTTACCTTTGTATTTGAATCGGCTGATCTATCATTTGATAAATATGCACTACCACTGAGGGTTCCTCCGCTGACACTTAGAGCACTCGAAACACCCTTCCCTAACAAAATAAAACCAGAAACGATCGCTAATAGCGAAAATAACCTGATTAGTTGCCAAATATATTTATTGTGAACTCGTAACATGATTGCAAATATTGGGCAAAAATATACCCAAATGAACTTTCTATAACCTATAGCTATTTTAATCTATAAAAGTAATATGCATAAGCACATTAACTCTTTTATATTGGTGGTATAATTATCGAATAATTCTGGAGAACTTATGCCCCCACAAAATAATCTTTCATCAACTAATGATTCGGAAGGTGCTACAAAGTTCTCAGGTCTATCTGGAAATGAAATGTATTGTGCATCTTTACTTGGATATTTACCAGGTAATCTTTTAGTAGGAAATAGCGTATTTTCAATAGGCGTTATTGGAAGTTTTCGTTCAAGTATAAGAACTGTTGTCGGTGGAGAAATTAAACAATATACAGAGATGATAGCCGAAGGTCGACGACTTTCACTTGAACGATTCGACCAAGAATTAAAAAATAATAGTGGTTCTGGCGCAAGTGGTGTTACTAGTGATCTAATATTTCACCCTGGTAATGTAGAATTTTTGACTGTTGGGTCAACGATCCATAGAGCTGACAAGGTTGAAGAAGCAGACTTTACGACTTCGGCAGACGCCCAAGAACTTTTCTGCCAATGGGATGCAGGATATAAGCCAATTAGTTTTGTGTTTGGAAATGTTGCATATTCAATCGGTGTTGGTAAGGGTATTCTTGGTTCATTTAAGAAACTCGCAAAAGGAGAAGTAACTCAGTTTAGTGGGATATTTAATACTACTCGAAATCTAGCACTTCAAAGAATTATTGAAGAAGCAAAAGCCCGAAATGCAAATAGTGTTGTTGGAATACGCACCAGTATATTACCGATTGGTGGTTCCGGAGTTCAAGAAATGGTTATGATTGGTACTGCCTCAAATAACGATGAACTTAATGAGATAGCAGCATCAGTTGGCGGAGTTACAACTAGCGATTTAACCGCTGAAGAAACTTGGAATATAGCAAAGCTGGGCTATACGCCAATAAAGTTAGTACTTGGCACGTCGGTATATTCGTTAGGTTTAGCTGGTGGAATAAAGGCAGCTTTCAGAAATCTTGTAAAAGGTGAAATAAAGGAATTAACCGAGTTAATTTACGGTGCTCGAGAACAGTCACTTAGAAAAGTTCAGCTACAAGCTGAAGAAATAGGTGCTGACGATGTGCTGGGCATAAGGACTTACGTTTATAACCTGGGAAACGGCGTTATTGAGTTTTTAGCAATCGGTACAGCAGTTAAAAAAGTCACTGGTATAGCTACAAAAAGCACTCAATTACCACCTCAAGCAATTATCCGGGATAAAAATACTTTCATAAATACCGCTAACACATCCTACGGTGTTAATCTTCAAGATCAATCAAGAAGATAAGTTTACCAAAGTATTTACCTGTGTTAAAATTTTAGTACATCATGAGTTTCAACATTTACAAGCACGTCACAATTATTGTCCTAGGAGCTAAAGGGCTGTGCTTTGAATATGTTGAAGCCAAGCGTTAACCCGCTACAGTACAGTCCAAAACGATAGGCTTCAACTGAGAAGCTTTTTTTAATATAAGGAGATAAAAACAGATGGAGTACGATCCGACAAATTCTAATAGATCATTAAGCCCCGGTTGTGTTGGTAGCTTTTCATTAAAGCATTCAATGCAGCCAGTTGAACCTCAAGTTCCAACTGAGCCAGAAGAAGTTGCCGATATTCAACCGAGCAATGGTTTTGAACACCAAGAATATGTAAACGCAATATAATTTGTCGCTCTACATATTTTTATCTATACGAGGTAAACTTAGGGGTAATTGGATATTGCTAGTGATAAAATTCAAACAACACATAAGTAAGCTCGAAACCGAAAAAATAATTGGGATAACAGTTATAGCTGTATTAACTATCCTAGGCGTGAGCATATTAGCAGCCAGTCATGCTGCGACCACTTCTATATCGGTCGAAGTTGAACATGGTAATTTGAGTGGTTTAGCAACTTCACAACTAGATAGCACAACTTCGAGCGGGCATTACATAAAATTTGGTGATCCTTTTAATGTTTACAGCGGGAAGTTACTGGGGGTAAACGCCAATACTTCGGACATACCTTCATTAACCGAGCTTCATGCTACTAGTGAACGTAGTGAATTTAGCCTGGATACAACTGGTACTGTATTCAAAAGTATCGTAAATGACGGCTCAACAACGGTCAATTGGTTAAATAAAATGACCACGGCTCATATTCAGCCAATTCCATTAATGGACACATATACTCCGATAGTTCCAGGTTCAAACGTATATATTGACCCAACTATTTGGGCAACGGCAGTGGTTAATTGGTGTCAGGTGTACTGTGCGGGAGGTTCTTTTTATACAAATAATCCAGACGCCAACTCATTTTATGCCCCCAGAGCGCTTGAAATGCTAAATGAACCTTATGGTGGTTGGTACCGAGGAGGTGCAGTCCCGCCAATAGGATATGCAAATATGCTAATTGCTACACGGGCAGCCTTAGATAAGGCTGGATATAGTAAAATTGCAATATTGGCGGCTACTGCTAACGCACATAGTTCTAATAGTTGGACGTTGGCAGTAGCGGCCGCAGGTGGCTATGCAGCTTCTCAAGGTCTCGCTATCCATCCATATTCTTCTGGTAACATTGTTATGCCTCCAAACGTAACACCTGATGACGGCTGGAATACTATTTATTATTACCACCAATTATTTAATATGGACGTATATGTAACAGAGGTTGGTTGGTGTACTACTAGCGTAATTGATAACTCTCCGTGTGATGGGCGAGTTCAGACAGAAGTGAATAAAGATGCTGACATTACTAATGCCATAAATCAACTTGGTAGCGTACCTTGGATTAAAAATTTCGATTATTTTAATATGCATCCTTTTAATGAGTGTGTTACGAAAGTAAACGGAGTATGCACATTATCGAAAATTAATAGTTATGCACTATATGATTCATCAGGAAATAAAACACCCGCCTATTCGGCTTATGAGGCAGCTGCTAAAGCGAACGGTTTTTAGATCAAGTTGTAACTTTTTGTAATAAGTCGATGAAGGTTTTGACTTCTTTGTCAGATAGTTTTTTCATAATGAAACTGTCATCGTCTGTTAGCTTACTTATAATTATTTTGCGGATTTTATTTCCCTCAGGCTTAAGTTTAATCATTTTAACTCGACGGTCGTTTGGATCTTCAATGCGCCCGACAAGTTCTTTTTTCTCTAGTCCATCTATAATTCCAGTTGTATTAGATGCATCACAATGCAGCATTCTCGTAAAACTATTCATTGGCCGCGATTCATCAAGTAACATTAAGGTAATTGCTTGAATAGGTGAAATTTTATAAGTTTCTGCAACTTGAGCAATGTTTCTTTTAGATAGTAAAAGAAATTCGGTTAGTGCTAAATATGATTTTTCTAAACTTGCTCGTTGCTCCATAACATTCTTATCCTAACAAAAATAGTTGACAAACTCAACTATTGAATATTACAATGATATTATATTCATTATTTTAAATCTATACTTAAATAAAAGATCAAGAAAAGGTTGGGGTGTATGAAAGAGAAATTAAAAAGCCATTGGTTTATATTAGTGGTCTTAGCGCTTGCCCAGTTTATGGTGGTGCTCGATATATCAATTGTTAACGTAATGTTACCTACTGTCGAGAAAGCGTTTCATTTAACTCCACAATCCCTTCAGTGGATTATTACCGCATATACTCTAACATTTGGAGGTTTCTTACTCTTGGGCGGACGAGCTGCCGATTTATATGGCAGACGAAAAGTATTCTTGATAGGAGTGACAGTATTCACTCTTGCATCTCTAGCTGACGGTCTTTCTACTTCTGGTGGGATGCTTATCAGTCTTCGAGCGCTTCAAGGATTAGCCGGTGCATTTATGTCCCCTGCAGCACTATCCATTGTACTTGTTACCTATAAACAAGGACACGAACGTAACTTAGCCCTATCTGTATGGGGTGCAGTTGGAGCTGGCGGAGCTGCGGTTGGAGTTCTACTTGGTGGAATAATAACTCAATATCTTGGTTGGCGATGGAACTTCTTTATAAATGTACCGATCGGGATATTTGTTCTTATAGCTGCAGTTAGCGTAGTTAAAAAACATGAAAATGAAGAAAAAAATACAAGCCTTGATCTACCAGGTGCAATTTCTATAACTGGTGCTTTAATATCTCTTGTATATGGTCTTGTCAAAGCCCCTACAAATGGATGGACCTCACATTCGTCTCTCATATATTTCGGTATAAGTGCTATCTTAATCGCATTCTTTATCTGGAATGAAAATCATGTAAAACATCCGTTGGTCCCACTTTCTATTTTTAAGATTAGAAACCTAAGTGCTGCAAATACAATGCAATTATTTACTGCAGCAGGGCTTTTCTCGGTATTCTTTTTCACAACTTTATACATTCAACAAATATTAGGTTATTCACCAGTAAAAACTGGTGTTAGCTTTTTAATTATTCCTTTTGTAATAGGAATATCAGCTACTAACGCTCCAAAGTTAATTCAAAAAGTTGGCTATAAACCAATACTCGTAGTTGCCCCACTAATCACTGGTCTTGGGTTATTTATGCTTGGTCATTTGCCTGTTCACGGAGACTACTTTAAAAATCTAATGCCCGGATTAATAGTGATGGGTTTTGGGCTAGGATTTACATTTGTAACTATACTTGTAGCTGCAACCGATGGAGTTCCTGGACATCTATCTGGACTTGCCTCAGGTCTTGTAAACACTGCTCAGCAAATAGGTGGTGCATTAGGACTAGCGGTGTTATCAGGCATAGCCGCATCAGCTACCGTTAAATACATATCAAGTGCACATTCTCTAAGTCAATCTACCATCATCGCCGGAACAGTACATGGTTATCGACAAGGCTTCTATATCTCAGTTATCTTCAGTGTAACCGCGTCTCTTGTTGCATTAGTAGTTATTAAACAAAAGAATCCTAAAGCTAAACTAGATCCACTAGCCGCCGCCGGCGCTTAAAATTCTAAGCATAAACGGCTTAGGAACTTGATCAGTATTTTTGTATCATGAGTTAATGTACGATTTAGTTTTGCTCTTTGGTGCCGGTATTGTCGCTGGTCTGATCAATTCTGTAGCTGGTGGTGGAGCGATTATTTTATATCCTCTACTATATGGACTAGGTATACCACCGGTTGTTACTAATGCAACAATCGCAGCATCAATTTGGCCAGGATCCTTAAGTTCAGCATATGGCTACAGAAAACATATTAAGAAACTACCTGGCTACTACTTTCTATTACTTATACCGTGTATTATTGGCTCAATAATTGGTGCGTTTCTTCTTCGAAAGACGCCAGATAAAAACTTCAAAGAGATAATTCCCTGGCTAGTATTAATTGCTGTAATACTGTTGAGTTTGCAACCCAAGATTCACGAATTGTTAAAAAATAAACGCAAGAAATCGAATAAGCTAAGTCTGTTCTCGCTTATTATTATTTCAATTGCTATATTTGGAACTGCTATTTATGGGGGTTATTTTGGCGCTGGCTTTGGCATTATTATGCTAGCTATATTGGGCTTTACAAAGATAACTGACATTCATCAAATGAATGGTCTAAAAAACCTATCCGCTGCCTGTATTAGCATAGTTGCCAGCATATATTTCATACATTACCATCTTGTCGATTGGCATTATTTACCACCTCTATTACTTGGAACAGTTGCTGGAGGTTATATTGGTGCAACCTATGGAAGTAAGTTGCCGGCCTACATTATCAGAACAATCATTGTTGTAGTAGGTGTTGGAGTGGTAATTTATCTCTTCTTAAAGTAGCTTGGTCACAATAGATATTAAATAAACATGTTGTGGTATAGTAAATAGGCTAGAAATAAGCTGCTAAAGTGTTCGTTAATTAGAATCGTTCTAGAATTAATATTTAAGGTGTTTCAATGAGGAGCAGCTAACTGTTTGCCAGTTAACCTCAGAAACTATGAGGAAAAAAATGGCAACTAATTTATTCGTAGGTGGACTAGCCTATAAAGTAACAGACGACGAGTTAAACGACTTTTTCGCAACTGTTGGTACTGTTACATCTGCAAAAGTAATTGTAGACAAATATTCAAACCAATCTAAGGGATTTGGTTTCGTTGAAATGAGTACAGACGAAGAAGCTAAAAAAGCAATTGATGAGCTCAATGGAAAAGAACTTGAAGGACGACCAATCGCTATAAGCGAAGCTCGACCAAGAGAAGATCGAAAACCAACTTACAACAACAATCGTGGCGGTGGCGGCGGTGGCGGTTTTGGAAGTGGTGGATTCGGCGGTGGCGGCGGTGGCGGCCGTGACAATAACCGTAATGGCGGCGGTGGCGGACGAAAGTACTAAGCCTATTAACACCTAATTTCATTACGAAATTTAATTATTGACCCCTAGGTAAAAACCGGGGGTTTTTAATTTAACATTATTTAAAAGTATTCGATGTATAGTTAAAGTATAACTATGGAGGATATAATGGCAGATTGGGATTTTAGTGATTTAAATGTGGTTATATTTAATTGTACCCTAAAGAAATCGCCTGAAGTAAGTAATACAGAAGGCCTTATTAAAATTAGCCAAAAAATATTCGAGAAGCACGGCGCTAAAACAGAAATTATTAGGTCGCTTGACCACGATATTGCAACTGGAGTATGGCGAGACATGACTGAACATGGTTGGAAAACTGATGAATGGCCAACTATATATAAAAAAGTAATGGCTGCAGATATTCTAATTATCGCTGGACCTATCTGGCTTGGTGATAACTCCTCAGAAACCAAAAAGATAATTGAGAGACTTTATGCATGCTCTAGTGAACTTAATAAAGATGGCCAGTATGCTTTTTATGGAAAAGTTGGAGGTTGTTTAATTACTGGAAACGAAGATGGTATAAAACATTGTGCAATGAATGTATTATATAGCCTGCAACATTTAGGCTACAGCATTCCACCTCAAGCAGATGCTGGCTGGATCGGCGAAGCTGGACCTGGACCTAGTTATCTTGATAAGGGTTCTGGTGGACCTGAAAATGATTTCACAAATCGAAACACTACTTTCATGACCTGGAATTTAATGCACTTAGCTCAAATGATTAAGAAAGCTGGAGGAATTCCTGCTTATGGCAATCAACGTAGTAAATGGGATGCTGGTGCAAGATTTGATTTCGAAAATCCTGAATACAGATAGGAAATAAAGAAATGAAAACGGTTAAGTTGCCGAAAATATTTTTCTACACGACCGGTCTTCCCGGAGCAGGAAAAACTACCTTTGCAATTAATCTTGTTGAGTCAACTAACGTTAAACATATCTCGGTCGATAGAATTGCTTTTGAACTATTCCAAATACCAACATTTAAAACTGAAACTGAGCGAAACCTTGTACTTAAAGAAGCCGATTATAAAGTAGAAGAATTCATGTGGGATGACACCCCAGTTATATATGACGGAAATGTAAATAATATTGAATGGCGAAAGTGCATGAATATATTAGCTAAAAAATTTGATGTTCAATGTATAAGTATTTATATAAACACACCAGTCAAAGTAAGCCGAGAGCGGGCATTAACCCCTAGATATGGCAAAATATCTAGAATGTGGCGCGTTCTTACTCCTAAACAATTCGAAGATAAACTTGAAGAATTTGTATTGCCAGATCTTAGTGACAATCTGATTGAAATCTCTGGTACTGAGGAATTTGATAGCCAATTTAAAAAAGTTCTAAAACGAATAGCCAAAGCAAAAGTTTAGCTGCGCTTAAATCTATATCCGGGTCTGATAACCTCTACAGCGTCGTCAATAATTTGTATTAGTGCCGATGCTTGTTTATTAGAGTAATCACCACCGTCAACATAAAAATCTAAGTCGTCTTTAAATATTTTTTTTGCTTGGGCCATATTAGTAACTGGAATATGACCAGTTTTGTTAGCGCTCGAAGTTAATAATGGGCCAACTTTTTCAAGTAGCTGCGTTAATTCGTAGGTATCAGGAATACGAACTGCTAAATAATTAGTATTTTCATCTAAATTATTTACTAAATTAAAACACGGAATTAATATACTTACTGGGCCTGGCCAATACTCTGCTACCGCTTTCAGATAACGCCTTTTTAAACCTAAACTTTCAAGTTGTTCAATGTTTGAAGCTATAAAAGTTCCAGGTTTTTTCTCTCGTCCCTTAGCCTTATATATACGATCTATGGATTGTCTATTCTTTGCGCTGCAGACTAGACCGTAAACAGTATCTGTTGGTAAAAGCCCGATGGAACCTTGGTTAATGAGTTCTATAAGTTTTTTATCATTTAAGTTATTGAATATATTCATTAGACTTCAGTAAACCTTAATGAAAATCATTAGTGTTTCTTGTGATTTATGATTTTCCACAGAGGTATTATACCTCAGTTGTCCAGATGGCTATTTATGAACATCAACTAATAAATAGAGTGTAAATTGCCGCAACACCAGAAACTACCATCAGAGCAGTTAGTAACCAACCCAAAGTTCCGGAAATTTTACCGTTCTTCCACTGCCCCATTATTTTTTCTTTTCGGGCAATGAGTAGTATTAATACTAGAATAATTGGAGCAACAACTCCGTTTGCTACTGCTGAATAAATCAGGGCTTTTATGGGATCTATGCCAATAAAGTTAATTGCAAGTCCTATTACCATTGAGATAATAATAATTCCGTAAAACGCCGAAGCTTGTTTAAGTTTAGAATTTAAACCCTGCTTTTTACCAATACTCTCACTAATTGCATAGGCACTAGCTCCCGCCATCACAGGAATTGCCAGCAAACCAGTTCCGATAATTCCAACTGCGAACAGCAAATATGTTGCGTTACCGGCGAATGGCCTTAAAGCATCAGCTGCTTGAGCTGCTGAAGTAATATTTGTAATTCCATGCGCGAATAAAATACTGCCACAAGCTGCAATTATAAAGAACATCACCAGATTAGACAGAAACATTCCTGACCAAACATCCGCACGCATTTTTTTCATCTCACTTTTATCCGAACCCATTCTAGACTTTAGGGTGGTTTGTCCTACTGCTACTTCTTCTTCAATTTCCTGAGAGGTTTGCCAGAAAAATAGATAAGGTGTGATTGTTGTACCAAGGATGGCACATACTAAAATGATCTGATCTTTAGTAAAAGCAATGTGCGGAATGAAGGCATGGTCGAGAATAGTATGCCAATTTGGGTGAGCAAGAAGTGCTGACAAAATATATGCAAAAAGTATCAAAGCTAACCACTTTAAATATTTTGCGTATCGAACATAAGGAGTAAAAACTTGAAGCGCTAATATCAATATGCTAAAACCTATAACTAAAAACGTAAAGTCTATTCGGGGTGCAAGAAGTTGTACGCTTTTAGCCATTGCGCCAATGTCTGCTCCAATATTAAAAGTATTAGCTGCAAAAAGAAAAACCGTACTTACATACAATACTTTTTTTCCAAAATGAGCTTTAATATTTCCGGCTAAACCACGACCCGTAACAAGTCCAATTCGAGCACACATTTCTTGAATAACTGACATTAATGGGAAAGTAAATGCTGCTAACCAGATTAAGCCTAGACCGAACTGAGCGCCTGCCTGAGAGTAAGTCGCGATACCTGACGGGTCGTCATCTGAAGCTCCAGTGGTAAGTCCTGGCCCAAGCAAATACCAATAATTCTTAGCCTTTTTTAATGGTTGATGCCCAGTCATGGGTATATTTTTTGCTAATTTTTGACCACCCTCAACTCCGAGTTGAAGAGCTTCGGCAGGTGCTTCAATAGCTTTTTCTAATATGTTTTTAGGCATCGCTAATGTTTAGATAATATCATTATTGGTCATGTTTATTATATAACTTCGACACTTTAGAAAACGTTTTAATTAATAGATAGGTCTAAGTGATGCATTAGTTGTTACAATATATCTGTGAAAATTGCCATTTTAGGATTCGGTGTCGAAGGACACTCAGCATACGAATATTGGAGTTTAACCGATAATCAAATTACAATATGTGATTTCAATGAAAAAACTGTTGTGCCACAGCTTGCTATTCCAAAACTTGGACCAACTTATTTGTCGGGTCTGGATATATTTGATGTTATTGTACGTTCTCCTGGACTTCAGCCGGACGAAATAGTTGCAGCTAATAACCCAGAAATTTTGGATAAAGTAACGTCCTCAACTAATGAATTCTTTAAAGTTTGTCCAACTAGAAATATTATTGGAATTACAGGCACAAAGGGTAAAGGAACGACTGCTACCCTAATTACAAAGTTACTAGAAGCATCAGGTCACACAGTTCATTTAGGTGGAAATATCGGTAAATCATGTCTTGATTTACTAAAGAATAAAATCCAACCAGAAGATTGGGTTGTACTGGAATTATCTAGCTTTCAGTTAGTAGATCTTAAAACTTCACCACATATAGCAGTCTGTTTATTGATTGTTGCCGAACATCTTAATTGGCACAACGACATAGAGGACTATATATCGGCTAAAGCAAATATTTTCGCTCATCAAACTACCTCAGATATTGCCATTTACTATGCAGATAATTCAACATCTACCGATATGGCAAACGTTAGTTCGGGAAAGAAAATACCATATTATGCAGTACCAGGTGCAATAGTAGTTAATGATCATTTTGAGATTGATGGTCAGATTATATGTCATATATCTGACGTAAAATTAATCGGAAAACATAATTGGCAGAATATTTGCGCAGCAGTAACTGCATGTTGGCAAATCGATCAAAATATAAAGACAATTCAAGAAACTGTTATTAACTTTAAAGGTCTAGAGCACAGACTAGAGCTTGTTCGTGATCAAGATGGAATTAAGTACTATAATGACTCTTTTGCATCTGTTCCTGATGCCACTATAGCTGCGATTGACGCACTACCTGGACCCAAAGTTTTGATTATTGGAGGTTTTGACAGAAAACTTGATCTAACAAATCTTAGTAATTCAATTAAAGAGCATCAATCCGAAATCGAAAAAGTAATTTTAATTGGCGTAAGTGCTCAAAGAGTATCCGAAGAGTTTCAAAAAGTTGGATTCAGTAATTATCAAGTAAGTCTCGCAGGATCTATGTCGGAAATAGTTGGACTAGCTAAGGCGATCGCTAAACCAAGTGAGACTATTATTCTCTCACCTGGTTTCCCTAGTTTCGATATGTTTACCAATTTTGAAGATCGCGGTAACCAATTCAAAGAAGCAGTTAACGCACTATGAGTTCTTACAATAACTTTATATTTAAAGACTACGATTTCAACCCAAAGTCCAAAAACTTAAGACTTTACTATAGTTATGACGGTATTTTAGAGTTCTCTGAATCATATAAATTTGATTTCGATTATATTGATTACAATCCTTTAGTATTAGATAAAGCTATTCAGTCCTTGTATTTTATGGCTGGAATCTCCTATTTTAAGGCTTATCTTGCTCCTAATATTCTTATTGACAGAGGTGAGTTGAATGTAGGAATGAGTGAATTTTATTCAAAAACCTATCAAAAGGGTCTTGCTGAGTTTTTTTATGTAAATAAATTAGATCCAAATACTGAAATTAACTTCCCTGTTAACGATGACAATTCATCCAAACTAGAACACAACGAGGGAAAAGGCTTACTAATCGGAATAGGTGGTGGTAAAGATTCCCTTGTATCTGTAGAATTACTTCGCGACAGTGGATTGGATATAACAACTTGGAGCTTAAGTCATAGACAACAGCTCGAACCTCTTATAAATGTTATCGACTTACCACATTTATGGGTTGATAGGACATGGGATAGATCAATGCTTGATCATAACGCAAGAGATGCGTATAACGGCCATATACCAATTTCAGCTATATTTGCTTGTGTTGGCACAATTGTGGCTATTTTAAGCGGTAAACAGGACGTAATAGTCTCAAACGAGAGCTCTGCAAACGAACCAGATCTGATGTATGAGGGTGTAGAAATAAACCATCAGTATTCTAAATCACTAGAATTTGAGAAAGAATACCAAAAATATCTAAGTGAAAATATTAATAACACCAGTTACTTCTCTTTTCTTAGACCATTAAGTGAAGTACATATCGCTAAATTATTTGCTAAAGTTGGTTTTGAAAAATACAAAGACGTTTTTAGCTCATGTAACCGTGCATTTACTCATGATAGTACTCATACTTTTTGGTGTGGTAAATGTCCAAAATGTGCATTTACTTTCCTCGCCCTAACCCCTTTTATTGGTCGTACCGAGCTTGAATCTATCTGGGGAAAGAATCTTTTACTGGATCCAACGCTAGATATAACCTACAAGAAACTATTAGGTATTGAAGCAGAGAAACCTCTTGATTGCGTTGGTGATATAAAAGAATCTAGAGCAGCGATGCGATTAGCTCAAAAGAAATATTCAGTGCTAAATAAATACAAATTTGATATTCCAGCTGATTATAATTATCTAGAGTTAAGTTCTCATTCTATGCCCGAGGAAATACTTGAGTTTTTATATAATAAGCTCAAGTCATTTAATTAGACATCGGCATAACAGTTGTGCTTAAGTGTTTTCGTGATAACATAAAAACATTAAATAAAACTGGAAATAAAAAATGGCTCTAACCTTATTTCTCATAGCATTCATAATTGTACTTTTAGCTCTTCTATTATTATTCATTGTTTCAGCCAGGAAAGTTTTAAAGAAAGCCGGTAAACCAGGTTGGGCTGCGCTTATCCCTTTCTATAATGGTTGGAGTTTTGCGGAAGTAGGTGGTAGACCGGGTTGGTGGGGGCTAATAGCTTTCCTGGGGTACTATCATAATTCAAACCTAAAATCAGGGATTGTTTTAGAAATCCTTGGTCTTATCTACTTGGTAGGCTTCGTTTTTTATATATTAATTTCGCTTGGTATTGCTAAAAATTTTGGAAAATCTAACTGGTTTGCAGTTGCACTAATGCTATTTCCATTTATCGCCTACCCAGTTCTTGCATATGGACCCGCTAAGTATAAACCAGTAGTATCTGTAAAAAAGAAAAATAAAGGAAAAAAGAATGGCGTCAAAAAAAGTAAAAAGAAATAAGTGGTTCATTAAAGTAAGAGGTAGCTATCTGCCAAGTACATCACAAGGTTGGTTATTATATATCCCATACCTTTCCTTCTTAGCGTTTTCTTTTATATTAGCTTATGAACTAGTAATTCCGGTTGTTGTAAGCATTTATCTTATCGTTGTACAGTGGGCGTTTGCATATTATTTTATGACTTCCGTTGCACGAAAACATTCATAAATTAGTAAACTATTTATCTCAAAAAAATAGCGGAATAATATCCACTAAACTGCTATTATTATTCAAGTAAATAAATAGGGGGGAACATGAAAAAGCTTCTAATGATATTGTTTGTAGTCGCGGCTGTAATATTTTTAGGGGTAGCAATATACTACTTCATAACTCCTGCTGGCTCCCTTCCCCACATGGTTCCTGGATATATTGCTGGATCTAGTAAGGTTCATACTAAACATGGATTAGCTGCACTAATACTAGCAATAGGTTTCGCTATTCTAGCTTGGTTCTCAAGTAAGAAAACTACTTAAATAGAAAATACAAAGAATAGACTATTCCTCCAAAGAAGCAATATATTGCAAATGGGGTAAGGGTTTTTGTTTTAAAATATTTAACCAAGAATCTAACAGATAAATATGCAGCTATTGCAGCACTAATCGCGCCCGCCGACATAACTCCTCTTAAATGAGCTTGAGATGGTGAAGCTAAACTGGGTAATTTAAGTAGTGCTGCAGCTCCAATAACTGGGGTAGCTAATAAAAAGCTAAATCTTGCTGCGTCTTCATGACCAAGTCCAGACAGTAAACCACCTGCTATTGATGTTCCTGATCTTGAAATTCCAGGTATTAATGCAAAAGATTGGGCAACTCCAATACTAATGGATTGCCACCAATGTAATTTAGCAATATTCTTATCACTTTCCTTTTCACTAACAAACTTTTGGTTAGATCTTTTTCTCAATTGTTCTGCTCCGAAAAGGATAATGCCGTTTATTATCAAAAAGAATGAAGCAATCTGGGCTGAGGCAAACAAACTCCTAAGTGATTCCTGGAACAGAAGCCCTAATATACCGGCCGGTATGGTCGCTACGACTAGCAACCAGCCTACTTTGGCATAACTATCGTCTTTGGCTATTTCACGAGCTAGAAATGACCGATACATGGCTCCAAGAATCTTTTTCCACTCTTTAAAGAAGAAGAAAAACAGAACCACGGCTGTTGCAAAGTGAGTTGCTACCAAGAATGTTAGGAAATATGGTGCATTTTGATCTAAGTGCCAACCAAATATATTTGGTAGAATCACACTGTTACCTAAGCTAGAAACTGGGAAAAGTTCCGTTACACCCTGAAGTATGCCCATTATTATTGCTTGAAATAGAGTAATCATGTTCTATAAAGAATACAGATTTACTGATGAAAATAAAAACTTTTGAATTAGAATAGTATAAGTTGGAATGGAGAGGTGTCCGAGTGGTTTAAGGTGCTGCTTTCGAAAAGCAGTGTACGGTTTATCCCGTACCGGGGGTTCGAATCCCTTCCTCTCCGCCAATTCGAGGTCTAGAAGAGTGAGTTAAAGTATCATCAAGCCCATTTCAAGGAATGC
Source organism: Saccharimonadales bacterium (SeqCode) (assembly GCA_038317055.1). GTDB lineage: Bacteria > Patescibacteriota > Saccharimonadia > Saccharimonadales > DATKHC01 > JBBQBA01. The sequence goes on from JBBQBA010000001.1 coordinate 379,657, forward strand.
GTATCATAATAGTACTTGGCCATAATACAACAACTAAGGGATTGACTATACACAATGCCAAAAGACCTGCTCCAAGATATAAAAAAAATAGCTAACTAAAAGAAGTACTAGTACCTTTTAGTTAAAATATTAAATGCATTTTATTATCTCGTTTATGGCTGAGATGTTGTCTAAATAAATAATGTGATGAAATTCGGTTTTTTGATCTATTATTAGTATATGGCAAGTGGATTTGTAATATCATTACTCGTCGGTTGTGGTTCGGGCTTTTGGATGTTCCAGCGATTTCAGAGGTCATCTGGCGGGAATAAGAAGAACTCAGCAATTGCATCGGTTGTAGTTGCAATACTAATAACTGTCGTCGGAACTATAGTATTAGATATGGTGTTTAAAAAATTTCATAAATAAAAATTGTAAATTTGACTGGCCGTTTAGTACTAATTATCTTGGTTTTTACTGGTTAAATTAGTATGATATGGCTATGGATGAGGTGGGACTTGGAAAGTCACTACAAAGAGCACGCCAAAAAGCTGGCATTACTCAACAAGAGTTGTGCCAAAAAGCTGGTTTAAGCTATTCAACTCTGGCAAAGATAGAAAGAGGTGCTATTAAGTCCCCTTCTATATTTACTATTCAGCGTATTTCACAAGCCCTAGGAGTGGATTTAAACCAGTTAATTGGCGTATTACCACCTAATGCTCAGACTTCTACTAAAAAGCGATCTAAAATTGGCGTAAGATTTGTCTATTTTGACATAAATGGTTGTCTGGTTAGGTTCTATCATAAAGCATTCACTAAAATTGCTAGCGAAACAGGTTTGGGCGCTGAGGCGATTGAAACTGCATTTTGGCACTATAATGACTTAGCTTGTAGGGGTGAAATAAGTTTAGATCAGTTTAATACGAAGTTCTCTGATAAACTAAACATTCCCAAGATAGATTGGGCAACGTATTATCTTGACGCGGTTGAACCAATATCTGAGATGCAGGAACTATTACAATATGCATCAGAAAACTACCACGTTGGTTTACTAAGTAATATTATGTCCGGGTTAATAGATGACTTAAGGAACCATAAATTAATTCCGGACATTAACTACTCTGCGGTTATTGATTCTTCTCAAGTGGGAGCTGTAAAACCAGAAGCTAAAATATACGAGGTAGCTCAAGAAAAAGCTGGAGTTGCAGCAAGTGAAATACTTCTAGTGGATGATTCTAGATCAAATTTGATGGCAGCTGAGAAAATGGGCTGGCATGTTCTTTGGTTTGATGATTATGAACCGCTTGAAAGCATACCTAAAATAAAAGAATCTTTGGCTTTCAATTAATATATCGTTTTCGTCTTTTTAGACTCATCAGTATGAACATACATTCATAAAACGATAAATCAATTCAAATAGTAGGTAGGGTGTGGTGAGGAGTTAAAAAATTAACCCAATAACTCCTCACCACCCCAATAAATGATTTATTTGACTCATCTGACTCAGACCCCTGAAGCACGTGCCAAGGAAAAGAGCTCCAGACCCCAGATGAAAGTCGTAAACATAGTGATTACACAAATAATTGCAGCAATGCCACTAATCCATGAAGTTTCATGGCTGTCTTTTGCGCTACCTGCAAGAGCAAGAGTAACTAAGAATATAACTGCGCTAGCAAGAAACTTAATACTAGGACCAACTAGTCCTGGTCTACCAAGGACTACAGACTCAACAGCTATAACAACCGTCAAAAATATAACTATACCGATTAATACATACTTCAAGCTTGCCCACATTTTACACTCCTTTATTAGTCGTGTGCGGCTACATTTCCTACTAAATGAATTGATAATGTACTATCTCAGCTCCTTAAGATCGAAATAGACGATTATAATGTCATAGAACTACGGTTTAATCAAGGTAAGATTTATATTGAGCCACATTAGATATTAGGCCTATTTTCGTTTCTTTTAGTTGATCCCTGGTTTGTTGAACTAATTGTTTCGGTGCATTATTGACATAAGATTTGTTGGATAACCTGCCTTCCAAGTTCTTAATGGTTTCTCTGTATTCACTAATCTGTTTCTTGAGCGAGCCAAGTATTTGCTTTAGCGAATCTTCGTCCAACTCCAACCAACAATCGAAGCTACTTTTGATTCTGAACCCTTTAGGATGTTCTGATATATCTACCGACTCTAAATTAACTAATGTTTTAATCATGCCGGCATGCATTTTTATGAATCCATCTTCTCCATAAACTAATTTCAATTTTTTATTTAAATTAAGTTCGCTCTTAACGAACCGAATCTCAGTAACTACTTCTTTCAACTTTTCAAAATCACGAGCTTTTTTCTTATCTATTTCTGGTATTTCTGGCCATTTACTGTTTATCAGTAGATTTTCGTCTTCCCATTTTAAAGTTTGCCAAATCGTCTCTGTTACAAAAGGAGCAAACGGGTGCATAAGTTTTAATATTGCTTCTAAACCGTATGCCAAAACACCTTTATTTAACTCATGTTTAGAGGTTTCTATATACCAATCTGCAAAATCATCCCAAACTAAATGATAAATTACCTCATATGCTTCATTAAACTTATATTTTTCCAAATAACTAGAGATTTGATCACTTGCCTTCTTTATTCTTAACAAGATCCATTCATCTTGACTTGAAGCTGATTTTTGGTTTAGTCGTAGTTCAAAATCGTCACCTATATTTACTTCGACAAATCTAGCTATATTCCAGAGTTTATTACTGAAATTGCGTGCTTCTTCGACTCGTCTAATATCGAAACTTCGGTTTACAGCTGCTACCCTACCACTAATTATTCCCATTCTAAGAGCGTCGGAGCCATAGCTTTCTATAACCGGCAGAGGGTCTATTACATTTCCAACAGACTTGCTCATTTTTGAACCATCATCGGCCATTACATAACCATGAATATAGACGTCTTTAAAAGGAACCTTCCCTGTTACATAAAGTCCTAGCATTATCATTCGACATACCCATTGGTATAGAATTTCCCCACCAGTTTCCATCAAACTTAGTGGATAGAACTTCTGGTAATCTTTTCCGTCTGGATAATTAAGGGTTGAATATGGCCATTGACCACTGGAGAACCAAGTATCGAAAACATCTGGATCTCGTCTGTAAGTGTGGTTATTCACTGTAATAATTTCTTCAGTTACTCGATCGTCAAAGATCCAATCATCAGGTTCGTCAACATTTTGAAAAGCAGGAATCGGAATACCCCAAGGAATTTGACGGCTTATATTCCAATCCCTGATATTTTTCAAATATTCTATAGATTGTTTTAGCTTACTTTTTGGATAAAATGTAATATTTCCTGCCTCGAGTGCTTTAATTGCCTTTTCAGCTAAGGGCTTCATACTGACAAACCATTGATCCCGTAATAGTGGTTGAATAACAGTTCCACATTTATAACAGTGGCCAACGCGGTGCGAATAGGTCTCTTCTTTAACTAAAAACCCCTGCTCTTTTAAATCCTTAACAATTAATCGTCTTGCATCATCTACTGGTAATTCCCTATAACGCTCAGGAACGTTGTCGGCCATAGTTCCCTTTGTAGTAATAACAGTTATCAAGGGTAATGAGTGACGAACGGAGACGTCATAGTCATTAATATCATGTGCTGGAGTAATTTTAACTGCACCGGTTCCAAACTTAGGGTCAACCATATCATCAGCGACAATTGGTACTTCCCTTCCAGTCAGGGGTAATTTGATGGTTTTACCGATATATTTTGAGTATTTTGCATCTTTAGGATTCACAGCTACTGCAGTGTCACCAAGCATTGTTTCAGGTCTGGAAGTAGCTACAGTAATCTCACCACTACTATCTTGCAAGGGGTATTTTATATACCAAAGTCTACCCTGTCCTGTTTTATAAACCACTTCTATATCCGAAAATGATGTTCCGTGAAAAGTACAGAAATTAACTAGTCTTTCACCTCTGTAAATCAACTTATCATTCCACATCTGTTGAAATGTTGAATATGCTTGCTTAACTATTTTTTCATCTAAAGTATAAGTAAAATGACTCCAATCAGCACTTAAACCCATCTGTCTTACTTGATTTACTACGTTTTTCTTGTTGAATTCTACAAAATCCCAGACCTGGGAATATAATTCTTCACGACTATAATCGAATCTGGTCTTCCCTTTTTTATTTAGCTGTTTCTCATAAACAACCCAAGTTTCAAAACCAGCATGATCTGCCCCAGGAATTAGAAGAGTGTCTTTTCCTTTCAGGCGATGGTATCTGATGGCAATATCTTCAAGAGCCCCTGTTAGTGCGTGGCCTAGATGGAGATTTGCATTTGCATTAGGTGGTGGCATTACCACGCTATAGTAATCAGAAGAATCTAGCTTTGGCTTAAAAGCCCCTGATTTCTCCCATAATTCGTAGATATCGGACTCGTACTGATTCGGTTCGTAAACACTTGGTAATTTCATAATCTCTTAGTATTTTAACGGAAATAATCGGAACTTCAGAATAACATCTAACAAAAGCTTTGACTACTTACATTTAGGTTCACGTGAAAGACAAATTTAAACCCAACTTTCCCGAGAAAGCCCTTACATAGACAAGACCAAAGCTTTTGTTTCAGATGTGCGACCTGTATGGGTTTACAGGCATTACCAGATTTTTTGTTTTCGTAGTTAAGCATAACCGCACTTAATAAATGAGGCAATAGATATTTAAATTAAACAGCATTTCACCACTGTTAAAATTACATACTTAAGTTGGGTTTGATTGTCAGAATGTAAGGATCTGCTATACCAACTTTATAGCTAGCTTGGAAGCAGCCTAGGGCAGCAATCATTGCTCCATTGTCGGTACAAAGTTTACGATCGGTATATTCAATTTCAACTGGAAGTCGATTAGCTAATTGATCTCTTAATATCTGATTACTAGCAACTCCTCCACCAATTACGATTGACTTAGGTTTGAATTCTTCGAATGCCATAACAGTCTTATCAACGATGGTTTCGATCACGACACGTTGGAAACTAGCTGCAATGTTAGCCTTTTGAAACTCATTTAAGCGTTCTGACAGCTTTGTAGAAGGGAAGTTATAATCTTCACCTATTAGACTTTGACCTAGCCTTAGAACGGCTGTTTTAATACCAGAAAAACTAAAATCATATTTATTAGCTAGTTTAGATTTTGGAAGGGGATAAGCATAGGGGTCACCTTTAATCGCTAAGTTGTTAAGCCTAGGACCTCCTGGGTAGGGAAGACCAAGGATTTTGGCCACCTTATCGAAAGCTTCGCCTATAGCATCATCTCTAGTTTGTCCTAAAAGTTTATATTTAAAATGATCTTCAAAATAGACAAGTTGACTATGCGCACCGCTGACAATCAATCCAAGCATCGGGAATACAGGTGATTTTGTGGGAAGTTTGTAGTTTTTCAGGGTCGTATCAATCAAGAAATTGGCATACAAATGTCCTTCAACGTGATTCACTTTATAAAGTGGTTTATCTTTTATGATGGCTAAAGTCCGTGCAGTAATTACACCTATTAACAGGGAACCACCTAGACCTGCCCCGTAAGTAACAGCGATTCCATCTACTTCTGCCCAAGTCGTTTTAGCATCCTTTAATGCTTGCTCAACAACAGGTATCATTGGCTCAATATGACTTCTAGCTGCTATTTCAGGTACCACACCACCATAAGCCGCAAATAAATCCATGCTACTGGATACTACGTTACTGAGTAATATGTGGCCATCTTCGACTATTGACGCCGATGTTTCATCAAAACTTGTTTCTATACCTAATATTTTCATTCAGAAATCAGTATACTGTATGAAGTTACTATGAGCTTCAGAAGTTTAGTTAAAAAAGTTATCCCAACTCAACTCTTTAAGAAAATAGAGCCTTTTGGTCATTGGCTTGAAGCAGTTCTAGCTCAAACACTAAGCGGTTTTCCAGCGCGTAATCTAAAGGTGATCGGCGTAACCGGCACCGATGGTAAAACTACAACTTGTAGTCTCATAACACAACTTCTTAGACACAATGGCTATAAGGTAGCAATGATGACTACTATTTCTATTGATCTCGGCGACGGCAGGGGAGAGCAACCCAATCCGAGCCGTTTAACAACTGTCGGTGCACGTGCATTAGCTCAAAAACTCAAATTAATTAAAGGGGCAGGAGCTGAGTGGTTAGTTCTCGAGACAACTTCACAGGCTTTGGCCCAATACAGGGTATGGGGAGTTCCATATTCTATTGCAGTCATGACCAATATTAATCATGAGCATCTCGATTATCATGGAACTTTTGAGAATTACAGAAAGGCCAAGAGAAAATTATTTCAGCTGACTAACTCAAATAAAAGAGGATATCGTGTTGGAATTGTTAATTCAGATGACCCAAGTGCTCAGTTATTTGCAAGTGCCGTTAAAAATCCGCTATCCTACGGTGTTAAAACTGGAGATTTAAAAGCAGTAGACATTAAAATGACTGCTTCAGGTAGTAATTATGTAGCCAAGATTGCAGAAGATATCTATAAAATTACCTGTAACTTACCCGGCAGTTTTAATGTATATAACTCTTTAGCTACCGTCGCAGTGGGCAGGACAATCGGTTTAGACCCAAAATCTATTGAAGAGGGAATTGCTGAACTTAAAACCGTTGAGGGTAGAATGAATTCAGTTGACGAAGGACAAAACTTTGAGGTAATTGTAGATTATGCCCACACACCTGAGAGCTTTGAAAAGATATTTAAAGAAGTTAGACCTCTAGTTAAAAACCGAATGATTGTTGTCTTTGGTAGTGCAGGGAGGCGTGATGAAGAAAAAAGATACCAACAGGGTGAAATTGCTGGGAAGTTATGCGACATTGTAGTTGCAACTGAGGAAGATGATAGGGATATGGATGGACTAGAAATTCTAGAGCAAATCGCCAGAGGGGCAGGGAAGTCAGGCAAGATTAAAGATAAAAACCTATTTTTAATCCATAAAAGGGAAGAAGCAATACAGTACGCGGTGAACATGGCAAAAGCAGGTGACGTGATATTACTACTAGGTAAGGGTCATGAAAAGTCTATTTTAACAAATGGGCCCCAAGCTGCCGAATTAAGACATTTACCTCAAGATGATACCGACCCCAGACGAGTAATTAAACTCGATTTTGACGAAGTATCCGTAGCTAGAAAAGTACTAAAAACGCTTAAAAATCGATAAAAAGCTACCCCTGTTAGAGTATTGACATTCTAAGTTATATGTGATACTATACTAATACTTTGTAGAGGTGTTAATTTATCTCCAAAGTACCTTAACAAGTTCTCTGTTATTACCCCGTTATGGCTGGATATATTCATAAGATAACTATCTTATTTTTATACCCAGTCCATAATTTTTAACCCCCAATCAACCCTCAACCCTAGGAGAGATGCATGTTTGCTTTTATGAAGAATTTCATCAAGCGGCTCGGCTTTCCCACGTGTTCATGGTGTCAGCATCCCACTATGGGAAAGACTCTACATGTGCGTTGTGAAGCGGAAGCAGATCAAGCCTATGAAGAGTACCTTGCCCAGCAAAGTCAAGATGATGAAGCGGAGCTTCAGGTGTACCTCGAAGAACAAGCCAAGGTCGAAGAAGCAGAATATCGCCTCTATCAAGACGAAGTTGCACTTCAGGAACTGATGGACAGTTTCTGCAAAGCAACTGGCTGTTACGAGGAGTCGCTTTATTCAAGTGGTTTGTGCGAAAAGCACCTATCTGAAGCGCATGAGCGTGATGAAGACTTCGACGAACTCGAAGACGACTTCTATGAACCAGAAGATGAGATTTGCTCAGGCATCTGTGGTCAACCCTCATACGCCTGCACTTGTGCAGAAACCGAATCATATCGTGCATTTCAAGCTGACCCCGAGACGAGAGGATCATTCTGGGTGGCATAGGTCATCAACAGAGAACTGCTATCGGGGTGGAGAGAAAGACAAATGTGTCGATATTTTGAGTGCTTTTTGCTCTCACATCAATCACATTTCGTTAATCCCTTCACCCTGCAGTTCCCCAAGCCCATTATTTGATAATGATTTTAGGGAACTTGAAACCAACTTAATCTCTAAGTTCAAGCGTTAAGCATTTTACGCCACCACCGGATTTTTGGTATTCACCGATAGGAGTTCCAATTACTTCTAGACCCATTTCTTGATATTTGTTGATTAGGCCAGTTGCTTTGTCGGACAATACTATCTTCTTACCGTCACTCATTGCATTGAGTCCGTAGGCTTTGGCATCGTCTTCGGTCGCTTCAATCACATTTGGAACTATTTCATGAAGTTTCTTAACAGAATCTTCGGTAAAAGCAGGTGGCCAGATAGAAACTGTGTCGTTGCTTACTATCGTAAGACATGTATCAAGATGATAAAATCTTGCATCTGTGGTTTGTAGGCTTATTACTTTTTTCCCAAAGAAATCAGCTATTTCTTTATGGGATGGTAGGTCACTTCGCCAGGGATAACCCGCAAATATAATGTCATTCCAAACCAGAGCATCACCTTCACCTTCAAAGTCATATTTAGGCTCTAAAAACTCAGTATATCCTTGAGATTCAAACCATTTCTTAAAATAAGCGGTTTCACCTTGTCGATCTGGTGCACGAAAAGTAGGCAACGCCACCTTTTTATCTATAACTAAAGCACCATTTGCCGTGAAAACCATATCCGGTAGACCTTGGATTGGTTCGATTAGCTGGACGTCCCATTCAAAGTTATCTTGATAAATAGTATGAAGACTTTCCCATTGTGACTGCGCGAGAGTGGTTTCTACCTGATTGTCCTTATGCATCCAGGGGTTAATTTCATATTCGATATCAAAATATGTTGGAGCACACATGAGTATTTTTTTTGGCATATCTTTGTTTATATTAAAGTTGTTTGAGTAGAAGTCAAACTTATTTTTTGAACTCGTGAAAACTGTCAATTTAACTCTAGTTGTAGTGCTTGACGTTAATTTAGCAGTCAGCTATAGTGAGTGCTGAAAGTTAGCACTCTTATGATCAAAGTGCTAATGCAAATCTAAAAGAACTAACATAGGAGTATTCATTAAATGAGTGTAAAAATCGAGCCTATTGCTGATTATGTACTAGCCCAACAAGACGAGGCAATTACCAAAACTGCTAGTGGTATTTTTCTACCTAACCAATCACAAGAGAAACCAAAAGTTGCAAAGGTACTAGCGGTTGGACCCGAAGTTAAGAATGTAAAAGTAGGTACTAAAATCATTTACAAAACCTACAGTACTAACGAAGTAAAATTCGAAAAAGATGAATACATATTAGTTAAAGAAGAAGACGTCATAGCGATCGTTAAATAACCCGAGGAGATAAATAATTATGGCAAATAAAGTTTTTTATGATGATGATGCTCGACGAAGAGTATTAGGTGGAGCTCAAATACTATATGACGCAGTTAAAACTACTATGGGGCCTAAGGGTCGGAATGTAGTTATTAATAAGTCCTACGGCAACCCTACTGTTACACATGATGGAGTTACTGTTGCTAAAGGAGTTGAAATCTCAGATGTTGATGATGAAACACTAGGTTATAAAGTTGGAGCAGAACTTATTAAGCAAGCAGCTAGTAAAATGAACGATGTTGCCGGAGATGGTACAACTACTGTGACAGTTTTGACTTATCACATACTTCAGGAAGCTAATAAACTAATCGCCGCTGGTCATGACCCAATGGCTCTACGACGCGGTCTAGAAAAAGCAGCTCATAACGTACTGATTGGACTAGGTGGACTAAGTGAAAATATACACGGTAAAAAATCTCGAGTTTCCGAAGTTGCAACTATTTCAGCTGGCGATAAGGAAATCGGGAAATTAATTGCTGAAGTTATTGAAAAAGTTGGTAAAGAAGGTGTAGTAACAGTCGAAGAAGGCCAAGGTCTTGCACTTGAGAGTGAAGTCGTAGAAGGTTTCACTTTTGATAAGGGTTTTGTGAGTGCTTATATGGTTACTGATACTGCGAGAATGGAAGCTGTGTACAACAAACCAGCAATAATCATTACCGACAAAAAGATAAGTGCAGTTCAAGATTTCTTACCAATTCTCGAGAAATTAGCTCAAGCTGGTAAAAAAGATTTAGTATTAATAGCTGATGATGTTGAGGGTGAAGCCTTAGGAACTCTAGTTCTAAATAAACTTAAAGGAACATTTAATACAATTGCTATAAAAGCCCCAAGTTTTGGTGATCGACGAAAAGACATTCTAAATGATATTGCAATTTTGACTGGCGCTACGGTTATAAGCGAAGATCTTGGACATACTTTCGAAGATGCAGAAATGAATATGATTGGAACTGCTAGAAAAGTTATTGTTACCAAAGACGAAACAACAATAATAGAGGGTGCTGGAAGTTCAGCTGAAATAAAAGACCGAGTCGCACAACTAGATACACAAATTAGTACTGCGACAAGTGAGTATGACAAAGAATTCCTAGATAAAAGACGAGCTGCGCTATCCGGAAAAGTTGCCGTTATTAAAGTTGGTGGAGCAACAGAGACTGAAATTGAAGAGAAAAAATTCCGAGTTGATGATGCAGTCCATGCTGTTAAAGCAGCACTTGATGAGGGTATTGTTGCTGGAGGTGGAGTTACTCTAGTAAATCTCTCAGCAACTCTAAAAGTTACAGGCAGTGACTCTGAGGCAGCGGGTGAACAATTACTAAAAAACGCTCTTGATCAACCATTTAGAATTTTACTAACAAACTCTGGATTAAATGCAGATGAGTGGTTACCACTTGTTAAAGCTAGCTCTAAAAAAGGGCAAGGAGTAGATGTTAACAAACCAGGTAAACTAGTTGATCTAAAATCTGCTGGAGTAGTTGACCCTACAAGAGTAACTAAAGAAGCCTTACAAAATGCAGTTTCAATAGCCGGTACGGCAATGACAATGGGTGCACTAGTAGTTGAAGTTCCAGAGAAAAAAGATGCTCCAATGCCACAAATGGGTGGCGGTATGGGCATGGATTATTAGAAGTATATAATAGCTAAATACCATGTATTCCGAATCAGATTTACCCAAAGTAAAGACTTGTGAAATTAATCACATGCTATCTGATGCAAATGATGTTCTACTTGATGCCGAAACTATTTTCCCAGAAGCAAAAGATATTGTCAGGGATGTTTATAAAGCACCAAAAGAAGACCACTTACTCAGAAAAGTAGGCAGAGTAATAGGTGGTTGTGTAGTAAAAGGTTTCATGGAATTTGGCAGACCCTACTCTGGACTTGCTGGGCTACATAATTTAAACAAAAAAGACCAACCGAACACCTAATAATTTTAGTTCTAATTGCTTGGGTGCGTAAAATAATTAATTTCGTTTACTACGTCAAGTAGTGCTTGTGCACGGGCTTTTTCATCTGGTACTTGTAATGCTGATTCGTATGCTGATCTTAACAAACTTTTATCATCAGTAGCTTGAATTAACATCATTGTTGTTCGAAATTTTTCTTCAGGTGTTTGGTCGAGATGGCCTACAAGTGGTGTAAGTTGCTGCAAAGCATCTTTTTTAATGTTAATTAGATCATCATTTCCAGCTGGGGCTGGTTGATCTATGGCTGGCTGATCAGCTTGTACTGGGTTGTAATCCAATGCAACATTTTGAGGTTGATCCTGAGGATGGACAGGTTGGTCAATAGGAGTGTCTAAAACGCCTGCAGCTAATAAATCATCACCACCAACGGGTAATTCCTGGGCAAAATTATCTATAGCTCCATTATCTTGAGCAGTCGCTTGTGAATTCATACCGAACATCTAATACCCCCTAAACCAGCATTCATAAGCAATATAGCATATACTGTATGTATCAGTAAATGAGGGAATAAATTGTGCTGGACGACTTAAAACTTATACACACGCGCGATAGCAAAGACTCACTTGGAATAGCCCAAAAACAATCGGAACAATATAAATATAATTATCATTTTTCATGGCAACCAACCCAGCCAATAAATAAAATTATTGTTGCCGGAATGGGTGGTTCCGGACTTGCCGCAAAAGTATATAAAAGTTGGCCTGGAATTAAGCTACCGTTTGAAATAGTTCAGGATTATGAACTACCGGATTATTTCGATAAAAACACCTTAGTTATAGTTTCGAGTTATTCAGGTAATACTGAAGAAGAATTATCGGTTATTAATCAAGCAATTAACCAATCGCTTGATGAACAAAAAAAGCCGATGGTTGTAGTTATTACCTCTGGTGGAAAACTAAAAGAAATAGCAGATCAAAATAATTTACCGTCAATTATTTTGCCAGGAGGATTTCAACCTAGATATACCCTTGGCTACCAGCTTCGTGCCTTATGTGAGCTCTTCACCGTTTGCGGATTATCGGACGGAAACCTGGCAGCCCTAGAACAAACTGCCGATTGGTTAAAAACAAAGTTAGATATGTGGGGACCAACAATACCGACAAAAGATAATTACGCTAAGCAATTAGCACAGGACATAATCGGTAAATCAATTGTTATTTATGCCAGTGGAAAATTGGCGCCAGTTGCTTATAAATGGAAGATTAGTTTTAACGAGAATGCTAAATCTATTGCTTGGTGGAACCAGTACTCAGAGTTTAATCACAATGAATTTTTAGGCTGGACTAACCAGCCAGTGGAAAAACCATATGCGGTAATAGATTTAAGGAGCAATTTAGATCATCCACAAATACAGAAACGTTTTATGATTAGCGAACAATTACTATCCGGTAAACGACCGGCTCCTGAAGTAGTAAACCTCGAAGGTGAGGATTTATTAAAGCAAATAATGTGGGGAATTGGACTCGGAGATTTTGTGAGTTTATATGTAGCCATTTTAAGTGGCATTGACCCAACTCCAGTAGATTTGATAGAACAACTCAAACTGAAATTGCAGTAGTTTAATAATCCACTCACTATCTTTTACTCTTTATGTTTCAGGGAATCGGCAGGGAGGGGTATTATTATAGGCCTATGCGTATATTAGTAATTGAAGACGAAGTTAAATTAGCACAAAGCCTTCAGCGAGGTTTGGGGGCAGAAGGATATGTAATTGATGTTGCCTATGATTCAGATCAGGCGGATGTTTTGGCGGGTAGTACAGATTACGATGCCATTATTGTAGACTGGATGATACCGGGTAAACACGATGGCCCAGGACTAATTAAGAAATGGCGAACAGATGAAAAACAATTTCCAATTCTACTTTTAACTGCTCGTGGTTCGATTGGAGATAAGGTCGGTGGTCTAGACGCCGGAGCTGATGATTATTTATCAAAGCCATTTTCATTTGACGAGTTACTCGCTAGAGTACGAGCACTTCTTAGGCGACCAAAACAACATACTGGCAACAGTATTAAAGTTGGTACACTAACTTTGGATGTTATATCTAAATCGGTAACTGCCGAAAATAAACTGATTCATATTACGGCTAAGGAATTTCAATTATTAGAATACTTAATGCGTCACTCAGGTGAAGTATTATCAAAAGAAAGACTACTCAGTCATGTTTGGGCTGATGAAGATAGAGTCCAACATAATACAGTTGAAACATTTATTGCACATCTTCGTAAGAAATTAGGAAAATCAGGTGATTTAATTGAAACTGTGCGTGGATATGGATACATAGTTAGGTAAAATATAGTCAAATGTTCGAATCCGCTAGAATTAAACTTACGTTCTTCTATCTTGCTGCAATAGTAGTCCTTAGCTTAATACTTACACTTGGGACTCGAACTCTAGCTCAAAAAGCGTTTGATAATACTAACGCGATGCAACAGGGTGGTATTAGAAATCTAATTCGTAGAGAAGTAGGACTACCAATACCAAATGGTGGTTTTGACGATTTACATTCTAAACAAGACGCACTAATAAATCATCAACTTAACGAATATGTCATTTACATTAATGTTGTAGCTATAGTTCTTGGTGGTATTGGCAGCTATTGGTTTGCCGGAAGAACCCTAAAGCCAATAGAAGAAGCACACGAAGCTCAAGCACGATTTGCTTCAGATGCTAGTCACGAACTTAGGACTCCACTCGCAGTTATGCAGACTGAGAATGAAGTCTTTTTAAGGCAAAGGGACTTTAGTGAAAAAGAAGCTAGAGAACAAATACACAGTAATCTAGAAGAAATTCAACACCTAGAACAGTTAACAACTAATCTGTTATCACTAGCAAATTACGAAAAGGGTGATCGTCTGGCGCTAGCAAGTACCAAATCTGGTGCCGTTGCAAGCAAAGCAATCGAACAACTTACTAAACTATACCCAGATTCTAAAAAAAGAGTACAAATTGAAGTTAGACCAGCCAAAATATATGCACATAAGGATAGTTTGGCTCAAGCCTTAACGATTTTCATGGATAATGCAATTAAATATAGCCCAGCAAATAAACCAATTAAACTAATTGGGATAGTTGATGATAAAACTTATAAGTTTATGGTTGAGGATCAGGGTCCTGGCATAGATGTAGTTGATATGCCGCAAATTTTCGAAAGGCTTTATCGAGGTGATAAAAACAGATCTAAGTCAGTGCCAGGGCACGGCCTTGGTTTGTCGTTGGCTAAAGAGATAGCAAAAGCCAACGAAGCTGGTTTAACCGTGGCTAACTTAAGCGAAGGTGGAGCTAGATTTACCTTAACAGTACAACTCATATAAGCAAATTAACCGGTTTATAGTTTTGCTATATAGAAGCCGAAAATATACAGGTACTACAGCTATACCAATCTCTATCACTTCTAGTCATCTTACAACCTATAGGTCTTTTGTCGAAGGCATCTTGAGCATCATTTAGGTCTCCACTCAAACTTTCTTCATGATCCGAATATCCGACTTCAAACTCTTTCATAAAGTAACTTACTGTAGCAATGTGTCTGATAGCCGATTGGATCAACTGTCTTGTAACCTCACATTCGGGGTTTGAATCGATACTTTCTAGACCTCTAGAACTCATAATACTTAGAGTATCCGACTAAAGTGTCAGATTATCAAGGTTAAGCGGTTACCTCTGGGATTACCTATAATACTGGTGGTAGAAAACTAATGCCAGCATAAGTTGGATTTGAACTAGTAGTCGAACCTGCAGTAAAAGGATTAACTATCCAAGTATTTGGATTATATTTAAAAATTTCAGCAGCACTATTAGCAGTCTGAATATCACCAAATGTTCGATTTAGCTTAATTTGTCTTGCAATAACAGCACCATCAATAGTTAATTGTTCACTAGCACCACTACAGCTGTCGTATAAGTTAGAAAAGTCATATTTAGTATATCCATTTGAACAAGTTGTAATAACCCCCGCATTTGCGTTCGCATTTGGTTGTGCAATATATACTCCATCCATAGTTGAAACCCCGTCATCGACAAATATATTTCCGGATACTACTAAGTAAAAATTAGGTATGCTGGCAACTCCTCCAGCGTAGTTTTGGTCTAAAATTATGTTGTTTTTTATAACAGCATCACCTTCGACATAAAGAACCACATGGCCATTGAAATTTCCTCCAGATTTAGTGATGTTTACAAAACTATTACCAAATAACGGTTTAACCCAACAATAATTTATCCCGTCAGTTAACTTACAAGCAGGTAAGCTATTTAGATCAAATGTATCGGATCCTAATGTTATCGCTGGACTATTTGCTTCCGCACCTGCACTGCCATAATAATCTGACGAACAATCTGTTTTACCCTGAGAACCAAGATTGCCTCCAAACGGCGGTGAATTATTAGCAAATGTTAATCCTGTCGGGGTACTCAGACTATAACTATTATCACCGTTACTAGTTACGAATCCATTAATTACATTAGGCGCAAAAGCCGCAAGATTTGAGCTTGCTCCTCGGTAAGTTGCTGCACCAAGATTAAAGGCTAGTATTCCAGATTTATTACTTGGATTACAGTTATTACTAAAACCTCCGCTTCCAGTAGAAACGTCACCACCCTGAACAACAAAATAAGGATTGTAGCCGATAGTAACAGTACTATTAGGGCATGCAGGGGGGGCAATTGTTACTGCACCATCTTTATATGTATAGCTATATGTATATACTCCCGGAGTTGATTCGGTAAATTGAGCTTGATACGGGGGTGAGCTAACAGACTTAGGTGCTTGACCGTCAAAAGTTATTATTGCTGATCCACCAACTACTGGATTACCAGGAGAACCTGAAGTTTTATTAATAAACTTAGGTGATGCAACTACAAAGAACGGTTGATTAAGTATCGGACCACCTAGATTGCCGGGTGCGTTTATTGACGGAGGGCCGTTACATGCTGGAGCATAACAAGGCTTTGGTGAACCATAAGCAATGCTTGAGGTTAGGCCACTGGCTGGAGTTAAGTCCACATTATGTGAGCGTAGTTGATCAAAACTACTCATATCTACTGAGAAATTACCTAATCCGTCGGAAGTTACCGGACTACCAGGTGGTGTTGAACCATCTACCTTATAATCAATTACAGCACCAGGATCAGGATTGCTACCAAACTCAACCTGTCCATTGACAGTTTCCCCGTTTACCGGTTCACCGTTCGCCGTAGTTGGAACACATGTATAAGATAAATTTATAATTTTTATTGGTTGCAATACTTTTAAGATAAAATTTGGTGCAGGGAAAAACGGCTTACAATTACCTGCTACATCAGACACTTTTGCTGACGAGTAACCACCATTAACCACACATTGATAAAGTAAAGTTTTTGGCTTACCTTTTCCGTTATTCTTCTGAAATATATTTGCAGAAATAACATTTGCGTTCAGGGTTATGTTAGTTGGTTGAGAAACATTAGGTGCAGTGTAGGTAAATGTAACTGGCTGTCCAAACCAATAACGAGACCCATTATCTGTATATTGTATGGTAGTTGGGGAAAAGTTAGATATAGTTCCTGGACTTGTTGGGTCAACATTATTTACCGGGTTAATTCCTCCAAAAATATCGATATTACCAAAAAGATTACCGTTTACATTTGAAGTGTCCCTTGTCCCATCAAGTGGAAGAATGGCGTTATACAAAGGACCAGTAACAATTGAGACTCGATAGCAAAGAAATATAACAGTGTTGATCTGTAGGTTAATCGTCTGGCCGGGGAACAGAGTAAGTGTAGTGGCGTCTACGTTAGGATTATTAACCGGTGAAATCCAACTATTTACGAACTCTTCTTGATTACCAGGAGGTTGACACGTACTTCCTAGATTAGCAGGATTATCATATGACTGTAATTTGAACTGAAAGTCTGAAGGCAACTCAAGGTCTGGTCTCATATAATAAGCATGTGCTTCATGTTTTGTGATTGTCGTGATAGCCAAAACAAGAAATAGACTAAGAAGTAAAAACTTAGAAATATTAAACAATGTCTTATTAGATATCATTATTTTTTACCCGCAAATATTTGTGCATTTTTATCTATCTGATTATTCAAAACCGACATATTTGATACTTTTATTATAAGCGGTTTCAGGCTATTGTAATGTCCATCAATTTCACTGCTTAACACAAAGCTAGTTGTATACCTTGCTTCAAGTAATTTTAAGTATTTAGATGCGTTAGAATAATCTCCTATATTAATATAGTAGGAATCAACAATATATAAACAATTAGAATCTTGCTCATAATCTGAAAATGACATAATTTGTTTTACGGTTTTTTTTAGTTGTTCAGTGTTAGCTGGAGCTAACTCTTCTCCGGCTGTTTTCAAGATAACCCCTGAACAAACTTTCCCATTATCATCATCATATACAACTGCTTTTTTTTGACTACTGTAGTGATAAATTATTATCCCAAGCACTATTAATTCTATGAATATAACAACCATCACCACATGCCAGACGGTACCAAGTTTTTCTTCTTTGGAAAAATGACGCATTAAGAGAGTTGGCTTTTTTTGTCCAATACCTGAACTATCATTCTTCTCGCTCATGCTTAATATAGATTATATCAATAGAGTAAAGAGTTTTTCTAATACCAAAACAAAATCGGTAATTATAAATCCTAAATTGGCCTAGCTTTTAAACCAATCAAATAGCCAAAATAACTTGAAAGAAGATGTATTAGAACCCAAACAATTAATATTGAGAGATAGTTAGTCCAACTAAGTATAACTATCGGTAAACTTAATAACAAACCACCAACTATGTAATCAATTTGATCAAATGGTACCCAGGAATGACCGGGTTTGACTCCGGCTTGTCTTTTAAAAAAGCTTTCAGTAGCATCTCCAGCTAAAGCACCGAAGCCTAGTAAGGGCCCCAATAATAAAATTTTTGGATCATTGTAATTAATTTTTCCAGAAATAGTGTTTATCCAATCAGAATGGTTATAACCATACTTTTGTAGCCGTATAACTATTAATCCAAATATAACTCCACCAATTAATCCAAGCCAAGTTTTATTATCACCAAAAATTCTCTTACCCCTGTATTTCATGCCAAAATCTAGTGGTTTTAATAACGAACTCAAAAACTTTATTTTAGTTGTAAAAATTGGACTAACATTAGCAATTCCTGCTGGTAGAAAAAACCATAAGGCAAACCAGATTTCATTCATATACTAACTGAATCTCTTCATGACTCTGTTATATTTTGGATACAATATTGCCCTGAGTGTAGGTTTTTGTAAATACGGTGTTCCTTTGGCTAATAAATCTTTGATGTTATGTCTGGTGGGAAGTTCAGCAATCTTGGTATAAGTTTGTCCAAATCCAAAACTGCCATGTGCATCACTACTGGCAACGCCTATGAGTTTATTAAGATTAGCCCAAACAAGAATTTGACTATACTTACTTTGAAATAATGCTCTTCCATTACCTATTTCGACGATATCTATAGTATCAATAACTTCTTCTAGTACATTAATTTGAAGACCATGCCGGTATGTCTCAAGTGGGTGGGGAATATAAACTAGACCTCCTTGATCTTTAATTTTCCGGATGGTATCAACTGTAGTTAGATTTGCTGGTATTTTTTCCTTTAGATAAAGTCCAATTATCTCACCACTCGATGTCATTATCTCTTCACCAACAATAATTCGGTCACCAAGTTTATCAGCCATTTTTTTAGCAAAGTCTATTCGATTATGATCAGTAATTGCTATGCAATCTAATTTACCGGTTGATAGAGCTTTTTCATATTCATCACCAGTAATACCTCCATCAGGAGATGCAGTTGAGTGAGTATGTAAATCAATCTTGAACATTTAGCTTTTTACTTACTCGGATTAGCCGATTAATTGCCTCAAAACTAGCAAGTATACCTATTAATACCACTGCAGTTCCAAGATAGTTAGTAAGTAGTCCTAAGATTAGGATTACCATTCTAATTTCGAATGGAACTATACCATTTTTAAATACACTATTGGGCTTAATGTCTTTATTAGAAGCTAAAAGGGCAGCCTCGCCCCGAGCTCTAACATAACTTACTGATATGCTTGCTCCACATGCTAGAATTGCCCAAACCGCTAAATATGGCTGTCCGGAAGCAATTAGGTTATATCCAATTGCCGTGTATAGCATCACTTCTTTAAAACGATCAGTAACTGAATCTAGTACCATACCAGTGCTGCTCACTCTGCCCTGTAGTCTTGCTAATTCTCCATCAAGTGTGTCAAATAGACCAAATACAATAAGCAGAATTGCCGCTAATTTATTGTGTCTAGTGGCAATAAGTATTGCAATCGGAATATGAGCCAATACCCCAGTAATTGTTACCATATTAGGGGTCAGCTTGCCGCCTGTTATTTTGTTGAGTAATTTAGCAACTTGCCGAAGCATTTTACGAATTAAATTCCTCGTAGGATCTAAAACTGAAGTTTCCGCATTAGCCATTTAATCTACATTATAGCTTGATAGGTGTTAATTGCTATAATAAGACTTTATGATTACAGACATTATTAAAAGACACACCGATTTTTTTAGAATTGCTGGTGCTTTAGCAGTGTCAACGATTGCGGCAATAGTCCTTATTCTAGTAGGTGCAGAGAAAGCTAAATCTAGTTTTTATATATTTTTAATCATAAATATGGGCTTAGCTTATATACCAGTAATCTTAGCCTGGTGGCTAGTAGAGCGACTCAAACGAACTGCCTGGCTTAGTCTTGGTAATATACTAATAACTTTGTTCTGGCTTGGATTCCTTCCAAATAGTTTCTATATAATTACAGATCTTATTCATACTCAAGCATCAGTTGGAATTGACCTACTTTATAACGTCGTAATTATAATGTTTTGTATTTTTAATGGTCTAGTAGCGGGATATATTAGCCTATACTTAGTCCACCAAGCATTAGTAAAACGATTTTATTACCGAAATGTACATTTTGTAATTGGTTTTATTCTTTTGCTATGTAGTTTTGCGATCTATTTGGGTAGATATCTTCGATGGAACAGCTGGGATGTAATCGTTAATCCGGCTGGTTTATTGTTTGATGTTAGTGATTCAATTGCCAGTCCATCGACTCATCCTGATGTACTAGTAACTACCGTTACTTTTTTCTTATTGCTAGGATTCATGTACGTAATAATCTGGCAAATCGCACATGCACTTAGGAATGCTAAAAAAGTTTAACTGATATACTTATAAGATAGTGAAAGAACAAATACAAATCGTTATTAAATCTGTTTGTCGGGATTTATTTCATATTGAAACTGAAGTGGAATTAACACGTCCTGCATCAAAATATGGTGATTACAGCACGAATATTGCACTAAAGCTATCTAAACAACTCGATAAACCAGCTACGGAAATAGCTGAGATGATTTCTCAAATAATGACCGATCAAAACAGTGAAATTATAGACAAGGTGACTACAGCCGGCCCGGGTTTTTTAAATGTAATTCTTACTTTTAAAGCACTACACGACAGTTATTCAGGTGCAAATAAATGGGAGAAACCTAATAAGGATAAACAAATTTTAGTAGAATTTGGCGACCCTAATCCTTTTAAAGAAATGCATCTTGGACATCTTTATACTTCTATTGAGGGTGATACTATTTCTAATTTATTAGAATCTAGTGGTGCCAATATAAAACGACTTAGTTATCACGGAGATGTTGGACTACCAATTGCTAGATCAATATGGGGAATAGGTGAGGCAATTAATTGGCAGCGTGAAGGACTAGAAGCTGCCCTTAAAGATAATCCATTGGGTTATTACTACGCGAATGGTGCAAAGGCTGATGAATCAGATGAAACTGCAAAAGCAAAAATACAAGAAATAAATCAGCATATATATAAGAAAGACGATGAACTTATAAATGAAATATACACAAAAGGTTGCAAGCTAAGTTTCGACCAATTTGACGAAATATTTAAACAAATACATGTTAGTTATGACGCTCGATATCTTGAGAGCGTATCTAGTGAGGTCGGCATGGAAACAGTAAAGAATCACATTGGAAATGTTTTCGAACAAAGCCAGGGTGCCATTGTATATAAGGGTGAAAAAGTAGGCTTACACACAAGAGTATTTGTTACTTCAAGAGGTCTACCAACTTACGAAACAAAAGATCTTGGACTAGTTGAGCTTAAAGATAAAGACTACCCTAAGGCCAATAAATCAATAGTTATAACTGGCAACGAACAATCTGAATATTTTAAGGTTATGTTAGCAGCACTAAAGGAGATTAATCCTGAACTTGCTGATAAAACTGTGCATCTTTCACATGGCTTTTTAGCGCTAACTTCTGGAAAAATGAGTAGCAGAACAGGTGATATTTATACAGCAAAAACCCTTCTAGATGACGTTAAAACGGAAGTAGCAGCTCACTACCCAGATTCTGAGGTTAAAAATGATGTCTTTCTGGCAGCCATTCGTTATACGTTTTTAAAGCAAAGACTTGGTGCTGACATTATCTTTGATGTAAAAGAGTCAGTTAGCCTAGAAGGGAACTCTGGCCCATATATTCAGTACGCCCACGCTAGAGCCCGAAGTATTCTTGATAAAGCTGATAAAGCTGGCAAAAAGATCGCACCAGAACTCAAAATTGATCAAATACCCCTAGAAGATGCTGAAAGATATCTAGCGATGAAGATTAGTGAATTTCCAGAAATAGTTGAGAGATCCAGTGAAGACTATATGCCTCACCACATTTGCACATATTTATATGAGCTTGCTCAAGAATTTAATAGGTTTTACGAACACAATCGAGTAATTGATGACACTCGTATGTTTACAAGGTTACATTTGGTTAAGGTTTATGCAGAAGTACTGCACAATGGCTTGAAATTGCTAAATATTCCAGCTCCCGTGCATATGTAGGCTTTATTATTATGACTTCTCGAGAAAGGAGCATAATTTTAATGAAAACTGATAATAAAAGGTCCTATATTCGTACTAGAGAGGTCAGAGTAATGATTCCTGTACTTAAGGCACCCAAAGCAATACAGGGGTTTTTAGATTTCATAAGGGGTTATGGGGTAGTCACAATTGCCATTGGACTTTTTTTGGGAGCAGATTTAAAGACCATAGTAGATTCTATTACTACTAATATTATTAACCCTATCCTTGGGGTAATTACTAATAACGTAAACCTGGGTACAGAAAATATCTGTATCAAGTCAGTTGGTGGGGTTTGTAAATCAAGTATTAACTACGGAGCTGTACTTAGTTCGTTAATAAGCTTTTTAATTGCTGCATTCGTAGTATATTTGATTATAAAGATACTTCGATTAGATAAATTTGAGAATAAAAAGGAAACTTAAGATATGAATGCACAATACGACAACGACGAATTAAAGAATAAACTTACAAAAGAACAATACGACATCTTAGTTAAAAAGGGCACTGAAGCGCCTTTTACCGGAAAGCTACTAAACAACAAAGAGAAGGGCGATTATACTTGTCCAGTCTGTGGTTCGACTTTGTTTAATAGTGACACTAAATTTGATTCTGGATCAGGCTGGCCAAGTTTTTACGATGTTGCCGACAATAAAGCAATTAAATTAGTTGATGATATTACTTTTGGTATGTCTAGAACTGAAGTTGAATGTGCTAAATGTGGAAGTCACTTAGGTCATTTATTTCATGATGCTCCAGACCAACCAACCGGTGATCGTTTTTGTATAAATTCAGCAAGTTTGAACTTTGTATCTAAAGACAAATAGATACTACAAAATACTATTGCTTTAATTAACATTATATGGTAGTATAACTATGTTAATTTAAAACAAAAATATGAATTTCACACAAGAATTAAGTCGATCACAATACCAAGCCCAGTTACAGCCCCTAACTTCAGAGGTAATTGACTCGGATTATGTTAGCGAATTATTTGAAGAAATTGCTCAATTACCGGGAAATGAAAAAGTTAACCTTGCTAACTCACCCGATAAAACCATAGTACTTGGATCAGAACCAATTCATGAATCTGGTGTAGCTGGAGTTACAATTTTAGCTCTATTAGATTTACCTAAAAATGTGCATGAACATGGATATTTAGAAATAGGTTATTCCGAAGGGCATGGTTATTTTGTAGCTGGTCCAAATAACGACAACACAGAACTTGATAAACAAACTAGCGAAACCATAAATTTTAGAACTTCACCGTTAATGCTAGGCAAGGCAGATCGCACTTCTTTTGTATTTGGTAGAGATGGAATAAGTGCACTTAATCTTGAAGAACAAGACAAAGGTTATTCAAAAGTAGCTCCGATTTTAACGACTGATATTATGCCTCAATTTGGGAATAACACTTCTCGAATTCACTTTGAAATTAATATAAATGACAGCAAATTATCTATTACCGATCATTCAAGATTTGGTACGGAATTAGTTAAACACCAATAAAATATTCAATTCTTAAAGTTTAATTTGGACAATTTGATATAGTTATCGCATGACAGAAATCGATAAATCTATTACACCCACCAAACTTCTATGGGTAGATCTTGAAATGACAGGTCTAGATCCAACTAAAGACGTTATTTTAGAAATAGCTGCAGAGATTACAGATTTTAATTTCAAAACTCTAGCTAACTATGAATCACGTATAAAGCACGATAAGGAAAAAGTTATTCCACTATTCGAGGCAAATCATTGGTATAGAGATACTGTACCTGAAAATATGGAAGACTTTATAAAAACTTTGGAAACTGCGAAACCCTCAGATCAGGTTGAAGCTGAACTAATAGATTTTGTAATTCAAAATTTTGGAAACGAACCAGCAATACTTGCAGGTAACTCAATACACAATGATCGAAATTTCATAAAATTTTGGTGGCCTAAATTTGATGCTAAATTACACTATCGAATGTTAGACGTAACTTCATGGAAGTTGATTATGGAGACTAAATTTAAAGCTAGTTATGAGAAGAAGCAAACCCACAGAGCTTTTGATGATATTCAAGCATCAATAGCCGAACTTCAATATTATTTAGAATGGCTAGACAAGAATAAACAATGATCTTAAATCCCTTAAAACGTAGCGACGTCGAGGGCTTTTTAAAAAAACTAAAAGGCTCCAAAATGGATTATCCATTTGGTGAAGAAGTTGCTGTATATAAAGTTAAAGATAAGATGTTCGCACTTGTTACTGAAGGCAAAGAGCCTGTTAGCATCAGTCTTAAGTGTGAACCAGAACTTTCGGTGGTTTTGCAAGAAAAGTATGAGAGCGTAATGCCAGGCTATCATTTGAATAAAAAGCACTGGATTACCATCACACTTACTGGTCAATTATCATTGGAAGAAGTTAAAGATTTAATCACCTTGTCTTATAATTTAGTATCTGGCGAAAAGAAAATCTAAAATTATTACGCACATGCTTGCATAGTAAAAAATCCTGTTTCATTATAGTAACTAAATGGAAAATATTAACGATATTGATGTCGCGGGCTTTTTAGAGCTTGGAAAAACTGTAGACCAACCTGAAACTAAAACTAAAGGTTTGATCGGACGAATTTGGGAACGAAGACTCGTTCGTGGTGCAGCAATTGGAGTAGCTACTTTAGCACTACTTTCGCCACTCGAAAGAGATGGTTTCCAATACGTATCTACTAGATTTGGTATTGATGCTGGGGAAGCAGCATTTACTACGCTAAATGATAAAGCCCAAGTTGCGATCTCAAAGTATGAGCAAAGCGCACCAGGTAAGGTGCACTTAGCAATCTGTAACTACGCAGTAGAACACCATATTTCTCCCAGAGTTTTAGAGTCTGCGAATTTCCAGTGCCCAATTACCATACCATCGAGTTCTCCAGGGGAAGTTCATGGTTAACTTGGGTATTAGCTATAGCTATACAAGTTAGCGTAAAATACTCAATTAGACATGGATGCAGTAGAGGATGTAAAAGCGAGATTAAGTATTGAGGACATAGTTGGAGAGTATGTTCAGCTTAAACGTGCAGGACGAAATTTTCGGGGCTTAAGTCCATTTACGGCTGAAAAGACTCCCAGTTTTATGGTCAGTCCAGAAAAACAGATCTGGCATGACTTCTCATCTGGCAAAGGTGGAAACATATTCAGCTTTGTTATGGAAGTTGAGGGCATCGATTTTAAAACAGCACTTGAACTACTGGCTCGCAAAGCCGGCATTGATCTTACTCAGTATAATTCTTCGATACCGGGTAGAAATGCTAAATTAAAAGAACGAATGTATGAGGCATTAGAGCTAGCTACTAAGTTCTATCAGGTACAATTTTCTAAGAATCAAACCACATTGAACTACGTATTTAAAGAACGTAAATTTACCAAGCAGGTGGTGCTAGATTTTAGGCTTGGATATGCTCCAAACACTGGTACAGCACTTCGTAATTACTTAATCAAAAAAGGCTTTAATGACGATGAGCTTCAAAAAGCCGGACTAGTTACTAAAAACTATAGACAACCAAGTGATATGTTTAGAAGTCGATTAATGATACCGTTGGCAGATGGACAGGGTAGAATAATTGGTTTCACTGCACGATTACTTGCGGATAATCCAAATGCACCGAAGTACTTAAATACACCACAAACACTTTTGTATGACAAAAGCAGACATGTATATGGTTTACATTTAGCAAAAGAGGCAATCAGAAAAGGCGGATTTGCTGTGATTACTGAGGGCAACCTTGATGTTATAGCTAGCCATCAAATTGGTGTTAAGCAAGTTGTAGCAACAGCAGGCACAGCTGTTACCGAAGAACACCTAAAAATACTTAGAAATTTAACTAATGATGTACGGTTTGCTTTTGATAAAGATATAGCAGGTCAAAACGCAACCGAGAGAGCTATTCCGATTGCGTCAAAAGTAGGTGTTAACTTAAGTGTAATAAATATTAAAGACGCCAAAGACCCTGATGAACTAATAAGATCTAATCCGGACGAATGGGAGAAGTCTATTAACAAACCTGACTATGCATTAGACTGGCTGATTGATAGCTATAAATCTCAAATAGACCTGGAAAGTGCTATTGGTAAGCGAAAATTTAGTGACATAATCCTACCTGTAGTAGGCAAGTTAACTGATTCTGTAGAGCAAGATCATTATATTTCTAAAATGTCCGACCTGCTTCAAATAAGTAAAGAAGCTTTGCTGTCAAAAGTTGGAACGATTAGCTCAAAAAATACATCAAGATTAAAACAACAAAAGAACTCACCCAAACCACTAAATAAAACAGAAGTTGAACACATAAAGAATCAAGATCAATTACTAGCTGTTGCGCTTATAAACACTAAAATGCGCGTATATATTAAACCGATTACAACTGAAATGTTAATTGGTGAGCATGCACCAATAGTATTAGAATTCCTGATATCAAACATGGATTTTCAAGGCGATCCACTAATGGAAAAGGCATTGAATAACAGCTTAGATTATGTTAAAATGTTAATGTTACAGTACGAGGCGCTATATCAAAATCTTGATGAAACAGAATTAGATTATGAATCTAAACGTTTACAAGATCGCCTAATAACTAAATATGTAAAACAGCAAAAAGACTTACTTTCAACTGCAATGCAAAAAGCAGATTCTAACGAAATTCAACAATTATTAAACCAGGCAAAGAACCTGGATATTTTACTTAATAAATCAAAGGAGGTATCGCATGGCTAAAACTGATGAGTTAGCAATACATGATGATGCAGTAATTGACCCGGCTTTAGAAAAAATTAAAGACGAGTTAGTTACAAAAGCTAAAAAAGACCGACAAATAGATCAAAAAGATATTTTCAAAGTAATTCCTGATACTCCAGAAAATGTAGAAATTCTGGATGCTTTATATACTGAACTAACAGATGCAGCAGTTGATGTTGTTGGTATCGTTGAACCACCAGTAAGCGCATTTGCTGATGGCTGGGCTGATGAAAGTACTGAAGAAGAAATTAATTTAGAAGCAGCTAATTTCTTCGATGATATATCCGACGATTCAGTTAGATTATATCTTCGTGAAATTGGTAAAATACCGCTTTTATCAGCTGAAGAGGAACTTGCTCTTGCTCAACAAGTAGTTTCTGGTGATAAGGGTGCTAAAGATAAAATGGCAGAAGCGAATATGCGTCTTGTAGTTAGTATTGCAAAGCGTTATGTTGGCCGTGGACTAGATTTACTTGATCTTATTCAAGAAGGAAACACTGGTTTACTTCGAGCAGTAGAAAAATTCGATCCAGATAAAGGATTCAAATTTAGTACTTACGCAACGTGGTGGATCAGACAGGCTATTACTCGAGCAATTGCCGACCAAGCTAGAACTATTCGTATTCCAGTTCATATGGTTGAGACCATTAACAAATTACTTCGAACACAAAGAAGGCTTACTCAGGAATTAAACCGAGAACCGACAAACGAAGAGATCGCCAAAGCAATGGAAATCGAAGTAGATAAAGTTGAACACATAATGAAAATCAAACAAGATATTTCCAGTCTAGATGCTAGTGTTCACGAGGATGAAGAGGACTCAGTGCTTGGTGATTTTATTGAAGACGAAGATACTGTTAGTCCTGAAGAATCAGCAACTAGCCAGCTATTAAAAGAGCATGTTAAAGACATGTTAGGTGGACTTACAGAGCGTGAGCAAAAAATTATTAGACTACGTTTTGGTCTTGAGGATGGTAAAAACTATACACTTGAAGAAGTTGGCCAAGAATTCAGTGTGACTAGAGAGAGAATCAGACAAATTGAAGCTAAAGCACTTGCGAAACTTCGTAAACATAAAGACGCTAAGAAACTACACGATTATTTGAAATAATGGCTGAGGACATTTCAGATTTAAACATTATAGGAATTGGTGGTCTACCAAGATCAGGTAAGGATATGTTAGCTGAACTATTTATTGGTTCTGGCTACTTCGGAGTGTCGCTAGGAGACATCGTGCGTAATATATCTAGAACTAGACACGCCGGTAAACCTGATCCTATTTCTCTGGCAAATAATACTGAAACATCTAATTGGCTTAGACAAACTAAAGGACCAGACTTTGCATTAAAAGAAGCCTTAGATTTATTTACGAAGGCAAGTAAAAATAATAACTACAAAGGATTACTGGTTTGGAGTATAAGAGCTCCAATTGAAGTCGATTTTATTATCGAACATAATGGTCATTTAATTTGGGTTGAATCAACTGATGAAGTAAGACATAACAGAGCAAATCATAACCTTCGCAAGGGCGAAGCTGTAGTAAGTTTGGCAGAATTTAAGCGCCAGGAAGACGAACAATGGGTACCAAGACCTGATTTACCAGAAGACATACAAATGAACGTGTCATATGTTAAAAATCACGCAAATATGATTCTAGAGAATAACTCAGATAATCTAAATGAGTTTAAAAATATTGCCCAAAATCTTATTAAAGAGATTAAGTTTTAGCATTATTAATCTTGTCTCTCAAGATATACTATTAGGACATGCCAGAGAAACGTAAGAGATTCGTAATAATTGACGGTAAGAGTGTTTTTTATCGTGGCTATTATGCAATGCCTAGTCTTATGACTAAAGAGGGCACCCCAACAGGGGGTATTTATGGTTTTGCGGTTATGGCTCTAGAAGTTCTAAAAAGACTTAAACCAGACTATGTATGTATTGCATGGGACAAACCAAAAACTAATATTCGAAAGCGTTTAGCAATATATCCAGAATATAAAGCTGGTCGCAAACCAGCTCCAGCTGATTTTTATGATCAGATTCCGATTTTGCATAAACTTTTAGATGCTTTCGGTTGGCCACTTTATGAGCTCGACGATTATGAAGCAGATGATATTTTAGGTACTTTGGCTCATCAGGCAAAAGAGAAGAATATAGAAACCTTACTAGTAACAAGTGACATGGATGTTCTTCAACTTGTAAATTCACATACACACGCATATTTACTCAAAAAAGGTCTAAGCAATATAGAAGAGTTTTCGCTAGAAAGTTTTGAAGCAAAATATGGTATACCATCTAGCAAATTCTTGGACTACAAAGCACTAGCAGGCGATTCTTCTGATAATATCCCGGGAGTGCCAGGTGTTGGTGACAAAACAGCACTAGATTTACTCAAGGTATATAAGGATATTGATGATATTTATGCAAACCTAGATTTAATAAAAGAAAGTACAAAAATAAAACTTGTATCGGGAAAAGACTCAGCATATATGAGTAAAAAATTGGCTGAAATATGGTTGGATGCTCCAATTAAATTAGATTTAAAAGAAGTAGACGGAAGTAAATCAGACCCTAAAGAGATACAGAGAATATTAAAAGAACTAGAATTTAGAACTTTAATTACAAGGCTACCTGAGGTATTTAAAATTGAAGATGAATATGTACCAACTAATAACGCACAGCTGAATGTAGCAAAAAACTTAGTTATTGATTCAGATGAAAAATTTTTAAAACTGGAACTTAAGAATGTGAAGAACCTTATTGTTCATGGTCGTTCCAGCGGTAAACACGGAGTAGGCCCAAAGCTCCTAATTTTGAGTCCTTCTCCTGAAAAGGTTTATACGTTAAAGCTAGATAATATAAAGAAAGCAAATATTGAGACAAAACTTGGCCCAATACTTTCCAGTCATGAAGTATCTAAGATTGGTTATGATATTAAGTCGTCAATTGAACTGGGCTATAACCTTGGCGTTGATTTACTCAATGTTGGTCACGACGTTCTGATTGGTTCATTTCTTCTAAGTCCGCTTCGACGGGGATTAACTCTAACAGATCTTGCCGAGAATGATATAGATTATGAGGGATCATCATTAGAAAATCTTGATGATGAAGAATTTATTGCTAAAGCTCCGGAGATTATTGCGGTAATACGAAGCCTATGGGAATTACAGCTAAAGGAATTTAAGAAATTTCCGAAAATGTATTCACTTGCTCAAGATATTGAATTTGAGATAATTCCAATCCTCGCAAAAATGGAACATATTGGCATAGAACTAAACACGAAACAATTAAATATAATGTCCGATAAGTTGAGTGATCAAATTAGTGACATCGAGCAAAATATTTATGGCTATGCAAATAAGGAATTTAACATTAGTTCGCCATCACAACTAGCCGATATTTTATTCGAAGATCTTAATTTACCAACAACTGGAATTAAAAAAGGAAAAACAGGTTATTCAACTGCTTTTCGTGAACTAGATAAGCTTCGTGGATCTCACCCGATA
This sequence comes from Saccharimonadales bacterium (SeqCode), assembly GCA_038317055.1. Taxonomy (GTDB): domain Bacteria; phylum Patescibacteriota; class Saccharimonadia; order Saccharimonadales; family DATKHC01; genus JBBQBA01. The sequence goes on from JBBQBA010000001.1 coordinate 410,204, forward strand.
ATTGACCTAATTAGTGAATACAGAGAACTTACAAAACTTAAAAGTACATATGTTGATGCGCTCCCACTACTTGTAGATGATAATTCGAGACTTCACACAACTTTTAATTTGACTATTGCTCAAACTGGACGACTAAGTTCAACGGACCCTAATTTACAAAATATTCCCGTAAAAACTGATTTAGGTAGAGAAATTAGAGCAGCGTTCGTTGCTGGTCCTCACAATGTATTAATTAGTGCAGATTATTCTCAGTTTGAACTTCGATTAGCAGCTTATCTATCTGATGATAAAGAGCAAATTGAACAGTTCAATAATGATGCAGACATTCATACATTAACAGCAGCTCAGATACACGGACGTAATCCCGAAGATGTAACCAAACAAATGCGTCGAACCGCTAAAGCAATTAACTTTGGCATTTTATATGGAATGAGCCCACATGGTCTGAGTGTTGCAACTGGAATGACCGTTGTAGCCGCCAAATCTTTTATCGATAAATATTATGAACTTAGAAAGCCATTAATAGACTATATGAATAACGTTAAGAAAAAAGCCGCAAAAGATGGCTATGTAGAAAATTTATTTGGTCGTCGTCGACCCATGCCAGATATAAATTCTCCTAACTTTATACTTAGACAAGCTGCAGAACGGGCTGCAATTAATATGCCCATACAGGGAACAGCCGCTGATTTGATGAAGCTGGCTATGATAAATGTAGATAAAAAATTAAAAGATAGCGGCTGTAATGTATTACTTCAAATACACGATTCAATCCTAGTTGAATGCCCAGAGACAAAGGCTAAAAGTGTCGAAAAAATAATTAGAGAAACTATGGAAGCAGCGTACTCACTACCAATTAAGCTAACAGTCGATACTAACACTGGTAAAAATTGGAGTGATCTCTAGAATTAACTTTGCAAATAGTAGTTAAATATGATATTATATTGCGAATATGAGATTTTTCCTGAGCATTTTAGGTGTTGTTATCTTTATCGTAGTAGTAATTGTTATTATTGCTAGTCACGGAGCTCCTAAGGTTGTAACAAAACCAATTAGCTTGAGTACATACAACACACCAACTAGTACTCTTACCCAAATAACTACTGGGCAATTAGTTGCAGACAGTCGTCGACAAGCTATTAAAATTACCGTAACTCAGTCCCAGGTAAGTATCTACATTTTAAATGGATATAATCAGACAATTGCTAAGTCAGAATCATTTGCTAATAACTCTACTGCATATGGTGATTTTCTAGGAGCTGTGCAACTTGCAGGTTTCACGAATTCACGTTTAACTACTCAGTCTAATATGTTTGGTATATGCCCACTCGGTAATACTTACCAGTATCAGCTAAATAATGGCAGTAAGACTACATCTAATTTATGGTCAACATCATGTAGATTAAGTGATGGTACTTTCAATGGTAACGGCTCTTTAATTCGACAACTTTTTAATTTACAAGTTCCTAATTACAGTAATTTTCTAAATAAATCAATTAACAATAGTTTAACTTCTACTACTTACTAACCAAGGTAAATTACGACTCTTTTGTCACTTTCACATATTTTTTGAATCTCTGGAATATTCATTCTAATACTATTTGAGAGTGCTGAATTACTTACATAAATAACAATTTTATTCACTTCGATTTTAACCGTAGCTTTTTCATTGAACTTTTTAAAAATATAATCTTTAATGATTTTAATTTCTGGTGGTTCTGATAAATTTTTACGAGACAACAAGTCCGATATATTATCCATAGATCTTTATTATAGCTGATACAATAAATGCTACTATGCCGGAGTTACCAGAAGTCGAGACAGTTAAAAATGGACTAATACGCTATTTAATTAATAAAGTAGTTATTAGCGTTAGTTTCGATTGGCCAAAAGGTTTTCCTAACGATCAGGCATCTATAGACAGCTTCCTAATAAATTCTAAAATACTTTCAATAAGACGCCGGGGTAAAGTAATAATTATAAATTTGGATTCAGACTATAGCTTAGTAATTCATTTAAAGATGACTGGACAACTAGTTTATAAGGACGGTGAAAAAAGATTTGGGGCAGGGCACCCAAATGATAGTTTAGTTGGAAAACTTCCAGATAAATCTACGCGAGTAATTATAACTTTCAAAGATAAAAGCGTTTTGTTTTTTAACGATCAAAGGAAATTTGGTTGGATAAAATTAATACCGACCATTGAAGTGCCAAATATAGATTTCTTTAAAAAAATTGGTCCTGAACCACTTGAAAAATCTTTTACATGGAAGGTGTTTCAAGATCAACTATCTAAACGTCCTAATAGTCTAATCAAAGCTGCCTTACTGGATCAAACTGTAGTTGCTGGTATAGGTAATATATATGCTGATGAGAGTTTATGGGGTGCAAAAATACACCCATCAACTAGAGTAAGAAATGTGTCACTCCCAAAAGTTAAATTACTACATGAATCTATAATAGACGTGTTAAATCTAAGTATTGAAAAGGGTGGTTCTACTGATAAAAACTATGTTGATGCTGAGGGCAAAAAGGGAAGTTACTTAAAGTTTGCAAAAGTATTCCGACGAGAAGGATTAGATTGTCCTCGCTGCAGTACCGTTATAATTAAACTTAGAATAGCAGGGCGGGGTACACATATTTGTCCAAAAGAACAAAGGTTAATTAAATGATTGTTACGTTAGCTGGTTCAAATGAATTCATGATTGAGTTTGAACTAAAAAAAATTCTTAAGGAATTTGTGGCAAAGCACGGCGACATGGCAGTTGAACAAATTGATGGAGCTGAGGCAGATTTACAAGAAATAACAGATAGTATTTCGGGTATATCTTTTTTGTTTCCAAACAAACTAATAATTCTAAGAAGGGGTTCTAGCAACAAACAATTTATTGATTCGATTACACAAATAGTTGAAAATATTCCCGAGAATAACGACCTAATTATAGTTGAACCAAATATAGACAAAAGACTTAGTTACTATAAAACCCTGAAGAAAATAAGTGATTTCAAAATGTATGATGAATTAGATCCTGGACAACTTTCGAGGTGGATTGAGCAAAAAGTAAAAGAAAATGGTGGCAATATAAATAGCTCAGACAGTAGACATTTAATTGAAGTAGCAGGGAACAATCAACTACGAATATCTAACGAAATAGATAAATTAATCAGCTACAATCCAAAAATAAACAGAGTGTCAATCGATAGTCTAATAGAACCAATCCCGCAAACTACGATTTTTCAATTACTTGATGCGGCGTTCAGTGGTAAAAATCAAGAAATTCTAAATATATACGAAGAACAAAAACGTCAGAAGGTAGCACCACAGCAGGTTATCGCTATGTTGACGTGGCAGATTCATATTTTAGCTATGATAAAAGCCGCGGGAAATGCTTCATCTGCAGAAATTGCCAGCAAAACCAAGACGAGCCCATATGTTATAGGCAAAAGTATGATAATTGCGAATAAAATGAGTATGAACGAAATAAAAGATCTAACAAGTAATTTGTTAGAACTAGACATTAAATTAAAAAATCAAACAGTTGATGCTGATGATGCACTGCTTCAATTACTTCTCACAGTAGGAAACTAAGCCACTATTTTTTTACTGGTGCTTTTTTAGCAATTGTAGCTTTTTTAGGTGTAGTAGGAGTTTGTTTGATGGATGCGGCTTTAACTTGAGCGGACAATTGTCTCTGTTTACGAGCAACTTTGTGCTTGTGCATTAAACCTTTTTTACCAGCAACGTCGAGAGCACTTTGATTTTTTCGGTGAGCTTCAATTAGAGTTTTCTTGTTTGTTCCAGTAGATGCTATTCGTACATCCTTTTGGGCAGCACGTAAGACTCGTTTTGTACGCAAATTCTCCGCAGTTGCTTTCTTAGCAACTCTTACTCGTTTTTTAGCTGATTTGATGATTGGCATCTATATATTCCTTTATAAATTTCGATAGTTAACTATAACTTAAAAATCATCTACTTGTAAAGTCAATAGTAGATTTAGAAGACAATTTTCTTAAAATATATAACCTGTCGGTTATCAATCCGTCAAATACGTAGGTAGACCGAATTCATATTTGGCAACAGAAAGTGTTTTAAATTTGTATGAGTGGCATTCCGCTTTTGTCTACATATATAAATGCATATAGTATATTTTTATGAGAACTGCTCTAGAAATATATAATGAACGATCACCAAATTTAACTAGATTGCCTATACCGGCTGAGTTCCCGGATCGTTTTGAAGTCGAAGACAATCAGACTGATTGGTCAGTTTCAGTGCCGGCTTATATCAACAGACCTTATTGTGTAACTGAAAATTTAATAGAAGCAATGAGGACCGGCGTAGCAGAGTCTGAAAACATTTCTGAGATTGAAAGATCTTTTGAAGGATTCGAAATAGATGAAAAAGGAAGGCCACTTAATCCCCAGGGAAGAACCGGGATTGGTGGTAGAGGACATTTATATAACTGGGGTGAAGGCATAACTGCCGATGCTGTTGTGGCTAGACATACTAGTAATGGTGATGAACTTCTAATTATAAGAAAACCCGGTGAAACTAAGCCGGGTTTACCAGGTGGTTTCGTTAATCCAGGTGAAGATGTGATAGCGGCCGCTATCAGAGAAACCGCAGAAGAAACTACCGTAAACGTTGATGCGTCAGTGCCTAAGTTTATTGGCAGAATAATAACTAGAAGTAAGAGAACAACAGATAACGCATGGATAACTACAAACGGTGTTTTCATTTATCCAGATAGTTTTAATCCAAACCAAATACCTGATGGCAAGGATGATGTAATTGAAGCAGAATGGTTTTCGCTAACAAGGGAGCTTCTAATTCCAATGTCTGAACACCATAAAGTACTAGTTCAAACAATTATCGATTTAGGTGAAATAAGCTTAACCACCTCAAGTTAAGTATTTACAAAATCAACTAAATATTCTATTATAGTTTTAAATGTACGAAAAAGACTTATCTCAAGAACCATCAGATGAAGTAGTAGATATATTGTTTAACTTAGGTATGCCATATCCATCACCTGTTAATTCTGAAGTTCATTTACCGGTCGCAAAAGATCTTACTTTGGAAGAAAAAGAAAGATTAATAGCACGATACGATCCAGAAGAAATTAAGTTTTTTGAATTACGAGCTGGTTTAAATGGATATGACATCCACAGCCTAAGTGCTATAGCAACTATATTCGGCAAAAGCGTAGATGAGGTTAAGGAAATACAAGCATCAGCATTAGTTCATTCGGATTTTCACAAAATTCCAAATGTTGACCCCAGTAAACCTCCTGTTAGAAAAGACTCGGATTATTTAGAAAAATTTCAGTTTGAGCAAAAATAGTAACTTGATATATACATAAGTAATATAAGTTAGACAAACATAAGAAAATTATGGTACTATTTTCGTACAAGGCATAAAATAAAAACAGTCATGGATGACGCAAAAACACAATTAGCTAACAGACTTAAAGAAGCCAATAATGTATTGGTCTCAGTTACTAATAACCCTAATGTCGATCAATTTGCTGCTGCAATCGCGCTTACTTTAATACTTAATAAATTAGGTAAACATGCAACAACTGTATTCAGCGGCACAATTCCGTCTCTAGTAGGGTTCTTACAACCTGAAAAGGTAGTAGAGAAAAACACTGATAGTTTAAGAGACTTTATTATTTCGTTAGATAAATCAAAAGCAGACAAGCTTCGTTACAAAATTGAAGACAATTTCGTTAAAATATTTATCACTCCATATCATTCTTCAATAGGGGAGAAAGATCTTGTATTTAGCCAAGGAGATTTCAATGTAGACGTAGTTGTTGGTCTGGGAGTTCACAAACGTGAAGAACTAGATCAAGCAATTATTGCTCATGGACGAATACTTCACGATGCCACAGTCACTACTGTTAATACTCAGCCACCTAGTACATTAGGTAGTATAAATTGGGCCAACGGAACAAGTAGTAGTATTTGTGAAATGTTAGTTGATTTAACAGACTTACTTGCAAAACAAGGATTATTAGACACCCAAATATCCAATGCTCTTCTAACTGGTATTGTTTCGGAAACACAAAGATTCAGTAACCGAAAAACTACTGCAACTACTATGAGCGCAAGTTCAAAACTGTTAGCATCCGGTGCTAACCAACAATTAGTTGCAACACAACTAACCCCAAAACCTGCGCCACTTCCGCCACCACCACCTCCACCACCTCCAGTATTGCCACATCCTCCAAAACCAGCACCAATGGGACCACCACCTCCACCACCAAAGAAAGAGTCAACGTTACCTCAACAGTTAAAGAGCGTTGAGAAAGATGATAAAAAGAAAAATGAATACGGAGTTCTAGAGATAAACCATAGTTCTGATGGATCTGATCCTGACGTTAAAACTGAAGAAGAAAGCGTAGCTCAAGTTTCAATAAATGATCAGGGAGACTTAATGGTTATGGACGGTGATGCTGCCACAGCTCCGCCTCCAGCACCACCTCAACAGCCTGTTGTTGAACCAGAAGTAGATAAACAAGCTGATGTAAAAGAAGAAGCTACTCCTGAATTAAAACCCGCACCACCACTGGATTTACCACCTCCAACGTTACCTGAAACACAAGTCCCAGCAATGCCAGATTATGTTCCACCACCCCTGGTTGCGATTCCTGCAGATTCATCTCAAAAGCCTGATCCTACAAAACCTGTGGATATACCAAAAGAAGAACCAAAACAGGTAGAACCACCAAAACAAGAGGAACAACCTAAGCCCAATGACAGTGCAAGTTCTCCAAAACCAGTTATGGAACCTCCACCAACAGATGCAATGTTGAACGGGGATAACTTCACCGGTGCGGACTCAAGTGGATTTGGTACACCTGGTGCAGGAGAAGGGTCAATTCCACCAAACTCTCCTATGCCAATGATGAGCCACAATAACTCACCACCTCCTGTCGAGCAACTAGCTGAAAAACCTCCATTAGTGGCTGCACCTCCTCCATCTATGTCTAGTCCTAATTCGTCAAATTTAGCTGACGTTAGAGATGCTGTTAATAATGCCTTAACAGCCAGTCCTGCCTCTATTGCAAACCAACCACTTGCTTCACTAAATTCACAAGAAGTTGATATAGGCTTGAACTCGCCAGCTCCTCAACAAGGGGCACCGATAGCGCCTGGAAGTAGTATGGAACCAAAGATAGTTTCACCAACTCAAGCAACAGTACCAGAAGCACCTGACAGCGGACAGATGTCTATGTCAGCTCCTCCAGTGCCACCACCAATCGTTCCAATAAACGACAATAATCTACCACCTTCATTTACTGCACTATAATTGAATAAAATAATGGAGCGTTATGGTTGATTAACTGATTAGTTTATGTTAGAATGTAGCCACAGTTATGGTAAAAAGCGAGAAAAAACAAGCAGAAAGTGCTAGCTTAGCAATTAGCAAGGACGACACTGGATCCAGTGCAGTTCAGGCCGCTAATTTAACTAAACGCATAGCTGAAATAACCGAACACGTTAAATTGAATAAACACGATTTCATGGCTCGCCGAGGATTACTACAACTAGTTGGCCGACGGAGACGACTTTTACAATACATCGCTAAAAGAGACCCTCAGCAATACCTGAAGGTAGTAAAGACCCTTGGTCTTAGACATTAATAAGTAAACATTTTTTGTGCATAGGCTATATTCATCCCCCTGATATAACCGGAGTGATAAGCTTGTGCACATTAAACTAAATCTAAATGATAGCGTTTTTCCAGGTAAACCATACCAATCAGAGATTAGTATCCTACCGATAAAACAATCAGAAAGGCTGTATAGATAAGTATGGGCCAGACAATAAACCCATTTAACAAGAAAATAGTAAGTGTTAGTACCGACTTTTGTGGTCGTAAATTAACTTTAGAAACAGGTAGACTGGCTTTTCAGGCCGGCGCTGCAGTGACTGCAACATATGGTGATACTGTAGTTCTAGCGGTAGCTTCGGCTGCAAATGACCCAATTTCGGGCATGGACTACTTCCCACTTTCAATAGATTTTGAAGAGAAGTTATATGCTGCTGGAAAAATTAGCGGTAGTCGTTTTATAAAGCGAGAAGGTCGTCCAACAGATAACGCAATCTTAACTGGCCGTATTATCGATCGACCTATACGACCTTTATTTCCAAAAGGTTATAGGAATGAAGTACAGGGTATTGCAACAGTTCTTAGTCTTGATCCTGAGCTTAAGCCAGATATAGTTGCTATAACAGCGATAAGTGCAGCATTTATGCTTACAGGTATTCCTTTTGATGGTCCAGTATCTGGTGTAAGAGTAGGTTTAGTAGATGACAAGCTAAAGGCATTTCCTTCAACTGAAGAGTTAAAAGAAAGTATGCTTGATCTAATCGTTGCCGGAACTAAAGACGCCATAATGATGGTTGAAGCCGGAGCCAAAGAAGTAAGCGAAGCAACAATGGTTGAAGCAATAGAACTTGCTCACAAATCATTCCAGAGTGCGATCGACCTACAAAACGAACTAGTTAAAAAAGTTGGAGTAACAAAGCGAGAATTTGAACTCCTACTACCTGATAAAGATATTCAAACTCAAGTAGATAAATTCCTTGACGGTAAACTAGGTAAGAAATTACGTGGTACTCAGATGGAACGTACCGATAAAATGCGTGAACTACGAGAAGAGACTTTTGAACACTTTAAAGAAGTGCAGGGCGATGATTATTTAAGAGAACCTATCTACGAGGCATTTGAATATGCACTAAAACAAGATGTTAGAAAAGGAATATTGGACGAAGATATTCGACCTGATGGACGTAATTCTAAAGAAATTCGACAACTAAGCTCTGAAGTTGGAATACTTCCAAGGGCTCATGGTTCTAGTTTATTCACTCGTGGTAGTACGCAAGCACTAAACGTTACGACTCTTGCTCCATTAAACTTTGCCCAAATGGTAGATAGTATGGAAGAAAACGGTGAGAAAAGATTTATACATCACTACAATATGCCTGGTTACACGGTTGGTGAAATCCGCCGAGTGGGTAGTCCTGGACGACGAGAAATCGGACATGGAGCACTAGCAGAACGAGCTCTACTTGCGGTTATCCCCGACGAAAATGAATTTCCATATACAATTCGTACTGTTAGTGAAATTATGAGTAGTAACGGATCAACTTCGATGGCTAGTGTTTGTTCGGGCTGTTTAAGTCTTATGGACGCCGGTGTTCCATTAAAAGCACCTGTTAGTGGAATTGCGATGGGCCTTATCACTGACGATAAAGGTAAGTACGTAATCTTGAGCGATATTCAAGGCACCGAAGACTTTGCTGGAGACATGGACTTTAAAGTTGCCGGAACTAGCAAGGGTATTACTGCATTACAGATGGACATTAAGGTTCACGGAATAACTCCAAAGATTATGAAAGAAGCATTGGCTCAAGCCAAAGTTGGCCGAGCAGAAATTCTAGACCACATTATTAAGACACTTCCTGAGCCACGCAAAGAACTTAGTCCTTTTGCACCTAGAGTAATTTCTATCTCAGTAAATCCAGATAAAATCCGAGAGATTATCGGTAAGGGTGGAGAAACAATAAACAAGATTATTGCTGATACCGGAGCTGATATAGACATTAAAGATGACGGTACTGTATTTATTGCTAGCCCTGATAAAAGCAGCATTGATGCGACTATTGCTTGGATAAATACAATTACAGCAGAGCCAGAAGTTGGCAAAATATATGAAGACTGTAAAGTTGTAAGCGTACTCGATTTCGGAGCTTTTGTTGAAGTCTTGCCAGGTAAAGAGGGTCTAGTTCATATATCTGAACTAAGTAATGAAAGAGTTAATAAAGTTACGGACATTGTCAAAGAAGGCGATAAAGTTACAGTAAAACTAGTTGCTATCGATGATCGTGGACGTCTTAATCTAAGTATGAGAGCTGTTACAAAGGAGTAGCATATATGCCAGCAAAAAAACCCACAAAAAGGGTCCAAACAACTAAATCCAAAAATTCAAAAACTACTAAGTCTAGCACTAGAATCAATCCAGCTAATCAATATGATAGACCTAGAAACCTAGTAGTTGGTGGAATTATTGGAGTAATACTTTTTTATACAATAATATCTCGTGCACTAAACACTGGAAGTTACTGGGAATACTTCTTCGCTCTCGCGATACTTTTCATGTCTATTAGACTATTTATCCGAAGCATCAGACTCAACTAAATCCTTACAACTATGATGAAAAAAGCCAAGCAGTTACAGCTTGATAAATTGAAGAACAAGATTATCTCCGATAAGATCTGTGTAGAATTGGCAGAACAAGCTACACAGATTGTATTCGGTGAAGGTAATCCGAACACAGATATGGTATTTATAGGTGAGGCACCGGGTAAGAATGAAGATATACAAGGTATCCCATTTGTTGGTGCAGCCGGGAAATTCTTAAATCAAATGCTCGAAATAATTAATATTTCGAGGGAAGATGTCTATATAACTAACATAGTAAAATTTAGACCACCAAACAACCGAGATCCATTACCAGAAGAGAAGACAGCATTTATGCCATTTCTCGATGAACAGCTAACAATTATCCAACCAAAACTGGTTATTACGCTCGGTAAGCACAGCTTAAGCTGTTTCTTACCTCAGCTAAAGATATCTGAGGTGCATGGGCAACCAAAGCGATATAAAGGTAGAACGTATCTCCCTTTATTCCACCCAGCAGCAGCTCTATATAACGGGGGACTAAGGCAAACCTTAATTGACGACTTTGCCAGGATCCCAACAATTTTAAATAAGATTCAAAATATTTCACAAACTTAAAGAAAGGAAAATATTAAAATGAATGATAAACCAAAAAAACCTAACGGTAACGGCAACCGGCCGAGTCCATTAACAAATGGACGAAACGTAAGTCGAGGCGCAGCAATGCGAGCTCAACAACGTAATCACGGCGAAGCCCAGCGAGTTATAGATTCCTATGACATTGCTGATCAAAAAACTAATAATAACGAAAAGAAACGAGCTAATCAGATTGATGACTCACCAAGACTGAAAATCATAGCACTAGGTGGTATGGACGGCGGTGGTTCAAAGAATATGATTCTAGTTGAATACCTAAACGAAGCAGTCATTCTAGACTGTGGTAATGAATTAGGAGTCGATCTCCCTGGTATTAACTACGCAATTTGTGACGTTAGTTATCTAGAAACCATTAAGCATAAAATTAAAGCTTACATAATTAGCCACGGCCATCTAGATCACATTGGCGGATTACCTCATATATTGCCAAAATATCCAGCTCCAGTTTATGGATCTAGATTTACTATCGGAATGATCGAGAAGATTTTTGAAAACTTCGGAGGCGGTTTGCCACCCGGTTTCAGTTTACAAACCGTAATAATGAATGAAGATAATCATGAGAAATTGAAAATTGGTAGCTTCTTTGTTGAGCTAGTTCGTATTACTCACGCGATACCAGGTAGTACCTGTATAATTCTTGATACTCCAGTGGGAAAAATAATTAATACCGGCGACTTTAGGCTTGACCCAAATCCTCTTGATCATGAAAGAACTGACATAGAACGACTAAAGCAGCTTGGTGATGAAGGCGTTTTAGTCCTTATGAGTGACAGCACGACTGCTGAACGACTAGGTCGAACTCCAAGTGAAAGTACTATAGAGCCTACTTTCGTTGATATATTCAATAAGTCCTCAGGACGAATATTTATTGCTTTGTTCTCATCAAATATGAATCGTATTCAGATGATTGTGAATGCAGCAGTATTAAATGGGCGTAAAGTTGCATTTGATGGAAGAAGTATGATGAGCACGTTAGAGCTTGCTGTACGACTTGGCTTCATGAAGATACCTAAAGGTCAGGTCATACCTATGTCTGCTGTGTCAAAACTTAGAGACGAAGAGATAGTCGTAATTTGTACTGGAGCTCAAGGCGAGCCTAACTCAGCCTTAAGACGTATGGCTAATGGCGAACACCGCGACATTAAGCTAAAAGAAGGTGACACTGTAGTACTTAGTGCTACTCCGATTCCAGAGAGTGGAAATGATAAGTTAATTGGTGAAATGGTTGATGATCTTATTAAAAAATCCGTTCATGTTTTTCGTGCTAATACTCACGATCTGGATGGAATCGGGCCATTGCACGTTTCTGGTCATGCTAGTTTGGATGAATATGCAGAGATGATCAACATGACTAAACCAAAATTCTTTGTGCCAATTTACGGGGCCTATAGAGCAAAACACTATCACATCGAAAAAGCGATTGAAGAGGGCATTCCCAGAAAGAACTGTATTAACGCAGCTAACGGGGAAGTGTTAGCCTTTACACCAGATACGATGGAAAGTATTGGTGAAGTTCCTCATGGAACTGTGCTTGTAGATCAAACCGGTGCATTAGTTTCCAGCATAGTTATTAAGGATAGATTACTTCTAGCTGAAGAAGGATTAGTAGCTGTAATCCTAACTATTGATAAAAAGACTGGTCAGTTACTCACGAGCCCAGACATTATTAGTCGTGGCTTTATCTATATGCGAGACAATGAAGAGCTCATGAAAGAGTTTAGAAATGAACTACGTAGAGCAGTTAACCAAAGATTCAAACGAGTCGAGATCGACAGGTTTAAGCAAGAGATAAAAGAGCATGTTACTCATTTCCTATATGAGCAAACTCAGCGTAGCCCAATTGTTATACCAGTTGTTAATATTGTAGGCGGTGGCAAGAATGATTTCAAAACAGTACACGGCGACGGTCAACCAAAGTCTCAAGATGATATTGCGAACGAGCAAAGAAAACGATTCGAAGAGATGCGCTCAAGACTTTTGTCTCAAGACGCCAGAACAGACTAGTTTTAAACCGTTAGCACCTTGCAAAAATACCCATTATTTGCTATAGTATTGATATTGAGAGCAAAATTAAAAAAGTAAAAATATCGAATAATAAGATAGCCCGGGGTATAATTCAAGGACATGGCCAAAAAGAAAAAGAAAGCATTAGTTAAAAAGAAGCCAATCAAGAAACTAAAGACTAACGAAGTTGTAGAACCTTCAAGTTTCTGGCCTCTCGCAGCCGCCGTTATTATGATGGTAGCTGCGCTATTTCTTGTTTTAGGTGGGTTCGGCAGCGGTGGACCACTACCTAAAACATTGTTCCATGGCGTTTATTGGTCATTTGGCTGGGCAGCTTGGTTAGCGCCAGTGGCTTTGATAACTTTCGGAATCGTTAAGTTTAAAGAGGAAGACAGGAAAGTGCCGTTAGGACGGTTAGTTGGAATGACAGCATTTCTAGTTTTTAGCGCAGCCTGGTTTTTTGTAACTTTTGCTTCAAAATCTTTATCTTCTAATACATATATTAATGGTCACGGTGGGATTGTTGGAAGTGGACTAGGTAATGCATCATTTCAGATATTAAATAAAGTTCCTGGTAGTATCCTGTTTTTTGTACTAGCTATACTAATGTTCTTTTTTGCTTTTGGTATTCCACTAAAATCGATACTTGGAATTTCAAAAATATTTAAGAACAAATCCAAAGATGACACTGATCTAGCTGATCTAAAAGCCAAAGCGCCAGATAGCAGCTTCAAATTAAATGAAGGAGTTCCCGTAGAACACACCGGTGCAGCACGATTATCTACTTTTAAAAATAGTGCCCAAAAGATGGTTACTAGTCCACAGGAAGCTTTGACGACAAATGGCGATCCAGACTGGAAGTTTCCGTCAATTGATCTACTAAGTCAAAAAGTAGAAAAAGCTGACGCTGGTGATATTAATAAAAATGCAGAAGCAATAAAGGAAACATTTACGAACTTTAATATTCCGGTCGAGATGGAAGGTGCAAACATTGGTCCAAGAGTTACTCAATACACTCTGAAACCGCCCGCTGGAGTTAAACTAACCAAAATTACAGCACTAGAGAATAACTTAGCCCTAGATCTTGCAGCTCAATCAATCAGAATGGAAGCGCCTATACCTGGTAAAAGGCTAGTTGGTGTAGAAGTACCTAATGTTAAATCAGCCATGGTTCGAATCAGCAGCTTAATGCAAACTCAAGAATGGAGTGGTCTTTTAACTAGTCCACTTGGTTTTGTTATAGGTAAAGATATAGCTGGTCAACCTGTAGTTGGTGATTTAGCAGCTATGCCTCATCTTCTAATCGCTGGTCAGACCGGTTCAGGTAAGTCAATTATGATAAATACCGTACTAACTAGTATGCTTTATCACAACTCACCATCAGATCTTAAACTTATACTAGTTGACCCTAAACAAGTTGAATTAACACCATATAACGATATACCTCACCTACTAACTCCAGTTATTCATGAACCAGAAAAATGTATTAGTGCACTTAAATGGGCTGTTGCAGAGATGGATCGTCGACTTAAGACTATGGCTGACGTTGGAAGACGTAATATTGCTGAATACAATAATCTTAAAAAAGATGCTCCAATGCCATACATTGTTATTGTCATAGATGAGTTAGCTGATCTTATGATGATGGCCGCAAGAGATGTAGAGGCATTGATCGTCCGACTTGCTCAGAAAGCTCGAGCATCAGGTATTCACCTTGTTTTAGCCACTCAGAGACCTAGTGTAGACGTTATAACAGGACTTATTAAAGCTAACGTTCCTGCAAGAATTGCGTTCACTACAGCTAGCCAGATTGACTCACGTACAATTATTGACCAAATGGGTGCAGAGAAACTGTTAGGTCAGGGCGATATGTTGCTACTTACTTCTAGTATGCCTAAGCCTAAACGTGTCCAGGGTGCTTTTATTTCTGATGAAGAGAACGCTAAAGTTAACGATTTTCTACGAATGCAGAGACCTCCGCAGTACAACGATGATGTTGTAAGTATGCCAGTTCAGCTAAATGGTAAGGGCGGTATTGTCGCCGATGCTGGCGGTGAAGTTGATGATGATATGTGGCGAGACGCAATACGTGTAGTCATCGAAGGTAAAAAAGCCAGCACGAGTCTACTTCAAAGACGCCTAAGAATAGGCTACGGTAGAGCTGCTAGACTGATAGAAACTATGGAAGAACAGGGAATTGTAGGATTTGCGGATGGTAATAGACCAAGAGAAGTACTAGTTCATTCAATGGATGAAGTCTTCGGAGATGATACTCAGGTAGTGGAAACACCTAGTGCGCTGCCCTCAGTAAACGAAGTAGCTCCTGAATCAGCTTTAGAAGAATCTGAATCTACTATAGAAGAAGAGTAAACTATTAGTTCAAACAGTTGCGTATAACAGATAGATATAGTATAGTAACAGATAAGTTTTTCTCAGTTTATGGCAATTTAGGCGCATAGACTTTAACCAAAGGAGACTCTATAAATGAATCAATATGAGATAGCTATTTTATATCACCCAAGTTTAGAGGTTGATTTATCTAAGGCTGAAGAGCAAATACTAAAGATTTTTGCAGCTTCAAAAAGTAAAGTTACTAATACCGATAACTGGGGCAAGCGTAAACTTGCATACCCAATCAAGAAACAAGAATATGGTATTTACGTATTCTACACAGTAGATATTGAGCCAACCGAAGTAAAGAAAATCGAAACTGCGTTAAATATTACTGATGAAATTATCCGATATTTGATAGTTAAGCCAGATCTTAAGAAAATTGCTAAGGCTGAAGCAGAAAAGATCAAGAAAGCTAAGAATCGAACTGATGACGAAGATGAAGAATCTTCTGATGAAGACGAGGCATAGTACAATAGGAATAGCGAGAGGATAGGTAAATATTATGGCGAGAAGTTTAAATCAAGTAACTTTGATGGGGAATCTGACAAGAGACCCAGAGTTAAGACAAACACCTAATGGACAAAACGTATGTAGTTTTAGCTTGGCCCTAAACCGAAGCTATAAAGACCAGAGTGGTGAATGGCAAGAAGCAACAGATTACGTAGATATTGTTTCATGGGGACCGCTTGCAGAGCGAGTATCTCAGTACATGTCAAAGGGTCGCCGCTGTCTCGTACAAGGCCGATTACAGAGTCGAAGTTGGGAACAAGATGGTCAGAAGCGAAACAAAGTTGAAGTTCTAGCTAACGACGTAACATTCCTAGATAGTCGAGGCACTGCAGATGCAGGTGCTGAAGGAAGTTCTGAAGATCGAAAACCAGCTACTGCACCAAAACCTAGCAAAGCAGCATCTAAGAAAGATGACGTAGTTATAGAAGATATTGGTGATGAACCTATTAATTTAGATGATATACCGTTTTAAGAAAGGATAATTAAGTTATGGCAAAGATATTTAAATACAAGACAGACGTAGCATATTTTGACTACAAGGATTTTAAAACCTTGCAGCGTTATATGAATCAGTTTGGTCAAATTGAAAGTCGTAAAAAAACTGGTCTTCGTGAACACGAGCAGAGAAGATTAGCGATTGCGATTAAACGTTCACGACATATTGCATTACTACCGTTCGTATCAAACTAGGAATAAATTATGGCACTATCTATAACCGATCTTAAAAAAGGTACAGTTTTTCAGTTGGATGGAGTTCCGTATAAGGTTGTCGAGTATGGTCAAAAAGTTATGGGTCGTGGTGGATCTATAGTTAATGTCCGAATTAAGAGCTTACTCGATGGTAAAGTACTCGAAAAGACCTTTAAAGGTAACGAAAGACTTGATACTGCTGATGTAGTTAAGATAAATGCTCAATATCTTTATGATGACGGACAGGCATTATTCTTTATGGATAGCGCTAACTATAATCAGTTTTCAATTCCAAACGACGAACTTGGCGATCAAAAAGGTTATCTTAAAGAAGGTGATGCTGTTCAAGTTCAATTATTTAACGACCAACCTATAGATGTTGAACTTCCCAAAAATGTCCCGCTTAAAGTTACATATACTGAAGATGTAGTTAAGGGTGATACGACCACTAACATTATGAAAGATGCGACTCTTGAGACAGAAATCGTAGTTAAAGTACCTGCTTTCATAAAACAGGGTGACACGATTCGGGTTGATACTCGAACCGGTACATACATAGAACGAGAAAAATAGAGAATAGTGATGAAGCAGAGGCTTGATCGTGAGCTCGTTGAGCGAAAATTAACCACTACAAGAAGTCAGGCGGAGTCATATATTAAACTAGGGCTAGTCAGCGTTGATAATAAAATTGTTAAACAGCCGTCTCATATGGTTGATAAAAGTAACAATCTTATAATTAATTCTGAAGAGCAATATGTATCAAGAGCAGGCCTAAAACTAGCATCTGTCGCTAGTAGTTTAAGGCTTAATTTTAAAGATAAAGTTGTGTTAGATGTAGGCTCATCAACTGGTGGTTTTACAGATTATTCGCTAAAACATGGCGCAACCAAAGTTATAGCCGTTGACGTAGGTACTGAACAATTACACCACTCATTACGCGGTGATAAACGTATTGAGCTTCATGAACAAACTGATATTAGAAACATTGAACAACTTTCTAGCCCAGTAGACTTAGTTGTTATAGATGTTTCATTCATAAGTCTCAGAGAAATATTACCAACAGTCTATAAACTTTCAGGTGAGTTTACGGAGATAGTTGCTATGTTTAAACCGCAATTTGAAGCTGGTTCTGGGTCCAAACATAAGGGTGTAATCAAAAACGATAAAATACGTCGACAACTACTTGTAGATTTTGAAAATTGGTTAAAACAAAACCATTTTCTACTAGTTAATCAATCGGATTCACAAGTAAAAGGTACAAAAGGAAATAAAGAAAGATTTTATCAGATAAAAAAAGAAAATGTAGCTAAACGTTAAATTTGAACTCAACCACATCATCGGTCTGCATAACGTAAGTTTTACCTTCTGTTCTAACTTTTCCGACCGACCTAGCTTTAGCGAGCGAACCTGACTCCAAAAGATCATTAAATGACACAATATCTGCAGCAATAAAACCTTTTTGAAAGTCTGTGTGAATAACTCCAGCTGCTTCTGGAGCGGTTGAGCCAACTTTTATGGTCCATGCTCGCACTTCTTTAGGACCAGCTGTTAAATAGCTTTGTAAACCAAGAATTTTATAAGCAGTCTTAATTAATTTATTAAGTCCTGATTCCTTCTGGCCATAGGATTCAAGCAGTTCCTGAGCATCACCACTGTCTAGACTATTTAACTCATGCTCAAGTTGAGCATTAATGAATACTGTAGGTGCACCTTTTGTTATCTTTTTTAATTCAGCTTGTTTTTCTTCGTCATTTAAAACTGACTCATCAATATTGAAAATATAAATTACTGGTTTTGCTGTTAACAGTTGAAGATCCGATAGATTGGTTAAATCAAAATCTTTGACATCAAACAGTGGACGGTTATCATCTAGATATTCCTTAGCTTTCTTAATGTCATTAACTACTGGTAGTAGTTTGGGGTCAGATTTAAGTAATTTTTCAACATTTCCAAGTCTTTTATTTATTGTTTGAAGATCTGCTAACACTAACTCCGTATTTATAACTTCGATATCATTCTTTGGATCAACCTCGTCACTAACGTGAACTACATCTTTACTGCTAAAGTCTCTAACAACCTGGCATATAGCATCGCATTCTCTAATGTGGGATAGAAACTGATTACCCATGCCTTCACCTGAACTAGCGCCTTTTACAAGTCCGGCGATATCAACGAATTTAATTGTGGCTGGAATAACTTTATCCGCACTATATAGCTCTTCAAGTTTTTCTAGTCGATTATCTGGAACTGGAATAATACCTACATTAGGTTCAATAGTCGCAAAAGGGTAGTTTGCTGCGAGTACGTTATTACTAGTAAGTGCATTAAATAATGTTGACTTACCAACATTTGGCAGACCAATAATACCAATTTCTAAACTATTTGACATTACGCGTATTGTAACAGAGATAAACTACAAATTATAAAAGACATCTTATTTAATCAACTTAGTCGATATTTCGATTAATAAAGCTGCAAGTGGTGCAATAACTAAGTTATCTAGACCATAAGATAGACATCCCTCGACAAAGGTTAGGATTAATGAACACACCAAACTTATTATTACGACTTCAATTCCAGATATATAAGTTTGATGGTTTAATACTATTATCCCTATCGAGAAGCTGATAATTAAAAATGTCAAACTACCAATATAAGATTTTTTTGAACCAAATAGACTATAGGTTTTCTTACCAAACTTTTGACCAATAATACTTGCAAACCCATCACCAAGAGCCATTATTAAAATACCATACGTAAACAAATATCTTTGTTGAAAAAGAATTGCCGTAAGAACAATAGCTATAGGAAAGTATACTTCTCCATTTGTCTGTCTCTTGACATGATGTATTGAGCTGAATATGTTTTTTTTCTTTGATAGTAAGAGCACAGGTATAAACAATAAACCAACTACTGAAATCTGATAAAAACTCAGATACAAAGGTAGTAGGGCAACTGCTACACCTGAAATAACATGAACAATTTTTCTTGATAGCTCTTTGTTTAATTTAGCTTTTCGGGTTATTACTTCAACGACAACAAATAAAACAAGGAAAAAAGTAGTAACAAGTAATACTTTTATCATAATTTATAATCTTCTTTTATAGCTTGCTGGATTTCTTCGTATAACTTACTTAACTTAGTATTAACAAAGACTCTGTTGGCAACTTTTCTGCCTAATTCTACCTCTTTTTCAAAATCTGCTAACCGGGATCCCATATTTTCACCTTTTTCTTGTCTCTCAGCCAATCTCTTTTTTACATTTACTAAACTATCCTCAATTTGATAAATAAAGTAGTTCGAATAATACTTCTGAAAAAGTGGTAGAAGGGATGCTCTAAGCATAACTAGTGATACTTTATTATTTGTGCTTTCCTTCAATTGTGGCAGCCCGTATATAAATGGTAAATTGAACATTTCTACAGTTTCTAAAAAGAAATTATCAGCCTGTTTTTCTTTGAATTCTTTTTTACTTGCAAAATAATGTTCAATCCCAAACTCAGCCTCACCAATTCTTGGTGGACGAGTAGTCCATGTAGGGTTAATAATTATGATATTATCGTCAAATAATTTCTTTATTATTGTGGACTTTCCAGAACCAGATGGGCCGATAATGACAAGTATTGGTAGGGAGTTATTGTTAGACATGTTTATTAATTATGCTCAATCTATTTTAGCAGTATTTGTTTGAATTAATGTCAATGAAGTGAATGATATAAATACCCCTACAGCGATCGTCATAGCATTAATTGTAATTGTATTAAATTTTCCCGATTGTAGCGAAAGACATGTAAGTAATGACAAGACAATAGCATTACCTATTCTTCCAATTACACTAACTCTTATTAGCTGTGATTTATATTTTTTATCATCAGATAACTTATATAATTGATAGAGAATGAATAATATTAAAGGTTGAGATAATAATACAAAAACAATGCTCTCACTTGCTAGGCCTTTAATAATAAAAATATCACCTATTATCCAAGCTATACCAGCAACAAGACAAGTAGGTATAGCACCGTGTCGTACCAAGAAATTTAATTTATTGAATTTTTTATCACCCTTAAAATCACGAAAATCTTTGAGTATAATTCGACCTATAAAACTACTATATAGTGCAATTAATACTAACCAACTTAACGAAGTCATATGTCTGTTTAAGATAAAGAAACCAGATAGATAAGGTATAGCTACGTACCCTATACTAAGACAAAGTGGAGCATATATACCTCTGTGAGATATTTTAAATGGTGAAACGGAATACATAATATTGTTAATTCCTCCGAATAAAGCAAATAGAATATAGTATGGATTAACTAATATTGCAGCAATAACAGAAATACTAAACGCGACTATTCCAACGATCTGTAATTGCCTTGCCGTTGTATTTGTTGTTACTAGGGGCCTTGATAAGTCACCAGGCAAGTTAATCTTATCCACCTCTTCATCAGCTGCATCATTAAAACATGTTGCACTAGTGTACATTGCACCTAACATGACTTGCGTAAGTACGAATTTTACTGAAATGACATTTGAAGGGTGAATAATTACATAACCAATAGCGGAAAATGTAATCATCATCAACACAGTTCTAATTCTTAGCATCCTGTAAAAAATCAATAGCCAATAGTTAATGCTAACTTGTGAGAATTTACTGGAGACCGTAGCACTAATCATTACATGTTTTTAGAGCCACTCGATTGTGAACTAAATGTAATTACTAAAATAATTATTCCAACCACAAAAAGTCCAGCTGTGATTGCGATTCCTGCAAGTATTCCACCAACGAGTCTAGTAACTTTTTTGGAAGTTGTCGAGGTTGTATCCTCACTATCACTATAAACAGTATAGTTGCCATCCGGTTTATATATTACTTTTGGCCTAGAGTCTTCCAGCTTGCCATTTCTATTACGTAAAGCTGCCAGAAGATACGCGATAGCAATTAGTGGACCTATCCCTGCAAATATACCTACGATTAGTATTCCCAACCATGTCATACTCGACTTACCGGTATATTTTTTAAATATTAAAACCAGTGCAAATATTACTAAAACATACGAAGCTAAGTAAATAGTCGATAAATTAGCAAACATCGATTAGCCTATACCCCTATAAATATAAATAGCCCAAGTTATGTGAAATATCACTACAAGAGATACTCCAGATACAAAGAAATATTTTAAGTCGGATCTTCGCCTAACTTGAGCATATGCTTCAACTGTAGCAATGATTATTATAAATATGAGCGCTGACAGTAAGGCAGTTTTAGCTTTAAAAATGTCACCTAGATACGATGCTGAAGTCGTACCTGATATTATAGGTAACCTAAAAAATATTATTCTTGCTAATGTAATCAACAAGAATAGGGACATCGCAAGAATAAATTTACCATCTCTAGTTAATATAATGGATTTATGTAAGGATTTACTCAGTACTTTTCCATCAAATACTAAATATAGAATAAAGAAACCAAAAATATATAAACAGCTTACCAAAATTGCGTTATACAAAATTGAATTAAAACTCACCATATGCTTATTTGAATATTCTGAGATTGAAAGCGTATATTTAACGTAAATTATTAATACGTTATATGTAACTGCAGCAATTAACCAGTTGTTAGAAAAATGAAATTTTGTTCTGAAATATGCTAGATAAATTACAGTTAAAAAAGATATCGATAATAATACAATAAATTGTCCTAGTAGGAGTGATTTATTTGACGAGAAGATAATTCTATTGTGATTATTTATATTGGGTACGAAATATGCTACAACCGCCGAAGTAATGAATAGAATAAATAAACCAGCGAAGATTGTAGTCCAAGGGTTTTTAATTTCTCCTTTTTTTTGTGACACGAAATACCTGCTTAAGCTTATTATGGGAATTGTATAATCATTAAAAATAATATACAAACTATTATTTAAAATCTTAGCTAAACCTCATATAAAAGATACATCATCAATTCTAAATATATTTACTCCTTTTTAATTTTATTTGGGGTAAATAGTTAAATCTAAGAATAATTCTATAATTAAAAACTCTACTTACTTTTTCGAGGTAGAGAATTGTAATACGGCATGTTCTTTAAACAAGAATCTAGAATATGCCAAAGCTGAAGAAACGAACCTGATATTAGGGGATTAGAGATTGTCACTGCATGTGGCTCCGTACCGTAAAGAACGATTAACAGGCTAGATTTTGTAACACTCCACTCAACAGGCATATTGTAGTCTTCATTTTTCATCCAGGTAACATCTAGATTTGTTCGCTTGTGATTTGAGTTATTAGTTGGTCCATTTGTACCATCTGGCATGATGCCAAATCTGTTAAGTCCATGTCGACTTGGCTTGACCCTTATTTCATGCATTGTATCGAATCCCATAGAAGTAATATCTGATAGCGATCGAACAAAATATATATCCTCGCTTAAGTGAATCTGATTACGAAAGGCGTTTGCCACTTGTTCTCGACCACTAACCACCTCAACTCCGGGTTGCTCATTATGAGAGTAGTATTTAGTTACTAAATCTTTCATTACTGCAGTTACAGCATTTTCTCTAGAAGTAGCTTCAGCCCTTAAATTAGCTGCGAGAGCAGTAAGGGCAGTCGGATTACTGATTTGATACATACCTTTAAATTCATCACTTTTTTCAGCTAGACCAAGTTCTGATAACTTGTCGAATAATTTATACGAATTAGTTCTTGTTAGCTTGAGTTTATTTGCTGCATCTGGAGGTGAGATACGTCCTTCTTCAATTAAAAGGGCATAAGCAGAAGCTTGGGTTTTGGTAAGTCCAGTTGCAACTAGTTGATCTATATCCATAGTAGTAATATAGCACACTTTTTATTATTTGTGAAGTCTTAATTCACAAATATATACGAATATATAACTGTTAACAATGACTTTGTTAAAGCACTATTGACAAATAATGCAATTTACGATAAAATAGTAGCTATTGAATTTAATGTGAGGAATTAATAAGGATATGAGTGAAAAACTAACTTTTGAAAATTATAGTCCTACTAGAGATGGTCTCGAGGGTATTTATGATATTGGAGCAAACGATATTCATAGCGACGGTGTAGCTCGGGAAATAGCTGTAGCATTTGACTATGAACTGACATCTACCCCAGATGTAGAAAACTTAGGTGGTCTAATCGGTAAAGTAGGCCAAGCTAAGGAGTTACAGGAGAATATAGCTGGCGTTAGAGAAGTACTTGGAACTGACGAAGATGCAGTTTCGATTGCTCGAAGCTGGGCAGAAAGCTCAGGTTTTCTAATTCCAGTTGAACGAAGCTTTTCCTCAGCTGAAGATGTTGAAGCTGTCGATATCGATCTAGTGGTAATTACTGGTGGGGTTCGTAATTGGATGGAACGGCGAGCCAACCGTCTAATCGAGTTAAAACAAGAAAGAAATATCACTGAAGTCTTACTTGCAGGCGGTAATAGAACAATGAAAGTTCAAGAAGGAGCTGGTGTTGAAGATAATATGACAGAAGCAGACTATATGCAGACTGTTATAGCCCCAAGACTTGGTGATCTAGGTATTAGTGCTGAAGTTTTAAGAGTCGATTCTGGTAGCGGAAATGAAGTTATGCAAGCCGCGGTAGATAAATCCAAAGACTTAGTAGACTTTAACGTTGGTCACATTGCAGTAGTTTCAAATGCTGGCGCTTGGGTTCAGAATGCTGGGCAATATCTAAGAGCCGTCAAAAGCACAAAACCGGTATTTGATATGTATGGTTCTCAGCTCGAAGTTGTATCAGATTCATTTGAATTAGGTACAGGATCTGAGCCAACTTCAACACATCAAAATCCGTTCTCGGCTGCCGGACAAATAGTTCGGAACTTGCAAGAATTTACCAGACACGCATATTAGTTAAATTAAGGAATAACGCAATGACAGAAGTAAAATTATATAATCCAACAGAATTAAACAGAGAAGAATGGGCAGATTTGCAAGTTCTTTTTAGAGACTCAGTTGGTTCAACAATTGAAAAGTACGGCATAAATGATAGATATGACATAGAAATCGATGCATTAGCAGAGATGGATGATCCAGAACGCTTTTATCGGTCACATCTTGATCCAAATACTGAAGTTGGCCGACGATACCGAAAAGGTCAATCCTATTCTAACCCTAGGGTAGCAGTTGCTACTGAAGCCAATGAGCCAGTTGGATTTATGTATGTTGCCAATAATGTTTCAGGTAGTAACAAGGAACTAAAAAGACTATCAATTATAAAAAATTATTTATGGCTTAGAGAAGTAGCGGTAAAACCCGACCAGCAAAGACAGGGAATAGCAAAACAACTTGGAGTAACAATTCTAAAAAGTGCAAATAAGCTACAACCTGTATCCGCTTATGTGTGGCCCAATGAAATAAGCTTCCTACCTAGTGTTCTAGAACAATTAGGATTTGTTAAAACAGGTGAAGATGAAATTCCAGTTTTTGGAGATGAGTTTCCTTCAACTACACAAATAAGAATGCAAGCTTCGAGCGTTAAAAACGTGCTTAGTTTACTGGAGAAAAACTAAATTAAACAGATATTTCTCAAAGAACTTTTAGGGCTATTAATAAACCAACAAAAATCAAGATAACACCGCTAAGTATTTCACTATAACTTCCAACTTTCGAATTTAATTTATTACCAAGTTCTAATCCTATAAGCGCCAGTCCTATGCTGATGGTGCCAATTACTATAGCTGAAAGTAATATTGGTTGATTATGAGTGCCTAAACCAAAACCAATAATAAGATTGTCTATACTAAGCGCTAATCCGGTAAATATAAGCTTTGCCCAACCTTTTGAGGCATTTACTACGTCTTTATCATCAGACTTTCGGAGACTACTGATGATTAGGTATATTCCTGTTAATCCTAATAATAAGCCACCTATTATATTAGCCTTACCGCCTAGGTCATGAGCAATCCGTTGACCTATTAATAAACCAATTATTGGCATTCCGGTTTCGAAAATACCGAAAACTATAGCAATACGAATACGGAGTTTTTTAGTTACACCACCAAGTCCAATTGCAACAGATGCGGCAAAATTACCTAAACCTACTGATAAGCCCACTAGTAGAAGGGTGACTACTTCTTTCATTAGAATTATCATAGCATCATATATAAACTTGACAAATAGAGATAAAAGGTGTATGATAGAACAGATTATGGTTGGATTTGGAAAGAGCCCCAAAAAGGCAATTATAGGACTACTTATAGCTGCTATAAGTATGACCCCAGTTATTTCAAGCTCTATTTCAGAGGCTGTATATGCTGCTAATCCAACTTCTCCAGCAGTAAACTCGATTACAGCAGGTGCAAATGACCCAACAACTGATCCTGCGAGTGCAACAATAGCCGCTAGCCCAACTGAACAAATTGAGCTAGTAAACTCTAGATATATGATTCTTAGGGGAGGTAAAACAGCTGCAACTGGTACTTCGGCTGATTTAGTCGGCAAAAGTGGTACATTTTTATCAGATCCCCAAATAATGTGGGATGCTTCAACGGGTAGATTTTTCTACAGTTTATTTGAGAACATTGGTACAACGTCGCCTAATGAAGGTATTGCCTGGGGTTTTAGTAAGAATGCGACACCATCTGGCCCGAGTGATTTTTGTTCATACTTCAACGGTTTTAACTACGGTGCAACTTCGTTCCCAGACCGACAATCCCTGGGTGATTCAGGTAACTTTATCCTAATCGGTAGTAACCGATACAGTACATCAAATGAATCTATTATGGGTTCTGATTTAGCCTGGATAACAAAACCAGCAGCTGGTACATCATGTCCACCAGCAAGCTCATTTACTTCGGGTGTTAAATCACTAACTAATCCTGATGGAACTCCAGCCTATACACCTACTCCAGCTAAACAGGTTGGTGCAACCGCTACTGGTTATGTAGCTGCTACACCAAATTATGTTTCAGGAAAGACATTAAGTTTATTTAGCGTAACAAAGAGTCCAACAAGCAATTCAGCAGTAATTAGCAAAGCTAGTTCAGTTCCAGTACCTGCTTTCAGCAATCCTCCAAGTGCACCTCAAGCTGGTAAAACAATATACACTGGTCTTCCAGCATCACCTCTTGAAACACGAATTTATCTATCTCAGGCAATTATGGCATTAGATCCTCGACTTGGTCATTATGTTATCTGGACAGCTCACACAATAGCCGGTGGTGCAGGCTCAGAAGTACGATGGTACGAGATTAATCCTGCAAACTTATCACTTGATCAAGTAGGAACTGTTAGTGACCCTAATCTATACGTATTCAACGCTACGATATCTCCTGACAGGGTAGTAACAACTTCAACAAAAGCATTCGGTGATTCTGCGATTGTTAATGTAAGTACATCATCTATAAATACATTTCCTGCAATACAAATGGTCTCTACTGTTAGCGGTAAGCCTCAATCAAAGCTTGTAATGGTCAAGCAGTCCAGTGGTACTAATTTAGATTTCACCTGTTTCACACCAAGAACGATGACCTGTAGATGGGGAGATTACTCAGGTATAGTCCCTGATCCAAACTCACCAATATCTGCAACTCATGGAAATATGTGGTTATCTAATCAGTGGAACACACCAAACATCGATGATAGTACACCGGTTTGGCAAACTTCAATCGTAAACGTTCACCCTTAAATAAAAAACCTAAAATTTAATTATTCGATCTCTAGTTAGAAATAGTCTAACCAAGATCACAATTATATGTAGAAAAATTAACTCACTTACAAATAGAATTAGTATTAACTCCAGATTATGGATTTTTAAGTCAGATGAAATGTGGAATTTTTTCCACAGGTCAAATATAAAAGGGGTAGCTTTAAAGAGATAAAGTATTAAAGCAATAAGTACGACGGTGTGGAAAACTATTTTTTCAATGAACTCCCTTATTGGTGAATTTTTATTTTCATTCTTTGGCCATATGTATTGTCGTAAACTGAAATCTTCTGCAAGTTCTGTAGCGTTTTTAATTATTCTGTTGGCTATGACATAAACTCCAAATGCAATAACAACCCAAAAAACATATATAGCGATGTCATTTACTATCTGAGAGTTTATGGCTTTGGTAAAATCACTAAATAAATTATGAACAGTTGTACCTTGAAAATCGTTTACATTGAAACCAGAAAGCGCAGTTTTATATTGAGACGGCTGACTTATTACTAATGTCAAAACAAAAATCAGTACATAAATGCTTATACCCAATGCGGATGGTAATAACAGAAAAGTAAGAATATGAGTACGACTAGTTTTTTGTGTACTGCTATATATAGCTTTATTTTGATTTTCCATAGTTATTCATTAAGTTAAGCATATTCGGAAACTAAAATGAACTTCTTGGATTGTTTAATCGTTAAGCACTTTAGTTACTTTTTCATATCAAATTGAATTTTAAGCTTGCTTATAAGGTTAATGCTTATGATATAATCGGGACAATATGGGTCTACTGAGTGGGATATCTGAATTTTTTGGTCTCGACATCGGTGCCTCGGCCATTAGATTAGTTGAACTAAGGGGTCATGGTTCCGTTAAGACATTAGTTAGGTATGCTTACACACCTATCGATAGTAAGCTTACTCAATCTGACGCTAAAGGAGACCAGCAAAAGGTAATGGAAATTGTTAAATCATTGATTTCAGAAGCTAAACTAACTACAAATAATGTTGCTGTAGGAATACCTTCCAAAAAAGTTTTTACAACCGTAGTTGATGTAGATAAATTAACTCCGGCTGAACTTGCTAAAAGCATTCGATTCCAAGCGGATTCTTTAATTCCAACACCGCTAGCTTCATCTAAAATTGATTGGGCAGTTATTGGTGATTCACCTAAAGAAGCAAATAAACAAGAACTGCTTTTAACTAGTGTGCCAAATGAATTTATTGAAACTCGACTAGACTTACTAGAGTCAATTGGACTAAATGTAGTTGCGTTTGAACCAGATAATTTAGCTATGGCAAGAGCACTATCCGCACCTGCTACTGCATTACCTGAAATGATTCTTAATATTGGGACTATAAGTACAGACATTGTTATTACAATGAATGATTCAGCTAGATTAACTCGATCTATTCCAACTGGTGTTGAAGCAATTATTAGATCAGCACTCCAAAACTTGAACATTGAACAGAAACAAGCTGAAGAAATTGTATTTAAATTTGGGTTAGATAAAACCAAGCTTGAAGGACAAGTATATGATGCAATCCTAAGTACTATAGAAATATTAGTAACTGAAGTAGATAAGTCGATTAAGTTTTTCCAGGGCAGGTATCCACAGTCAAAGTTAGATCGAATCATAATGACGGGCGCTGCATCGATATTGCCAGAATTCCCACTTTATATTGCGAACAAATTTGGCATTAATGTTGAAATTGGTAACTCTTGGCGTAATATTTCCTTCGCTGCGAATAAAGAAAATGAATTATTAGCTGTATCAAATTATTTTGGTGTATCAGCTGGACTTGCGGAGCGAACTGAATGATCCAATTTAACCTACTACCAGATGTAAAGCTTGATTTTGTTAAGACAAAACGATTAAAACACACCATAACAATCGTTGCATCTCTCGTAGCTGGTGTTTCTCTAGTTATATTTGTTTTGCTATTTCTATCAGTTAATGTTGTTCAAAAGGCTAGAATCAACAATCTAAACAGTCAGATTACATCATTAACTTCCGATCTTAAGAAGACACCCGATCTAAACACGGTATTGGAAGTACAAGATGCTGTAAATGCACTACCTACTCTTAATTCAACCAAGCCAGTAACCACAAGACTTTCAAGTTATATTTCGCAAATTACTCCAGTTAAGGCGTCTATCAGCCATCTAAACGTCAGTTTTGTTACAAACACAATTATTATTACAGGTAAAGCAGATTCTCTGGCAACCGTGAATCAATATGTAGATACTATAAAGCAAACTGCTTATACGACTTCAGATAAATCACCATCTAAGAATGTGTTCTCAGCTGCAGTATTAACAACTTTCTCATATACTTCTGCTACCAAAGCTGATTATACAATTACTGCTACTTTTGACCCAGCAATATTTGCACAGGCAAATGATAACATTAAATTTATCGTTCCTTTGACAACTACTACTCATACTACTGCAACAACTAACTCAGCTTTATTCCAGGCAGCACCAACTAATGTAACGAAAACAAACTAAAGGACTAAAATGTCAGACGGAAAAGTAATATCAACTAAGCAACTAAAAATAGATAAAGCTAACACTACAATCGTAGTTGTTTTATCTGTTGCGTCTTTTGTTTTGGTATTCTCTTTATTCGGAAGTAAAGCACTCATTAGTCAGTACTCATATCAAAGTCGTGTAACTTCTGCACAATCAGCCACAGTGGATCAATTAAAGACAAATAAACAAGCCGCCACCAAGCTTATAGCTTCGTATAGTGCATTCAATGTACAAAACCCAAATATTATTGGAGGAAGTATAGCTCCTAGTGCTTCAAATAAGGACGGCCCGAATAGTAAAATTATATTGGACGCACTTCCAAATACTTATGATTTTCCTGCACTAGCAACAAGTATTCAGGGATTAATAAGCGTACCTTCCATAGCCGTAAACAGTATTACTGGAACTGATACAGGATCCACATCTTCCACTAGTGCAACTAGTGCCACCCCACCAGCAACTACTCCTACTACTTCAAGCGCATCTCCAGCTACCACGACTACATCGACCACTAGCTCTACTCAGAAAAACGCACCAGTACCGATTCCGTTCTCTTTTACAGTAGAAGGGTCATATGTAGCGACTACTACTGTACTCACGAATATTCAGAATTCAATAAGACCAATCCAAATACAGAGTATTGATATAACCGGAAGTGATACTGATTCCATAATGACAGTCACTGCTCAGACTTATTATCTTCCATCAGTTGGTCTTAATCTCTCAACGGAGACAATAAAATGAAACAAAAAGACTTCGCAATAATTGCTGCAGTAGTAATATTTAGTGGAATAGTATCGGTGGAAGCATCTAAGTATATTTTTGCGAAACCAGCCAATCGTCAACAACAAGTAGTAACTGTAGGGGCGATAACTACCAAGTTTACTCAACCTAGCGCTATTTACTTTAATAATGGATCGATTGACCCCGCCAAGACAATTCTTGTTAACCTAAATGCCAATACGACTCCATTTGGAACATCGAGTAATTAATATATGAGCTTATTGTCTACTGACTCTCAACAACTAGTTGAAGAAGCTTTAATTAAAGATGGTTACTTAGATAACGCAGCTATTACTGATCTCAAAGCTAAAGCGGCTAAAGATAACGTTCCATTTTTGTCATACATAGTAACAGACGGCGGTGTGTCTCAAGAGGTTTTAACTAAAATTTCTGCACACATAAATCATCTTCCATACGTTAATCTTAGTAATTCGTTAATTGATCCAAAAGTACTTGAATTACTTCCACAAGAAACAGCTGAACAATACATGGCTGTACCTCTAGGTGAAATGCAACATAGTTTAGTAGTAGCAATGCTAGATGCAGCTAATGTTCAAGCGGTTGACTTTTTGGCTAACAAAATTGGTAGACCACTAAAAGTTTATGCAGCAAGTGAGGAGGGAATAAAAAGAATACTTAAACAGTACTCTGGTGTATTGGATAGAGATATTGCCAGCTCTTTACAGACTGACGTATCGAAACTTTTGAATGGAGAATCAGCGGATGGAGTAGCAGGCACTGTCGCTAATGATTCAAAACAAAGAGTAAAAACAATTGTCCAGGACTCACCAATTTCTAAAACTTTATCAACGATTTTGGATTACGCTGCAAAAAACCGTGCAAGTGATGTTCACATTGAGCCATTGGAAGATCGGTTAAAGATTCGTTGCCGTATTGACGGAATTCTTAGAGAGATTATGGTACTTCCTAAAAATACCGAGTCGGCGCTCGTATCTCGTATTAAAATTTTATCTAGTCTAAAGATTGATGAACACAGAATTCCACAGGACGGTCAGTTTACAATAAAAGTAAGTGAAAAAGAGATTGATCTTCGAATTGCTATTGCTCCTGTTGTTTGGGGTGAACAAGTAGTTATTCGATTACTAGATAAAAGTGGGACTAGCCTTAAATTAGAGGATATGGGTTATTCCGGTAGAGCACTTAGAACAATAAGAAAGGCTTTAAAACAACCCAACGGAATGATTCTAACCAGTGGACCCACCGGTTCAGGTAAGTCCACGTCTTTATACGCACTTATCCAAGAGATCAAAGACGATTCAATTAACATCGTTACTTTAGAAGATCCTGTTGAATATAAAATGGATGGAATTAACCAGATTCAAGTTAACTCAGAGGTTGGATTAACTTTTGCGACTGGCTTAAGATCAATCCTTCGTCAAGATCCAGATGTTGTAATGGTAGGTGAGATTCGAGATGCAGAAACTGCTCAACTTGCTGTTCAGGCTGCACTTACTGGTCACCTTGTATTCTCAACCCTTCACACTAACTCTGCTTCAGGTATATTGCCACGTCTTCTAGATATGGGGATTGAGCCATTTCTTATAGCGAGTACGGTTCACACAGTAATTGGCCAAAGACTTGTTAGAAGGATAGGCGATAAAAATGAGCAGTATCAATCTGATAAACCAGAGACTGAAGCAGTTCATAAAACATTAGGCAATCTGCTACCAGCTTCTGAAGCCGAAGTCCAAAAAGTATCTGAAGACTTGGGTTATGACCGCTTGCCTTTGCGTAACCAAAACGATTATACTTTAAGTAGGGGAATCAACAGCGGAACCACACCCGGTGGCTATAAGGGAAGAATCGGACTATACGAAGTTTTTGAAGTCACAGAAGAGGTTCAGGACCTTATTTTAAAACGAGCTAGTAGTGAAGCAATTCAAAACGTAGTTCGTAAAGCTGGAACAGTGGTTATGCGTGAAGATGGTTATCTGAAGGCATTAGCTGGAAAAACAACATTAAATGAAGTTGATAGGGTAGCAGCAACCGATGCTGCGTAGGGAAAAAATATGCAACCAAATCTAAAAATTGAAATCCTATTAGAAGAAGTAATTAAAAAGAAAGCATCAGATCTTCATTTACAAGTTGGACTTCCACCTGTAGTTAGAGTTGATGGTACCTTAGTTCACTTAGTTGAACATGGAGTTTTGACAGAAGAGAATATAGAAGCTTTAGTTTTTTCTATAATGGACGAAGATCAAAAGAAGATATTAATAAAAGACAAAGAATTTGATTTTAGTTTCGCCTTTGGTGATATTGCTCGGTTTCGTGTTAATGCCTTTCATGAGCGAAGTAATATAGCAGTCGCATTGCGACTAATCCCGTCCGAAATATTGTCGATAGAACAACTTGGCTTGCCAGCAATTGTTAATAAATTTGCGGATTATCCAAGAGGTTTAGTTTTGGTTACAGGCCCTACTGGTTCTGGTAAGTCTACTACGTTAGCTTCTATCATAAATAAGATTAACCACGAGAGACCATCTCACATTATTACAATCGAAGATCCTATTGAATATACACACAAATCGATTCAAGCACTGATTGCCCAAAGGGAAGTCCACTATGATACTTATTCATTTGGTGTAGCACTCCGTTCGGCTCTTCGTGAAGATCCAGATGTAGTATTAATTGGAGAAATGCGGGACCTCGAAACTATTGCCGCAGCAATAACGATAGCTGAAACAGGACATCTAGTGTTTGCAACACTTCACACTAACTCTGCATCTCAAACTGTTGATCGTATGGTAGATGTTTTTCCACCGCACCAACAACCACAAATTAGAACTGAGCTATCAAACATATTAATGGCGATTTGTTCTCAGAGACTTATCCCAACAATTGGGGGCGGTAGGATAGCAGCAGCTGAAATTCTAGTAGCAACTTCGGCAGTTAGAAACATTATTCGAGAAGGAAAAAGCCATCAATTAGAGGCGGTCATACAAACTGGTGCTCAGTATGGAATGCAGGGTATGGATAAGACACTGTCATTGCTCGTTCATCAAGGAACAATTAGTTATGATGAAGCCTGTAATTACGTAGTTGATTTAACGGAATTTAATAGGTTGGTTCGAGATTAGCAATGATTACTTACAATTATGTAGCAAACAATTCTAAAACTGGACAAAGAGTTAAGGCCCAGGTAGAAGCCGAAAGTGAAAGTGCAGCAGCATCGCTAATTCGAAAACAGGGACTAACTCCAATAGACATAAAGTCTATTAATTCTGGAAACAGTTTTACTAACTATTTTCATAAAGTAAGAACTAAAGACAAGATACTGTTTTCTCGGCAATTGGCTACCCTAATTAATGCTGGTCTTCCACTAGTTCAGGCTCTTAGAAGTACTGCTGATCAAGCTCAAAGTAAATCACTAAAAGTGGTTGTTAATAGCCTGGTCAATAGTATTGAAGCTGGAAACTCTCTGGCCGCTGCCATGGCTGTTTACCCGCAAGTGTTTAATAATATCTTCGTGAGTTTAGTAGCCGCAGGTGAAGCTTCAGGTACGCTTGATAAAGCATTAGAACGACTAGCTAATCAACAAGAAAAAGATGCCGATATAGTTAGTAAAGTAAGAAGTGCTTTTGCGTACCCAGTAATTGTATTATTTGTGATGATACTTGTAGTTGGATTCATGATGATTAAAGTACTACCAACGGTTAGCAATCTATATGATAGTTTACCTGGGGCAAAATTACCGCTACTAACCCAGGTGCTCTTAGATGTATCTAACTTCGCAGTTAAAGAATGGTGGATTGTTGCGATATTATTTGGAGTTATGATTGTGCTAACAACAAGACTTTCCAGAACTATAGGCGGAAGAAGATTTATAGATAGAGCAAAAATGGTTATGTGGCCAGTTGGTCCTCTGTTTATGAAGATATACATGGCAAGATTTGCCAGGACCGGCACTACACTTATTGGAAGCGGGGTGCCGCTAATTCAAGTTCTAGAGATTACAGCGGGTGCAATTAATAATGTTCACTTGGCCGACTCGCTTAAAGCTGCAATTGAGAAAATAAAGGGTGGTAAGTCACTGTCTGAAGCTATAGAAAAAGATAAAAATTTCCTTCCACTCGTACCGAACATGATTAGAATTGGCGAACAGTCTGGAACGATTGAGCAGATGATGGAACGGGTGGCAATATACTATGAAAAAGAAGTTGATACTGAAATTGAAACCGTTTCTACACTTATGGAACCGGTTCTAATGATAATAATGGGAGTTATGGCACTACTTATAGTGGCTGCCGTTCTACTACCTATTTATGGACTTGCAAACAATTCTGCGCTTACTAATTCTTTCTAAAGGATAAGCCACTATTGCTTTTTTTTGATAGTGCATGTAACATCTTAAACATAACCATAATTAACAAATGCAAAGGGGGCATTTGCAAAATGTATAAAAAGATTAAAAATAATAAGGGATTTACAATCATCGAAGTTATGATTGTGCTTGCTATTGCAGCTTTGATATTGATCATTGTGCTATTAGCAGTTCCTGCACTACAACGAAACTCTAAGAATACAACCGCTAAGAATGATGCTTCAACCATAGCTAGTGCTATGACAGATTTTGAGGGTCAAAATGACGGGAGGATTCCAACTGCTCCACCAACAGCATTTACAACACCACCAAACTTGGTTGTAAACTCAAGCGTAGCGGGTTCCACTCCAGTTACACAAAAACTATCAGGTGGGCTTACATCAGCTAACCTTAGCTTCGTAGCTGCTGCACCAACTACACTAGCCACTGGTAGTATCGCCATAGTTTTTGGCCAAGAATGCCCACCATCAGCTAACTTTTCACCAGCTTCAGGTCATGCAGTTATTTCTGCAGTTGGTATTCCAACTAATGCGACTGCTGTTGCAGTAATCTACACAACTATACTTTCAGGTGGTACCACAACAGGTGGATGTATCCAGGGCTAGTATAAAGTAAAAAACAAATATAAATTAAACAAAACGACCATCCATTATTAGGGTGGTCGTTTTAATATGATTAAGCTAGAATAGTCACAAATGATTATAGTTATTCTTGCAGTACTCGGATTATGCCTCGGAAGTTTTATAAATGCCTACGTCTGGCGGATCCATAGTCGAACTAAGACGGGTAAGCTTAAGGACTTATCCATTTGGCATGGACGTTCAATGTGCCCGAAATGTCACCACATTCTGGTGGCAAAAGACTTAATACCGATTGTTAGTTGGCTATTACTAAAGGCCAAGTGCCGATATTGTCGTAAACCCATTAGTATCCAATATCCCGTCGTAGAGCTAGTAACGAGCCTACTATTTATATTTTCATATATTTATTGGCCGTATTCTTTCAATGCTGAGGGTAAAACACTTTTTGTATTTTGGTTGATCTTTTTATTAGGTTTTATGATACTAACAGTCTACGACTTAAGGTGGAGATTACTACCCAATCGGATAGTGACTCCTCTAATATTTTTAATATTAATTCAATTATCAACTCAGCTTATATTTTTTAATGCTGGGTTTAGTTTAATACTCGGTGCATTTTGGGGATTACTTTTCTCGGCTGGATTATTTTACGGAATATTCGTTGTCTCAGATGGAAAGTGGATAGGTGGTGGAGATGTTAAACTGGCAATAGTTCTGGGACTTCTGCTTGGCGGGCCAATGAAAGCAATACTAATGGTTTTCTTAGCCTCTTTAATCGGTAGTATCGCCTCAATTATACTTATATCTACTAAGAAGTTGAGGAGAAATAGTATGATTGCTTTTGGTCCACTTATAATTGCTGCAACAGTAATAACATATTTATTTGGCTCTAGCATAATTGAATGGTATAAAAACATTATTTTTTGAGCTTATTTATTGAGATAAATTCATAATCCTTATGCTATACTTAAGTCATGTTTGGTGGTAAAAAACCACAGGGTTTTACTATAGTAGAGACAGTCATATTCCTAGCAATTAGTGGGATACTTTTTGTGAGCGTCGTAGGCCTTATTCAAAATAAGCAAAGCAGCACGTATTTTACTCAGGGGTCACACGAAGTATTTTCTCAGATTCAAAGTCTTTCTAACAGTGTACAAACAGGTTATTTTAACGATGCTAACAAATATTCCTGTACCGCTCCGTTAAATGGCCCTATTTCTTTTGGTGGAGTAAACTCACAGGGTTCAAGTTTTGGTTGTACCTTTATTGGTTATGTTCTTCAGTTCCAACCTATGCCTCCGCCAATTGTCGCAAATAATAATACAAAATATAATGAATATGCTGTGTTTGGTAGACAATTTGCCGATGGCAGTACCACAGATTCACCCGCTGACTTTGCCTCAGCTCGACCCGTAGCTCAACTTATAAAAACAGTTACTATTCCACCTCGTTTTACGATAAGTAGTATCCATTGTATAAGTTGTGTATCAACCCCCTTAAATAGTTTAGTCGGTTTTTTCTCTAATTTCTCTGTAACAACTGGTAGTGGAGCGGGCGCACTTAATACTCAACTTGTGCCAATACCAACGACTGCTCAATTTGTAACTCCAGCAAATGCACAGTCATATATTGCTGGTTTATTTAATTGTGGGTCAAATGTTTGTAGTACTGGCGGTACAACACCTACAGTTGCAAATCCAACTAGTGGAATCGACATATGTCTTCAAAGCACTGCAGATCTAACTAAGTATGCCGTTATTACTATT
Source organism: Saccharimonadales bacterium (SeqCode) (assembly GCA_038317055.1). Classification (GTDB taxonomy): domain Bacteria; phylum Patescibacteriota; class Saccharimonadia; order Saccharimonadales; family DATKHC01; genus JBBQBA01. Next base: position 447,341 of record JBBQBA010000001.1, read on the forward strand.
GGTGGCAGTACAGCGGGTGGTGCAGGTAACCCCTTAAGCGTGCAACTAAAATCATATCAAGGAGCAACATGTACATAAGCAAACTAATTAATAACTCATATGGTGATACTATTGTTGAAGTACTTATTTCTATCACCGTTCTATCTCTAATTTTAACCGGTGCTTATGTTACATCAAATCAGTCTCTCCGTCAGATAAGGTCAGCTCAAGAAAAAATACAAGCTTTGGGTATTGCCCAGACACAAGTAGAAAATTTAAGGGCTCAGTCAGTTGCGATTTTCGGTATCCCCGGCAATGCGCAATACCACGCACCCATTAATAAAGCTTTTTGTTTTAATAACGTAAACACATTTCTCCCGCAGCCAATAGTAGAGCCTCCTGTTGGTAATCCCGGCTCTTGTGTATTTAACTCCGGAGTTTCAGTTGTTAGCTATACCGTAACCATAACTGGTGAAGGAATAGGTAAAACAGGTACCAATCCACTTATGCCAATAGACACATATAGTTTCGACATTAACGTAAAATGGTTAAGTGCTACCTCAGATATTAAGTATGATCAAGTGAATATTCACTACAGAGTGAGCATATAAACAAATGAACAAAGTAAATAAGAATTTAATCAGTGACCAATCAGGCTTTACGGTAATTGAACTTCTAATTTCCTCAATTGTGTTCACGCTTATTTTACTAGTTACAACCTATGGAATAATACAAATTACTAGGGGCTATATTAAAGGTTCGGTCTCGGCGCAAGTTCAAAATAATAATAGATCTCTGGTAGATGAAATTACACAAAATATACAGTTAAGTAGTTCGTCCAGCGTTAACCCAGGACCTAATGTGCCAGCTAACTGGAAAAGTTTTTTTCCAACTTATTGGTTTTGTGTAAATGGTGTTAGATATATATATCAGTTTAATAACCCTCAACCATATGCACTTACCGAAGATAGCCACGGTATAAGCTGCTTAAGTCCTCAAGCTGATCCACCCTCAGCAGGCACTGGAGAAAAGTCTTTGCTAAATTCGAATACTCAACTTTTACGTCCAACGGGAGGAGGATCACAGTTAATTTATACAATTGGCTCCTCAGGATTATATGGAGTAACACTAGATTTGTTGTTTGGTGGTCCCAGCACTTACGTTATTAACAGCGGAAAATATACTTGTCGATCAATTAGTTTAGGTGGTTCCTTCTGTAATAATTCAACAATAACAACCGCAGTAGGTATTAGGAGTGGTATTCAATAATAATTGAACTATAATGTAAAATGATAGACATAAGTATAACAATGAGTAAACCGAAACTAAATAACATTCGAAATGACGAAAGAGGAATAGTAGCGATATTCTCAGCTCTTATTCTAATGGTCGTGATTAGTATAATTGTTATAGGCTTTTCACAGGTAGCAAGACGAGAAGCCACTGATGCTTTAAACAGGCAACTTAGTACTACCGCTAGTTATGCTGCTGAATCAGGTATAAATGATGCATACTCACTAGTTAATTATTATCAAAGCCAATCAGCTACGATACCAGCAACCTTATCCTCATGTACATCAGGTCCTTATGTTCAAGGTACATCAAATGTATTAAACGCAGCGACTGGAGATACATACACCTGCTTAAGCATTAATCCACTTCCGCCCACAATTAGAAGTTCGGGTGGATCAGGGACATCACAAGTCTATGATCTTACTAGTAATTCGGGTGGTTTTAACGCTCTTGATATTAGCTATACAAACACTGGTTCAACGGCCTATAAGCCAAGTTTTTGTCCAGCATCACCGAATTTTACAAAAATATCAAATTGGCCAAGTACTTGCCCTCCAGTACTTCAAATTGATCTAGTACCAATACCAACTGCTCCTACTCCTTTTAGTGAAGCGCAACTTGCAAACTCGGTTAGAACAATTTACCTATATCCGATAAATGCTGCTCCATCAGCTCCTGTAGTTATGAGTACTATTCAATCGGGTAAAATATATAATGTTGGATGTTCGCCCGCTACCTGTGATTTTAAATTAAGTAATATGACCGCCTGGTCAAGTGGTTTTTATCCACCAGGGGTAAATGAGTATTACTTAAAAGTTGGACGAGTTTATAACGGTGCAAATATTACATTCTCAGGTACTATAAACTGTCTTTGTGCTACTGCTGTACAATTCAAAAACTCACAGGCACAGATTGATGTTACCGGAAAAGCTGGTCAATCAACTCCAGTATTAAGACGTACTCAAGTTTCAGTTGATATTGGAAGTACTGTTACGTCAACCGGTAATCCAATTCCACCTGTTCCGGCTAATGCTATACAAACTGATAGTACATTATGTAAGCGAATTGTAGTGGGTAGTGGGTTCCTTCAGGAAAACATACCAGCATCTGCGCCAACAGATTACGCATATACGTCGAAACTTAATCCTGCCTCTGATGCATCAGCACCATTCTTTAGCCGACAAGATAGCTGTAATCCTTTCTACTAGGACCTAAACACAAGAGGATAATTAACTGTCCTTATTATGAAATTGTTCGTGAACACTTTTTAAATGTGGATCAGTAACATGTGTGTAAATTTGTGTAGTTGCAATATTACTATGGCCGAGTAGCGCTTGTACACTTCGTAGATCTGCTCCATTCATAAGTAGATCTGTAGCATAAGAATGTCTCATAGTGTGAGGGCTTACATGCTTGGTTATTCCAGCTAATTTTGCGTAACGAGCTACCATTCTTTGGATACTCCTGCTTGTCAGTCTATGATAATTACCATCCATGCTGGCTTCTTTATTACCGCTATATCGTACAAATAGGGCAGGGTCATTATCTTTGCGCTTATCCAGAAATTTTTGAACCCAATCCGAAGCTCTTTCACTAATAAAGATTGGACGATCTTTTTGGCCTTTACCCCGGACCATAAATTCACGTCGTTTCAGATTGATATGATCCTTATTTAGTCCAACTAACTCAGATACACGAAGACCACTACTAAAAAGTAGTTCTAATATCGCTCGATCACGAAGTCCGTTAATCTTAGATATATCTGGCTGTTCAAATACTCGCTCTAGCTCATCAATGTTTAAAAATGTTACTTGTTTTCTAGCAGTTTTAGCTAGCTCTATCTTATCTGGTGACATCGTCTTAATATCTCGCTTTGCGCAGTACCTTAGAAAACTTCTAAGAGCGATCAAATGGTAGTTCTGAGTAGATTTTTCTAGCTCATCACTAGTGTTTGTACCTAATCGGTTTAACCAAAGTCGCCATTTTCTTATAAGTTCAGCATTTATATCACTAACCTTTATGTCACCAGCAAAATCTATGAGTCGCACAAGATAATGATCATAGTTAGCAATAGTTTTTTGTGAACGACCTTGCTCAATCTCCATGTGCTCTAAAAAATCGGTTTTAAGTTTAGAAAATTGCATAGTTCTATTGTATAGCATAAGAAAATTATTCACGTTTGGATACGCAATATCTGATCTGTTATAATCAAGAAATAAATAAAGGAAATTGTTACTCAAATGGAAAAAACTCTGATTATATTAAAACCTGACGCGGTTCAACGACAAATTACTGGCGAAATAATTACTAGATTTGAAAAAGCTGGACTAAAAATAGTTGGTGTAAAGATGATATTGCCTAATCGTGATCAATATCATCACCACTATGAAGGTATTAGTAAGATGGTATCAAGAAGAGGTGAGGAAGCATTTGAAGCAACCCTAAAAGCCATGCAAGAAGGTCCAGTCATTGCAATGGTATTAGAGGGAATTGAAGCAGTTAGTATTGTCAGAAAGCTAGTTGGAACGACTGAACCAAAAGAAGCAAACCCAGGAACAATAAGGGGCGATTACTCTCACATTAGTTTTGATTATTCTAAAAAAGTTAATAGTGGTATACCAAATCTTGTTCACGCCTCAGGTGATCCAAGCGAAGCTGAACAAGAAATTGCACACTGGTTCAATAAAGATGAACTATTTGACTACACTACAGTGCACGATTACTTTACTCATGTAAAAACTGAGTCGCGAAAATAATAGAAATAGTTTTTGTTACTTAAACGTAGGATAATAGACCAAATAGGCCCCTATAGCTCAATGGATAGAGTAGTTCCGTCCTAAGGAAATGATCTACGTTCGAATCGTAGTAGGGGCACCATTTAAACAGTTAAGTTAAGTAATTATTTGATTTTGGGTACTAGGGACAAGTGGTGCATGCACTGGTAAATGTTCAAAACCATCTTTTAATAATTCTTCGTTTGAGCTTATAATCATATTCAATTGATTACTACTTAATTGTTCACTACCAATTCCGATCCCATCTTTACCGGTAGTATACTCAGGATTACTAGAAATATTTCCCGCATTATCGTATGTAGTAGTAGATATGAACCAGCCACCGTTTTCGTTGGTTAGCGTAAACTTATATCTATCAGTGCCAGTTTTTTTATTCGAAACTAGAATTTCCACTAAACTTACGTTATCTGTACTTACTTTATGGTCTTTATTTGATAAGCCAATAACTTCTATAACTATATTGTTGTTACCTTTTGTAAAATCAGCCATATAGTTAGCTGAAGCCGAACTCAATTTTCCAGTAGCTTCACTTGAGTTAGGGTGTTTAATATGTGCATGATTTACACTAGCGAATTTCATTAGGCCAACTGCGTAATTACCTACAAAATCTTTGGTTTCTTGTTCAATAGAAGGCTGAATATTAGCTCTAGTTAGTACCGCAGGTCTATCTGGTGATGCTTGAGCAGGGGTTGAGTTAGCAGCTAACATTCCGGTTGCTGCAAAGCCAACTATAGCTAGTTTTTTAAGTATTTTTGTTTTGTAGGGCTTTGAAGATTCTTTAGCTTCAGGGCTTTTTAACATAGCATGATTATAGCATAAGCGTGACCGAACGTCAATAATAGTACTAATTAATAATATTATAATCATTATTGTAGTTAGTAATTAGCTGCAAGATATTATCTGTTACTAAAGCCAAGGTATGGACTAGATCAAGGAAAAAAGTTACGCTTACCCTATGAGTCAAAAACATTTCTCAGACCAATTAGACAACGAAGAAGTACTCCTAGTATTTAGAAAACATCCAGTTGTTATGCGTAAAGGTCTAATTCTAGCAATGCTTTGCTTACTTATAGGTACTATTCCATCACTCATAAAGCCTCAATATAGTTATTTCGTCGAGGGATTACTTGCTGGTTGTGTACTAGGTGCAATACTATACTCACCTTGGTGGATAAGCTGGTTTTATACGGTATTCATAGTTACAGATCACAGATTTATCCAAATCACACAAAAGGGTTTATTCCATAGAAGTGTAGTCGATATTGGAATTAATCAAATACAGATGGTTAATTATGAAATTAACGGTATACAGGAGACATTACTGGGATTTGGTACTATAATTATACAGACGTATATGGGTGATTTAATAATTCATGAAATACATCATCCAGCCAGGACACAACAAGCTATACTTGGTATACTTCGCGACAGCGGAATAGTACCGGTTGTGCCATTAAACGAGGAAGGTTCGAACATTGATGAAGCCGCAACAGAATAAATTTCTGAAGCCTGTACATAAAATTAAAGAACAGGTAAAACCAACAGAAGTAAATCCAGAAGAGCCCAAAACTGAGGCTGTCCCGCGGATTACCAACGAAACGGTAGCAATGCACCGAGAGGATGTTTTGAAGGGAGCGCGGAAGTACATATATCCACTTCAACATTCTAAAAATCGCATTATTTTTCTAACAACCACTTTAATTATCGTATTAATAGTTGGCTTCTTTACTTATGCCACACTTGCCCTTTATAAATTTCAGAGTTATTCGACTTTCTTATATAAAGTAACTCAAGTAATTCCGTTCCCGATAGCTAGAGTGAACGGACACTTTATCTCATATAATAACTATCTATTCGAATTAGAACATTATGTTCATTACTATCAGACGCAGGAAAAACTAAATTTTAGTACTGCCTCCGGTAAACAACAACTTGCAGACTATAAAGCTCGAGCCTTAGATAAAATATTAACTGATGCATATGTAAGTGAACTAGCTTCTAAAAATAAAGTTGTGGTTTCAAAGCAGCAATTAAATGATCAAATAACTATAGTTAGAGAAGAGAATAGACTAGGACAGAATCAATCTGAGTTTAATAGCGTACTTAAGAATTATTATGGCTGGACGCAGAATGACTTTAAGCGAGAGTTAAAAACCCAACTACTTGAAGGAGATTTAGTATCAAAACTAGATGTAGCTACTCATGCCAAAGCTGATTCTGCCTATGCTCAACTTCAAAAGGGTACAGATTTTGCCACGCTAGCTAGTCAAGTTTCTGATGATACAACTACAAAACCAAACGGTGGTGCATATGGCTTCTCAATAAGTCGAAATAACGTAAATGTTTCACCATTAGTAGTAAGTGCTTTGTTCCAAACAAAGCCTGGTCAATATACGCCGATAATTAATACTGGTCCAAGCCTCGAAATAGATAAAAACATATCCCAAACAGGTGATCAAATTCAAGCCTCTCATATGGTTTTTAACTTCCAGGATATAAATACTTACCTCAGTTCGGTAAAGAATCTTCAAAAAGCTCGAGTATACATAAAAATGAATCAATAAGTAGGTATTCAACACCCCTATGGTGCGGATACTGGGAATCGGACCCAGCTCTCAGCCTTGGGAAGGCTACATATTAACCACTATACGATACCCGCTTAAAACAAATTGGAGCCGACAAGCGGAATCGAACCGCTGACCTACGCTTTACGAAAGCGCCGCTCTACCAACTGAGCTATGTCGGCAATAATAGAATTAAGTATAACAAACAGGCTAATAATGGTTGTCTTATAAGGGTGAAACTGTTATGATTTTGCATGTTCTATGGGCTCGTAGTGAAGTGGTTATCACGCCTCCCTGTCACGGAGGAGATCGCCGGTTCAAATCCGGTCGAGCCCGCCAGATTGACTTTTATTATTATTTATGCTAAAATATATGTATGAATAGCTCTGGCACTTCCCCAGAATGGAACGCAAAACACATAACTGCCCTAGAACATCCTATAAGTGAATTTAACGCCCGTGGCGGACTAGATCTTGATGAGTATCAAAAAGTAGAACAGCACCTGATAACTGAGCACCCCCACTTAGGCGCAGATGAATGGATAAAAATACAAAAAGAATTGCCTGCTTTCGAGCTAAGGGAAGACCCCAATACTGGGCAGAAAATACGAATCCAGAAGTTTAACTGGCCTGAAGACGGTCAAGTAGCTGAGCAAGCGGTCACGTTCATGAATATGCCTTTCAGCGTACCAGCCGACCCTAATCATATTCAGTATGAGCATTATCTAGTGGCAAAAGAACTGGAATCACCATTTGTAGTCTTTGAAAACCCTGCCTACGGTGGTTCTGATAAGCTAACTCAAGCTCAGAAGGATGCCTTAAAAGATGATGGTGACTTCGGACCTATTGCGGAGTACATGCTCGGTATAGCTGGATCCTTAGGTGTTAAGAAAGTAAACTTTATTGGATATTCAATGGGAGCTGAAACGGCTGCTGCTATGGCAGCTCACGCTTCTAAACATGGTATCGAGGTAGAGAACTTATTTGTTATGGAAGCTCCTCGAATTACTACTCACAAACCCGTAAAACTAGCTCGTGATTTCATGAGTGATGCTAGTAACCTCAAGTTTACTTGGAAGCATCCAATTGACCCTGTATTGCGTGAAGTAGGTAAGCTGAAGCCCTCACTACCAAAAGGCACATTATCCTATGGTAAAGCCATGACCAAAGGCGGCTTAGATGCTGACCTTAGAACCGCACTAGACAGCCAACCCAATATGCGTCTGACTATTGCCTCAGCAGGAGCCAGTAAAATTAGTCCATCAGAGGCTAATAACACTGTATTTACTGGACTGGGTTCAGCTTATCCAGACCGTTCGATTCGTCGTATTATTATTCCTGGCGAAGGCCATGCGTATGGTGACTCTGGCCAAAGATTTGCTCAGCTAGGTAAACTCATTTTACGCTAAATCTGGTGAACTCAGAGTATACTTACTCATTATAAAAAAGCTCCAGGCCTGCCCCCTATTAGACTGGAACCGTTCGGAAATCCGACTCTATACCCCGCCAAGTATTGATTTAATACCACTTTTGTGGTATTATTTATTTATTGAAAGAAAACAAAAATGTCAGAAGAATTACCAACTCCGGATTTTGCAGGTATATTTGTTGTGGATGCTGATATAACCGGCCCATGGCATTACTCCCCTGATGTAATAGATCGGTTTACAGATGAGAAAGCTTCTGGAGTAAAGGGTAAGTTTGGGGCCGGGACATACTTAGGCGTTGGCGAACTGTCTGGAGAAACAGTGGATATTCTAAAGGCTAGCGGAAGTGTTAAGCACGATGTAGCCTTGCGAGGTAACTTGCTTGTCGTGGATCGCTCTGACGTTAGGGATATAGATGCCAAACTAAAGAGACGGCACGGTTTACCTGAACCTAGGTTCAAAACCACCATAAACAATGCGGACTTAACTGGTCTGGTTGAGGATATGAAAATCGAGGGCAACTCAGTAGACGCAATCATGGTATATATGGATACAGAGAGAACGGCAGCTGAAATAGTGGTCTTGCCTGATCACGCCGAAAACCTAGTTGTAGTGGGTAGCAGCACCTGACTCTTCGGAACAACAAAATAGTTCCACACCTGTTCAGCTAGGGGCCGCCATGTAATTGACATACTACCAAATATATGGTAGTATTTTTATGTAAAGTGAAAATATAAAAATGACAGAAACCATACAACCTATCCCGGACAAAAATACTATAGCAATGTATAGGGTAGAAAACCCAAACATTCCAGCGACTCCAGATGGTGTTGTATCGCACGGAGAAATTGTAGGACAATGGTTCAGTCCAGATCTTGAGTCAGTCCTACGTTTTTTAAGAAAATCTAGCCGAAGAAACGGTAAAATAATCGACGGTACTCAATTAGTCATCGCACATGTACCTAAAGAAGATGTCGAAAAATTTCATGTATCTAAGCATATAGTTGCTTCTGAAATGGATGTAGAACCAGATAATTACATTATACCTCGTGATGGTGTAGTGCCAATGGATATGATTCCATTAGATGAAACGCTCGGTGAACTTAAGGGGAACTTAGCCATCGTACGAAATTCAATGGAAGCAAAACAAAGAGTTATGGCACTAGTTGGCGTTACCGCAGTAAAATAAATATAATCGTATTACTTTTGTTTTAAGCTTAATTACTTTATTCTTAAGTAAAGTGAAAAAAAGATATGTGATTTTTGTTATTTTAGTAATAGTAGCTACTCTGGCTATTATCGCCGGCGGTATTCTAATTGATCTGCAAGTTAAACAGCATCTGACTGCAAATTTGATTGGTGACTATGCCTCGCAAGAACATACTATTGGTGATGAAGTATCCCAATCTCTTAATTTACGTATCCAAAACATAGAAAACTCACTAACCGCAGTTTCACTTGATCCTAGCATTCAAAGTAGTAATCCAGCTATTTGTAATCCGGCACTTCAAAACTACTACACGAATCTTAATTTGGGTATAGGTAATTTAGGTAGGGTAAATACCAACGGGGTATTTTATTGTGTTGTTAATAAGGCTTTACTTAATAAATCTGCCTTTGCGCTTGGACCATATCTACACACTCTATTTAGTGACCCAAAGCATCAACCAGTATTAAGTCGTCAGATAAAGGTTCCAAATGTGTCAGGTTATATAACGGCGTTACATGTTCCAGTGTTTAGTCCAACACACCAATTTTTAGGCAGTATTGGCGGTGCTATTTATCAAAAACAACTAGCTTCTAGTTATTTAAGTAAAATCAAGTTTGCATCTACCGGTTGGGTAAGTCTACAAGACGACAATGGTGACATTTTATATGGTCATAGCCCAAAGAATATTGGTAAAAATTATTTTTCTCCTGCAATTCAAAATCAAACCGGAAACTTAACCGAATTAAACAGGGGTATTCTAGCTGCTCATAATGGTAAGACCTCAACCGTTGTATATACACTTAAGGGAGTTAAAAAGATTGCCGCAGTAACTCCAGTCGACGTAACAGCAGGTCATAGATGGGTGGTTATTGTAAGTGTGCCGGAAAGTGAAATAGCTGCAACTATAATTCATTCAGGTATAAACAATGCGTTTAATATTATTTTCATAGTCTTTGGTGTTGCTTTGGTATTCGCATCAACTCTACTCATCATTACTGGCTATACTTCCTATAAACTTCAACTTGCTAAGGACCAGTTTGTTTCATTAGTTTCACATCAGCTGAGAACTCCCCTTACTTCTATCAGATTATTTGGGGAGATGTTATTAGATCCAGAAGTTGGTCCATTAAACGCCAAACAAAAAGATTATGCTCAGAAAATCCACCTATCTTGTGTACGAATGATCAGTCTAGTCGGAGACATATTAAATGTTTCACGAATCGAACTTGGGCGATTGAAAATAGAATTAAAAAAGACAGATCTCGAAGAATTAATCGCTTCAAAAGTAGATGAAATTCAGCCACTTGCCGACGAACGAGGTGTGAAACTAATTGTGAATATGCCAAAAACCAAAGTTAATCTAAAGCTAGATCAAACTTTGTTTGGACAAGTTATCCATAATTTACTAACTAACTCTATTCGCTATTCACCCGAAAAAACCGGGGAAATCGAAATTAGTTTGAAAAAACAACGAAGTGCATGGTTAGTAATGGTTAAGGATAATGGCATAGGTATACCCGTTAAAGACCGTAAAAAAGTATTCAAACGTTTTTATAGATCAGAAAATGCAGTAAAAACCGTTGGGGATGGTACTGGTTTGGGATTATATCTTGTTCGCATGATTATGCTAGCTACGGGCGGTGATGTATGGTTCGATAGTGTGATCAATCAAGGCACCACTTTCTATGTTAAAATACCCCTAAAGGGAATGATACCTAAAAAGGGGATGAATAAAATATAATGGCAGACATTAAAAAGAAGATAGTTGTTGCAGATGATGAAAAATTTATCGCAACAGCATATAGCGACGGCTTGAGTAGGGCTGGGTTTGATATTACTGTTGCTCATGACGGCGAGGAAGCATATAGAAAAATCGAAGAAACCAGACCTGATCTTGTTCTTCTCGATCTAATAATGCCTAAGCAAAATGGTTTTGAAGTATTAAAGAAATTAAAAGCTAACAATGAACTTAAGAGCATACCCGTTGCAATAATGTCTAATCTTAGCCAGGAAACCGATGAGACTGAAGCTAAAAAGCTCGGTGCAATACAGTTTATCGTTAAATCAGACATCTCTTTACAAGAATTAATAGAGAAAATTAAAAAAATCTTTGCGAGCTAGGTCTAGAAATGGTGGGTGAGGGGCAACTATCAGTAGAGGATTACCGACAAATATTTGTTGATCGTTCTAATCTATTAAATATTGAAGATTTTAACCATATTGTGACATTGTCACATAAGAATAATCGTCCTCTTGAACCATTACTTGTAGAAAAATCATTTATATCACCAGTTCAGTATCTTCAATTAAGTTCTGCATATTTTGGTGTTCAATCAACCAATCTAAGGCAAAAAGACATTAATCCTGAAGCGCTAAGTTTTCTTGATCAAAACGAAGCCTTAAGACTACTAGCTATTCCTTTTGACTTCGACGATAAATCAATAAAAATTGCAATCGTAAATCCAAAAAATAAGGAAGTTATAGAAAAATTACACAATAATAATCAACTAGATATCAATTTTTATATAACTACAGAACAAGCAATTAGACGTGCATTAATTTTATATGATTCAAATATTGATGATATTCTTAAAAAAGCTTTAGTTTTAGCTCCAGGTGAGGCAACTAATCCAGCTAGTCCACAACTCGCTTTAAGTATTATTGAAGCGGCTGTAATGGCACAAGCATCAGATGTCCATATAGAACCATATGATGATACGGTTCTAATTAGAATTCGAGTAGATGGACTTTTAAAACAAATTGCTTCTATTCCGGTGGCGTTATTCCCAGAACTAGTTACCAATCTAAAAATTAAAGCAGCACTTCGAATTGATCAATCACGATTACCACAAGATGGTCGGTTTAGTCTAGACATTAAAGGCCAAGAAGTTAATATAAGAATTTCTTTAGTTCCTTCGCTTTGGGGCGAAAAAATAGTCATGAGAGTTTTATTAAAAGAAGCTCATTTATTTGATTTATCTAGTCTTGGTCTTCTTGATAGTGATCTTGAGCTAGTCAGAAAAAATATAAAACGACCATTTGGTATGATTCTCGTTTGCGGGCCAACTGGTTCAGGAAAGACAACTACTCTCTACGCATTTTTGCAGGAAATCGGTATGGAAAAAGTAAATGTAGTTAACATTTCAACTATTGAGGATCCAATCGAATATACAATCCCACGGGTAACCCAAATTCAGACTCAACCAGATATAAACTTGTCATTTGCCAGTGGGCTTAGGGCATTACTTCGTCAAGACCCAGACATAATTATGGTTGGCGAAGTTAGAGATGAAGAAACCGCTGATATATCCGTAAGAGCTGCTCTCGTTGGTCGGCTTGTTATTACTTCAATCCATACCAATGATGCACTGGGTGCAATCCCACGACTACTTGATATGGGTATAGAACCGTACTTATTGTCTTCAACAATTCAATTAGTAGTAGCACAGCGTTTGGCACGGAAATTGTGTACTTTTTGTCGTCAAAGTCACCAATTAGATGAAGAGTCTCTAAAATCATTAAAAGAACACAATGATATAGAATCGATGTTAAAAACATTAGAAAGAACTGGTATTACCAGCGAAAAAGATCCGCTAAATCTAAGATTCTTCAAAGCTGTAGGTTGTGATAAGTGCGATAATACAGGCTACATTGGCAGGGTTGGAATATATGAAGTGCTCGAAATTTCTGATCAACTAAGAAGTAATATAAATTCTCATGCTAACAGTGATGTCCTCAGAAAAACCGCAATTGAGAATGGTATGAAGACAATGTTTGAAGATGGTTTCGCAAAAGTTATCTTAGGTATAATTGATTTGAATGAACTAATTCGAGTAGTTTATCAGTAGAAAATATACTGAATAAATAATTGTATTAACAGATAATTAACAGAGGCAACCAAGAAACCACCAATTTGACAAAGCATCAAACTTATGCTAAGCTGATTGCATGAAAGAAATACAAAGAACTATGCTAGACGAAGCAGCAGAACAAGATGATTTATCGAGCGCTGCTTTTGACAGAATTTACGGCAAAGGTAGTGGCAAAACTAGAGACTGGGCTAAAGTAAAACCTAGTCCTAACTTACCTGTGAACAAATTAGGTGACGTAGTTGCTACAGAAGCAGAAGATGCTGCGATGGATAAAGCATTTAAAGACTTAGGTTATGAAATGACAGATCCAACAGGGGACGTAATTGGTATAGGTCATCTTGCATTAGATGAATTTGGTGTTCAAATTTCTGAAGGTGCAGAAGAGATGCTTAGACACCCTGACAATAAATAAATTTTATATACTAATATATTTAGCCACCCCAGTAGCTTAACTTAAACAGTAATTCTTGCAATTAAACTGTGAGATAATTATGCTTAAGGCTATATGGACGATAAGAATAAACAACCTAAAATCCCAGATAAGACCAATAAGGGTGATGAGAAAGAACTTGTCTTAGATTCTATTACTGACCCCCAAGCGCTTAACATTGTTCAGACTATTCCAAAACAACCTGGATTTAATGATGGAGTAGTAGTGAATCCAACTAATTCGACTCCTAAAGTATCTGTTAAAAATATCACCGCCCCCGAAGTAAAACCTAATATCGTTCAAAATAAACCTGCAGAAGTTAAGACCGCCGCACAGGTTGGAACAGGTGCCACAGTACCTTTAAATAAGAAAATAATGCCCAAGGAAACCCCAAAAGGACCGATAAAATTTAGTGCATATAGCGAAGCACTTAGAACATATAATAAAAAAGTCTCATTTGAAAAAGTAACACTAAGTATTATAGTTTTGGCGCTAGCTGGAGTTATTTATTATTATGGTTTTTATCATCCAATCGGCTTATATTCTAGTTTTCTTGTCATTATCAGGGGTGTGGTTCATTTAGTTCACTTATAGTGTTTTGTATCAGTTGTTTTGCATAAATGTTATAATGACTTCAATTATTGTTCATAAGACTTTCGAATAAATTAACAATCACGAGCAGTTATTATTTTATGGCTACAGAAAAAAAATATTTCCACGACAAACTAATTTTACTAATTCTCAGTGCAAACGCTTTTTTAGCCATCCTTAGTGCAATATTGTTACTTTTAAGACTTGGTAGCAGTAGCCCTAACTATCATATTATTCAATACCGATCGGATCTAGGACTGAGTGCTTTCAAAAATGGAACATCTACATCTCTTTATGCATTTATAATATTTATTTGGGTCACATTAATTATTAATGCAGTGCTAAGTTATAAGACCTATCACGTTAGAAGAGACTTCTCGATTGTTATTTTGGGCTTAGGACTACTTTTAATAGTTCTCTCAATGATTGTAAGTAACGCACTAATTGTTCTCCCATAATGAATAAAGAGGAACTTGAAATACCATTTCCTAAAGATAGGGGATTCCGTTACAGATTATTTGAGATTCTTCCGGGTGCTATTAGCTGGACGGTATTAATTTTACCTTTCGTACTAAGTGTAATTAGCCCATTCCTGACAGTATTTTTTATTCTTGGCTATCTTCTACTTTGGTTAACTAAGTCTGTTGGTTTAGATATTAGAGCAGTTCAAGGTTTTAAAACCATTAAGCTACAGAAAAAACTACCTTGGCTTGATATGTTAGACGATGTAGAAACAGGAACTCTTAATACCCTAGGTATGCCAAAATGGCATGCAAATAACCTCAAGAGAATCGCAGAGACACCCGTTCCAATTAAGCCAAAGAACGTAATACAAGCACTAGTTTTAGCTACATATAATGAAAGTAGGGCTGTAGTTGAACCTACTATAAAAACTATCCTTGATTCTAAATATGATATGAAAAGGGTAATTTTAGTAATTGCTTATGAAGAAAGAGGTGGACCCGATAAAGAACAACAGGTAAAAGATCTTATTAAACAGTATGGTAACAATTTTATGTATGCAGTTGGCGTAAAGCACCCTAAAGATATACCTGGCGAAATAATAGGTAAGGGTGGTAATATAACTTTTGCCGGAAGAGTATTAGCAAAATACATTCAGGATAAAAAAATTGATCCTCTCAATGTACTAGTTACCACTTTGGATGCAGATAATCGGCCACATAAGAATTATTTAGCCGGTCTTAATTATGTTTATTCAGTATGCCACGATCCTGTAAATACATCCTTTCAACCAGTACCTATGTTTACTAATAATATTTGGGATGCACCAGCACCGATGCGAGTCATTGCCACTGGTAACTCCTTTTGGATGGTAGTAAGTAGTATGAGACCTCATGCACTCAGAAATTTCTCAGCTCATGCTCAAAGCCTGCAAACACTTATCGATACAGATTTTTGGAGTGTTCGATCAATTGTTGAGGATGGACATCAATTCTGGCGAACCTATTTTCGTTATGAGGGAAATCACCAAGTATTTCCAATTTATTTGCCAATTTACCAAGATGCAGTTCTCGCAAATGGTTATAGAAGGACTCTTAAAGCTCAGTTCATCCAACTTCGAAGGTGGGCTTGGGGTGCTTCAGATGTAGCTTACGTTGCGGAGATGGGATTCTTTAGAAAGAATAATGTTAAAAAAAGTAGCCTAATATTTAAGTTTTTACAACTGTTAGAAGGCCATATCAGTTGGGCTACTGCACCGTTATTACTGGCGTTTTCGGCTTTTATACCAGCATTTTTTAACCCTCAAAACTATTCTGCCAATCTGTTACCGATTATTGTAAGTCGAGTTCAGACAATTGCACTGGCTGGTATCTTTGTAACTTTGTTCTTTAGTCTTAGTACGCTACCGCCGCGACCACAGCACTACAAGCGCCGTAGGACCTTCCTTATGGTAATTCAGTGGGTATATTTACCAATTACCACGATTCTATATAACGCACTTGCAGGGCTCTACTCGCAGACCAGACTAATGCTAGGTAAATACATAGATAACTTCGATGTTACAGAAAAAGCAGTTGTATCGGATGTAGGCAAAGAGATAAATAGTTCTAGCTAACAGGGTAATAAGCTTTGTAGTGAACCGCAGCAGGCTTATCAAATTTGGTTAATACCTTAACGGAAGTATTAATAAGCGTAGATCGGTCAATCAGAGGCGTTTTAAGCGACTTCAAGATGTTTGACATAATTGTATCGGTAATTGCCACTGCATCGTTTATAGCGTCTTTTCTGTGTCCTAGGCTGTCATAGATACTAAGCAATAGTTTTTCTTTTAAAAACTCCTCAACTTTACCAGTTTTGGTACTGACTAAGAGCGAGCTAGAGAAGTTAATCCGCTCAATTGTAGTTATAATATTTTTACAATTCGGACATTTTCTACGTCGCCACACCTGTTTAAGTCGTGTTTGACCCCTAGAATTAACTACATTAGTTTTTGATCCGCAATATATACATACCATGTCTACATATTGACATAACCCTAGAAAAGATCCTAGTGTATAAAAGCCTAAAACTGTGGATTTAGGCCTATCTATATATAACTTACTGTCTAAAAAGCTATTTAGCTGTAGATACTCTTGCTCGACGAATTCGTCTAACAGGGGTAGAGTTAGTTAAAAGCTCTTCATAAAACAGTTGAAACTTATCAAGCGAACCTGAAATAGTGGTACTCAAATAGAGTGCCTCCCGTTTAACTTGGTTATACTAATATAAAGGAGCATCTAAGTCAATGGTCTAACAGGTTAATGCTTAATTATTTACTTGCGAACAACAGATTAATTAAGTATAGTTTTGACTTGTTGTAATTGTAGGGGCGATTAGCTCATTTGGCTAGAGCGCCGCATTGACGTTGCGGAGGTGATAGGTTCGAATCCTATATCGCCCACCAAAAACTAGGAAACTACTTTATATCAGATAAGGTAGTTTTTTAATTTAATGCCACATGTGTATAAATCAGAAACTATATCACCAGTGGTATTATTGAATTAAATCGTGATCTTTAGTATATTAATCCCCAGACGTGAGTAATATTAACAATATAATAGTACTAGCCTAATAGTACTAACCTTGTTATGATCTTTCGGTAGGTTAGGTTGTTCGAGGTTCCTGACCCATATCGGTTGAATGCAGTTACGAGGGCATTCAACCGATTTTTATTTAAACAAATTACAGGGGTATCATGGTATACTTATCGGTAATTACAAGGGTGATTAACGAGCTTTTTACGGACTAATATGGATAAAAATAGTGATTTAGAACCAATGCGACACAGTTTAGCGCATATAATGGCTTCAGCAGTTAAAAGAATTTGGCCTGAAGCTAAATTTGGTGTTGGCCCAGCGGTAGAAGATGGTTTTTACTACGATATAGACCTGGGTGATATAAGTATTTCTGAGGATAAATTTGCCGACATTACCAAAGAGATGAATAAAATAATAACAGAGAATCAACCCTTTGAAAAATTTATGTTACCGATTGACGAAGCTATTGAATGGGCTAAGAAAGAAAAACAACCATATAAATTAGAACTTTTGAATGATTTAAAGAGAGCTGGTACTACTGAAACCAAAGATATTAACGCAAGTGAACTTGGCGTAGAGGCAAAAGAAGGCTCGAAAGTAGAAGAAGTATCATTTTATAAAAATAGTGATTTTACTGACCTATGTCGTGGGCCACATGTTGCATCAACTGGCAGTGTCGGAAAATACAAGCTTATGCGAGTATCTGGTGCATATTGGCGAGGAGATGATAAAAAACCACAAATGCAGCGTATATATGGAGTAGCATTCAATACCAAGGAGCAACTTAAAGAGCATTTAACGTTTCTAGAAGAGGCAAAGAAGCGAGATCACCGTAAAATTGGCCAAGAACTGGACCTATTTGTCTTTTCTGATCTTGTAGGGCCTGGATTACCGCTATATACACCCAGAGGTACAGTTATTATCGAAGAGTTAAAAAGCGCACTCAGGGATATAAGCAAAGAACATGATATGCAAATGGTTTCAATTCCGCATCTAGCTAAAATTGAACTATATGAGACATCAGGTCATGCTTCTAAGTTTGCCGAAGAGCTTTTCCATGTAAAGAGTCACTACGATCAACCATTTATCTTAAAACCAGTAAACTGTCCTCACCATACTCAGATATACGCTTCTAGACCTAGGAGTTACCGTGAACTTCCACTTAGATATATAGAACAAACAATGCAATATCGTGACGAGAAACCAGGTCAAATAGGTGGATTACAGCGTACACGTGGATTTACTGTTGATGACGGTCATACTTTTTGTAGAGTTGATCAGATAGATCAAGAAGTAGATGTACTAGTTCAAGCAATCAAGAAATTTTACGAGAATATAGGTCTATGGGGAAAGCACTGGGTTTCTTTATCTGTTAGAGATCAAAGTGAACCAGAAAAATACATTGGAGAACCAAGCGATTGGGAAAAAGCTGAGACTATGCTTGAGACAGTAGCTAAAAAGTTCGAGCTAAACGCGAAACGCATGGAAGGTGAAGCAGCAATCTATGGTCCAAAACTAGACTTTATGTTTAAGGATGCGCTTGGCCGTGAAACGCAACTTGCAACAATACAACTGGACTTCGCAATGCCAAAACGTTTTGGTCTAACATATATTGATCAAACAGGTCAGGATCAAACTCCAGTTATTATCCATCGAGCTATTTTGGGATCATTTGAAAGATTTATAATGCTTCTTATTGAGCATTATGCTGGCAAATTCCCAGTATGGCTTTCCCCAGAACAGGTTAGATTCATAACTGTAAATCAAGAAGATTCAACTATTGAGTTTGCTGATAAAATAGCCAAACAAGCTAAAAATTATGGAATTAGATTTACTCTAGATAATTCAAATGAATCAGTTGGTAAAAAGATACGTAACTCAGAACTAATGAAGATACCATACACTGTTGTCCTCGGAGAAAAAGAGATAGATACGGGTGACTTAATCCCCAGAATACGTAAAGATCTGGATATCGAGTCAAAAAATAAATCGTACAAATTTGATGAATTTCTAAAAGCCGTCTCAACAGAAGCATCATCCAGATCAGCTCAAAGCTCAATTTAAGTGCTAAACTAATCTGATGGCAAGAGATAGTAAGCCTAATTTTAGGCATTTAGTTGAGTTTTATGTCAGACAAATTCCTAAGGGTAGAGTTATGACATATGGCCAACTAGCAGCATTATCAGGAAATGCTGCTGCCGCAAGGATAGTTGGTGGAATTGCACACTTTGGAGATCCGGATTTACCCTGGCAGAGAGTGGTTAATAAGCAAGGTGGACTCGCAAGCGGTTATCCCGGTGGTAGAAATGGACATAAACTGGCCCTTGAAGCTGAAGGCGTATCTGTTACGACTGATTTTAAAGTAAATATAGAAAAGTTAATATGGTATCCGGAACAATCTTAAAACCACTGATTGTAATAGTTGGACAAACCGCCTCAGGAAAATCTGATCTTGCAATGGAAATTGCCAGAAAATTTAAAGGTGAAATTATAAATGCCGATTCTTGGTCTGTATATAAAGGATTTGATATTGGAACTGCTAAACCAAGTAACGGGGATCAACAACAGATAAAGCACCACTTAATAAATGTTGCTGATCCAAAAGAGGGATTTAGTGCGGCGATATTCAAGAAACAGGCTTCCAAGGCCATCCAGGATATATATAAAAGAGGAAAACTACCGATTATTTCTGGTGGAACAGGTTTATATATAGATAGCATACTATTTGATTACAGTTTCATGCCGGCTAGTCCAGCTCAATTGAGAGAAAAATATAATTTGTATAGCCTAGAGGAACTCCAAAGAGAAGTACTTAAGTATAAATACGATACTGACGGAGTTGATTTAAACAATAAACGTCGGCTTATTAGGCTCCTAGAAAATAAAGGTAACAAGCCAAAATCAAAACCAATCCGTCAAAATACATTAATAATTGGTCTTGCAATCGAACCAGAAAAGCTTCAGAAAAATGTAGATTCAAGGATAAATAAAATGATAAAAATGGGTCTAGAAAATGAAGTTTTAAGTCTTCAAAAAAAATACGGCTGGGACATTGAGCCGATGAAAGGGATTGGATATCGCGAGTTTAAAAAGCAGTTTGAAGGTACCCAAAACATTGAACAAACGAAAGACTTAATAATAATTCACTCACTCCAATTAGCCAAAAAACAGCTAACTTGGTTCAAACGTAATAATAGTATTCAATGGGTTAGTAATAGAAGTAAAACTATTGCAATTGTGACAACGTATTTGAATAAATTAAGTGATTAAATATCAAAAATCTGATACAATAAAATAATGATTGAGCAACTGTTTGGATCAAAGACGAGGGTCAAGTTATTACATCTTTTTTATAGCAACCCAAACCGAGCTTTTTACGTTAGGGAAATTACTCGGAAAATTGATGAGCAAATAAATTCGGTTAGACGAGAACTTGCAAACTTACTTAGTATTGGAATTATTTCCTCTGACACAAATAACAATCGTTTGTACTATGAAGTAAATCAAGACTATGAATACTACCCACCATTATCAAAAATATTTGGAGGTGGTGGACCAGCAACTGACGCACATGCCAAAAAGACCTCAAGTGCACCCGACGATAAGAAGCTAGAAAATCCAATTAAAGCAATTGGTAATGTAGAACTAGCAATTTTTACCGGTCATTTTACTAGGGATGAATCTGCAGGTGTCGATGTGCTAATAGTGGGGGATGTTAATCCTACTCAGCTAAATAAATATATTACCGATCTAGAAAAGCAGGAAGATCAAGACTTACGCTACACTGTATTATCATCGGATGAATTTCGTTATCGAAGAGAAGTAAATGATCGTTTTGTAACGCTTGTCTTAAACTCAAAGAAACAAATAGTCGCAGATAAAAATAATTTAATGGGTTCAACAGCTTCAAGTTAGGGGGAGAAAAATGGAAATACAATATCACGGGGCAAACTGCATTCGAATAACTACCAAAAAAGCCAACATAATCATTGATGGCATAGTTGATGGAGCTACAAAACCATTCATAAAGAGTGGTGACACAGTTTTATTCACTGAAAATGCTCAAAGAAAGATAGATGTTGAAGTAAAGCTAGTTATAGATAAACCAGGTGAATATGAAATAGCTGATACATCTATTGTTGGTATCCCAGCTAAATCATTTAAAGCCGAACCCAAAACCCTAGACAACACTATATATAAGATTGAATGTGATGATATTAAACTAGCAATTATCGGTAATATTGACCCCGCTCTTTCGGATTCACAGCTTGAATCTCTTGGAGAGGTGAATGTTATTGTACTTCCAGTTGGAAATCACGAAACTACACTAAGTGGTGCAGACGCATTAACTTTAATTAAGAATATAGAACCATATGTAGTAGTACCAACTCACTACGCAGATTCTAATATTAAATACAAAACTCCTCAAGCAAGTCTAAGTGAAGCACTAAAAGAACTTGCTATGGAGCCTTTTGAAACCGTTCCTAAACTTAAATTAAAATCCTCGAACTTTATCGAGGGTGAAGCTGTGAAGTTAATAGTTCTAGAGAGCTAGAACCGAATTATTTAGTAATTAGACCTTTTTTTCTAAGAGTTCTAATTGCTTGAGTACTTATCTTTAGCTTGGTTTTCTTGCCGTCTATGATAATAGTTTTAGTCTGAAGGTTTGGCTTCCATACTTTATTGGTATGACGTTGAGAGAAACTAACGTTACTACCAAATTGTTTGCCTTTTCCTGTTAATTCACATACCTGCATGATTTTCTCACTAACTTTAAAGTGTTATTCTATGTTTTTTCTTAGTGTAAGTCAATACTATCATTCCTGTTTGAGAATAATATATCCTGTATAATAAATGTAATGTTTAATAGTACGTCCGTCTCTGACATAGCTGTCCTGATTGTATGTCTTGTAGTTTCTCTGACGATTCATGAGTTTATGCATGGCTATGTAGGTTATCTGCTGGGTGATACAACTGCGGAAGAGCAGGGTAGGTTAAGCTTAAACCCACTAAAGCATATTGACCCATTTATGACTGTAATTCTACCTATTATTACGCTGGTGATCTTTCATGTTCCGATTCTAGCCGCAAAACCTGTTCCTTTTGATCCCAGAAGGCTCAAATACGAAGAGTATGGAGCTGCACTTCTAGCAGCAGCTGGTCCTTTTTCAAATCTTATTTTAGCTATAATAGCCACCATAGTCATTCAATATATTAATGTGGGGCAATTCTTCGGTCATGCGCTACTTACTTTTATTTCATTGAATGTTATTTTGTTTGTCTTCAATCTAATTCCAATTCCACCTCTAGATGGTTCAAGGGTACTTTATGCTTTTGCACCAGAACCCGTCCAAGAATTCATGCAAAGAATAGAGCCTTTTGGATTCTTCTTCATAATTGCCGTGGCATTGGCCGGTGGTTTTACCCTGTTAACCAATCTTTATGGTCTAGTTTTATCAGCTTTAAGTCATATATAAATCATCTATATTAAGCACTAATTAAAATGTATAATTAGTGCAGATCGGCTAGATCTACCGAATTAATCTGAATAATTTTATATCGGGAGTTCAATATCCATCGTTAGCCTTGGCTAATGTGTGCGAACACCCACCTGGGTTCTCTCAGGTTATAAAAGGTGATCTGGCCGATTTTTTAATATATGGTCGGGGTGACAGGACTTGAACCTGCGACCTCACGGCCCCCAGCCGTACGCGCTAGCCAACTGCGCCACACCCCGATAATGACTTAACATAGAATAAACTAATTGAATCTAGGTTAGAATAGTAAATGATGAAATATCTGAAAATCAAAGAAGGTCTATTGGATGATATAAATGACAGCAAGATAACAACTCTTGCTCTTGTTAATGACAAAGATGATATATCAGTTGATGATCAAATTGAGTTATTTAATTCTGAGAATGTAGCATTTGGAAAAGCCATAGTTGAATCTATTCAAATAGTTAAATTATCTACATTTCCTACTGAAGATATTAAATCTTTAATGCCCTCAGATGATATTAGTCTTTCAGCCGATGATCATTTAAAGACGATCTTTTTTAAATACGAAAAATATAATAAACCTAAAAGCTTGAGTAGTAAATCTGATTTAGATACTACTGATATTAAGATATACGCTGATGGTGGCTCTAGAGGAAATCCTGGTCCATCTGCTTCTGGCTATGTACTTCTAACAGAAGATGATCAGTTAATTAAGGCAAATGGTGTATTTTTGGGCACCACTACAAATAATCAAGCCGAATATAAGTCGATAAAATTCGCTCTTCAAGATGCATTGGCGCTTGGAACTAAAACAGTGGATGTATACATGGATAGCTTGTTAGTTGTGAATCAAATAAACGGCAAATTTAAGATAAAAAACGAAGCGTTGTATCCGATTTATCGAGATATTAAAGATCTTGTTACTCAATTCGATAGTGTTTCATTTACACATGTACCAAGAGCTCTAAATAAACTTGCTGATGAGCAGGTAAATATATGCCTAGATAACGAACTCGGTATTACTTAAGTTTAAGATGATTCTACGCTATAATTATCTCTAGCCAGATTATTGACTAGTCGCTTGTCTATTTATAGATAAGAGGAAAGTCCGGGCAGCATAGGGAAGGACAGTTGCTAACGGCAACCGGGAGCAATCCTAGGGAAAGTGCCACAGAAACAATACCGCCATTTATGGTAAGGGTGAAAAGAGTGGGGTAAGAGCCCACAGTTTTACTGGGTGACTAGTAAAAGTGGTAAACCCTGTCTGCTGCAAGGGGATGGTGCATATCGTATTTCGAATGGTGTCCCGCCACCGCATCGTCAATTTGATCCGCTTGATTCTAATGGCAACGTTAGAACTAGATAGATGATTAGTCACGACAGAACCCGGCTTATAGATAATCTGGTCTATAGAATAATTAAAAAAGCCACCTGAATGAGGTGGCTTTTATATTAGTTTAATTTTTTATTTTGATGAAGCATCAACTACTGCCTTAAAGCTAGCAGGTTCATTTACGGCTAATTCACTAAGGATTTTACGGTCCAAAGTAATATTAGATTTCTTCAAGTTAGCTATTAGATGGCTGTAGGTTGTGCCATTAATTCTTGCTGCTGCATTAATTCTGGCATTCCATAGACTTCGAAGTGTTCTTTTCTTATTGCGTCGGTCACGGTAGGCAAACTGTAGGGCTTTTGTAGTGGCTTGTCTGCCTCTACGTATACTTGAACGGTTTGATCGTGTCATACCCCTCGTCTGTAGACGAATTTTATTATGCTTCTTGTGAGCTGCAACTCCTCTTTTTACTCTCATCTTAGACTCCTAGCCTCAATCTTATATTCTTCTTGTCTTTACCGACAATACTTTTAGGCGTGGCCAAACGTCTCTTTCGAGAGTTACTTTTCTTTTCCATAAAGTGATTAGTCATAGAGTGTCTAGCAAGAACTTTACCGTTCTTTGTAACTCTAATTCTATCTTTGGTACCACTATGCGTCTTTAGTTTTGGCACGATTATTACTCCTTATAACAAAATTTAACTGTTTACCTGCAAGCTGTGGCTGCTGGTCAACTATTATCTTATCTCCTAAAATTGCGATAACTTTATCAGCTAGCTTGAAACCTAATTCTTTATGAGCTAGTTCTCGTCCTCTATAGAATAACGTAAGCTTCACCTTATGACCAGTTTCCAAAAAGTCATTCGCTTTCTTAAGCTTTACTCCAAGGTCATGATCACTGATCTTGAGACCAAACCTTATTTGTTTAATCTCTAATGATTTAGTGTTTCGCTTGTTCTTCTGTATTTGCTTAGTTCGTTGGTAATTAAATTTACCCCAATCAACAATCTTTGCAACAGGCGGGTTAGCACTGGGTGATATTTCCACCAAATCAAGCTCATGTTGTTCAGCTAATTTAAGAGCTTCTTCTCGACTTAGTATGCCTAACTGCTCACCATTCTCGTCGATAACTCGAAGATTAGCTGCCCGAATACTACCATTCAGGCGGACGTTCTTGTCTATGAATCCTTCTCCTTAATCACATTACTATTCACTTCAAAGTAATATAACAGATAACACCCAGAGACTTCAAGCTAAATACTAAAGATTATACAGAGAGGGAATGACTATAAAGCATAATCTAAACCCATTAAATATTAGTTCAGAATCAAAAAAAATAACCTGCCATTGTTATTGAGCAGGTTATTTTTATTGTTTGTTTATAAATATCTTGTATTTATTTTCGGCTTTGTTGTATCTGTTTTTGTTAAGGAACAACGGCTTGCGAGAAGCCGTTGTTACGAGGTCTTTTTTGTTTTTGAGCACTTTTTTTGTTCAAGCGCTATCACTATATTAATCTAGAGGATTTACTATTGTCAACACGATTATGTTAAAAATATAATAGTTATACACATTAATTCAATTAACTAATATTCATAGGTGTTAGATTTAGTACATAAATATTATAAAAATAATGTATATTACAAAAAAACATTTAGATATTAATTGTAACTAGCAATAATTATGGCAAAAATCATAAATTTTTAGCTGCCCGAATTACTATCAAATTGTTCAGCTAATAGTTAAAATAAATATTATATAAATATTTCAATAATTAATAAGCTCAAACATTATTATTTTCTCGCTAATTATTAAAAACAACGCATAAATTAAGTTAATAGGCTAATAACGGTATATTATACAAAATTACTATGTTGTTTGAATTTAATTGAAATTTAAATAATGAAGATAGGTTATTTACTAATAAGTACTAATATAGTTCTTATATTCGTAATTTGTTCGTATAAATTATGCTATTAAATGTAGTTAATATAGTAAATATAACAACTAGTATTTACTCCTAAAACAAAATGCTAATGCTTTGTTTAACAGTTTAAACGCTGTACTTACTACAATAATATTATATTGACTATGCTTATATAAAGTGCTACCATTCTTGTGTGCGTAAAAAACAAAAAACATAAAATCTATGACTTAACCTTAAGTCGATAACGCTCTCGCAAGAGAGCGGTCAGTTAAGGCTTAGGGCAATAACTGCTATTTAATTTTTATTTTTGAGCGGATTTATTGCCCGGCCTACCATGAACAATTTATTTTAATTGAGAGCAAATCGTACTTCTCTAAGTACGATTTTTAATTCTATGGGATAATACATAAGATGTTGAAAGCACTAGGATTTAAAAAGTTTACAAAAATATTATTAATAACAGGGCTATATCTTAGTCTACCTTTGTTTATATTCTTTACTAACCCCGATAGTTTACCGATTCCATTTTTAATTTTACCTGTTGTCCTATTGTTTTTAATTATTTTTGCATCTGTTTATTTTTTGATCACTAAGAAAATAAGTCGATCTAAACGTATATCTAAAACAAGAATTTACATTATTTCAGGGGTAGTAGCGTTAATTCCAGTACTTATTATTGTATTGGCTTCAATAAATCAGTTTACGCTCAGGGACATTATGCTTTCATCTGTAATAGTTGTATGTATATCTTGGTATCTATTAAAAGTAGACTTTTTAAAGAACTAGTTTAGCTATATAAAAAATATAAGAAATTGATGTGAATAGCCTCTAGCTATATAATCAATATTAGATATGGATCAACATTCACCTAAAAACGAAGCAGCACCGTTTAAGCTTCCTGAAGTTCAACCTGAACGAAAGGACGCTGAACAGGTATATGAATCTAGTGCTAATAACGCCAACGAAGAATCAATGGCTAAGTCGGTTGAACAAAACACAAATGCTAAACCATTAGCAAATCCTATTCAATCAACATCACCGATAGCTTTTGACCCTCTAAGCCTAAATAATCAATCAACATCTGTAGATCCTAAGACTCCAGCAAAAAAAATTGCTGTTACGGATAGTTTACCGGCTAATGATATCGACTTAATCGAGAAAGCTTGGGTCGTAAAAGCAAAAGCTATAGTGGCACAAACTAAAAATGATCCATATGAACAATCAGATGAAATAAAAAAAATAAGAGATGATTATCAAAGTAAAAGGTTTAATACTAATCTTAAGATTGATCAAGAGTAGCCAATGGCAGCATTAGTAACGGTACTTATAGTAGTAGCTGTAATATTATTAATAGGTGCACCTATCGTATTTTTTCAGGCTCGTAAAATATTAAGAGAACAGAAGAACTACGAACGTGGCTTAAAAATGGTTATGTTACTTATTCAACTTCCACCTGCAAGCGAAGATATTGCAGGTGGTGGAAGAGATCTTAGAGATGTTGATGATGAAAATATTTCTAAAGCTCAGATATTGTATAGCATAGTTGCCGGAACTATAAAAAAAGACTTTAAGTTTAAGTTTTACGGACAACGGCATTTTTCGTTTGAGATAGTATGCGCAAAAGGACTAGTTAATTTTTATGCAGCAGTGCCAGTAGCATTGGTTGACGTTGTTAAGCAGGCTGTAGTAAGTGCTTATCCAACTGCCAGACTAGAGGAAGTTTCTGAATCGAACATATTTAGTCCTATTGGAAAAATTAGTGGGACTATAGGTGGAGAAATGAGTCTTAAAGAGCAGTTTGCCTATCCAATTGCTACTTTCCAGGAGATAAAAAGAGATCCAATGCAATCAGTCCTAAATGCATTATCTTCACTAGATAAAGATGATGGTGCCGGAATTCAAATACTAATAAGACCCGCAAATCCTAGTTGGCGTAAGGTAGCTTCATCATTCGCCTCACATAAGAGACAAGGTAGCTCTACTAAGAAACCACCAGCCGCTAAGGGTATTGGTCTGTTTAATCACATAATTGGTGCTGAAGCATCAAAAAATGGTGCCAGTTCTGAGCCCTCAAAAGATAAGGTTTCGAATCTTGATCAAACTATAAGTGATGCCATTGAAGATAAGGTTAAATATCCAGGTTTTGAGGTTTCCATAAGGGTGGTAGCTTCATCAAATATTAGCCAAAGAGCTCAAACCATACTTAGAAATATAGTTTCTAGCTTTGCTCTATATGATTCACCAGGTAAAAACGGTTTTAAATATACAGTCGCTAAAGACATGGAACGATTTGTGACTGCATATATTCTTCGTTTTTTCCCACCAGAAAATAACAAAAACATTTTAAATTCTGTAGAACTAGCTACACTATTTCATTTCCCGGACCGAAAGAATATTCCAACCTCACAACTTGATCGTCAAGAATCCAAACAAGTAGATGGACCTCGAAATATTCCAGATAATGGCTTGTTGTTAGGTTACAACCTATTCAGAGGAGTCAAAAAGCCAATTAGACTTGATCTTACGGATCGACAACGTCACGTCTATGTAGTTGGCCAAACCGGTACAGGAAAGTCTACATTCTTAGAAAATTTAGCTCTGCAAGACATGCTTAGTGGTGGTGGCTTTGCTTTTGTTGATCCCCATGGCGATGTTGCAGATAGATTGCTGGCCATGGTTCCAAAAGAGCGAACCGAAGATGTCATATACTTCTCGCCGGCTGAAACCGACTACCCTCTTGGTCTAAACTTGTTTGAATACAAAACTAGTGATCAAAAAGACTTCTTAGTACAAGAAGCCTTGAACATGCTATATAAACTTTATGATCCTCAACACCAGGGAATTATGGGACCTCGTTATGAACACTTATTTAGGAACGCTGCATTAACAGTAATGGCAGACCCCGCAGGTGGCACATTTATTGATATACCGAAATTATTTAGAGACCCAAGTTTTGTTAAGCAGAAACTACAATACGTTACCGATCCAAATGTATTGGAGTTCTGGCAAAAAGAAGTACCACAATCACAAAGGTCCAATGAATATGGCGAAGTAACTAGTTGGTTTGTAAGTAAATTCGGTGCTTTCTTAAGTAACGAAATGATGCGAAACATAATTGGTCAAACTAAAAGTGCATTTGATCTCAGAGAGTTGATGGACGACGGAAAGATCTTGCTAGTAAACCTTAGCAAGGGAAGACTTGGTGAATTAAACTCTAAGTTACTTGGAATGGTCTTTGTGATGAAATTTCAAGCCGCTGCGATGAGTCGATCAAATATTCCAGAGGCAGATCGTAAAGATTTCTGCCTATATGTTGATGAGTTTCAAAACTATTCTACAGATTCGTTTGCAACTATCATGTCCGAAGCCCGTAAATATCATCTTAATCTTATAGTAGCTAACCAATTCACAACACAGTTATCAGATGAGATTAGAGATGCTGTATTCGGAAACATGGGTACGATTGTATCGTTTAGGGTTGGTCAGAACGATGTGGATATGTTGGCTAAATACTTCCAGCCACTATTTGAGGGCGAAGATTTACTACGCGTACCTAACTTTAATACAATTGTAAGAACTCTAATTAATGGTGTACCAACTCAATCATTCAGTATGTTAACTATGCCAACACTTGGTCAACCTAATCCTGATCTTGCGACTGCACTAAAACAGTTGTCAGCCGCAAAGTATGGTCATCCTAAAGCTGAAGTTGAAAAACAAATATTTGATCGTTTAGCTACGAAAGAAGAACCAAAACCAATTAATGACCCAATGGCTAGATTTGGTGGACCAAGTGCTGTACCAGCTTCTCCTTATGCCAATAGTCCTCGACCTGCCGCTAGTCCAGCACCTAAGTCTTCTTCATCATTCCTGGATGAATGGCTTCAGAAAAAACAACCTTCACCCACTGCCGGAGGTTTTCAAAACTCGAGTCCTATTCCTCCAGCTCAAAATCAAGCTGTACCTCCACCCATAAGCCAACCACTTCAAACATCTCAACCATCACAGCCTTTCCAGCCTCTACAACAATCTCAACCAGTTCAACAATCAGCCCCAACTCCTCAGCCACCAATAGCACAAAAAGACCCTTTTGCAGGTTGGGCAGATAATCCTCAATCAGTAAAACCACTAAGTAATCCGTTGACTTCTCAACCACCAGCCTTTCCGATTGAAGAACCTTCAACCATTGATATACCTACACCAGCTGAAACACCAATGATACAAAGTCCCCCAAATCAACAACCATCAACAGGTGGAGATTTTAAGATTCCACATGATGAGTTCAAAATTCCCCAGAATGACCCAAACCCTTCTCAAGTAGAAGATACAATATTCATAGATACATCAGGAAATCTCGAAGACAACCAACCAAAATAGAAGTTATTTATATCGAACAAAGAATCTTATTATAAGTTCTATAATAAGCTCAGCTAGATAGCCAAAAACAAAGAATAAAAACATTAGCAGGTAGTTATAGCTATAACCATAGTTTATTGCCAAGTAAACACTACCAATAACACCAACTGCGGCTAATATGCTGCCTGCTAGAACGCTTTTAGGTCTGGCAATGGTATTCGCTACCAAATCATTAAATGAATCCATCCCACGACCGTGTACGTAACTGCTTAATAAACGCTGATGACTGGAGGGCAGCTGTTTTCTAATTCGTTTTAATGAAGAACGATATGAACTGGATTTTAGATCTCTATGAAGTTTAATGTTTTCAGAATATTCTTCAGGACTATTTCTAATTGTTTTAGCCTTATTTTTTCGATTGGAAGTCATTAGTTTTTACCACCATTTAAATAATCTTCTTTTAGTTTCTTCAATTCTTTCAATATAAGTAAATTGCGGCAAACAAAATAAGCAGCAAAAAGTACAAGTAAAAACGAAATTATAAGACTATAAATCTTAAGCATCGATAGAGAACCATTATTTATTTTTAGTTCAATATACTTTGTTAAGCTCCAGGGCAGGTTTAAGACAATAGTATTACCATAAGTCGTAGTCATTTTAAGATTAAAATAATTTGGATCGGTTGAACTTAATGGAGTTTTGTTTACTGGATTATCAACAGTAAAAGCAACTGTTTTCGCGACAGTCTGACCACTTCTTATACTGGTAACTGGCCATGATACTACCCCATTTTTAATTGTTCCCCCATATAGATTTGTGGGTTTAGAGTAGGCGAGTGCATTACTAAAATTAGTACCTATAGTAAAATTATTAATTGTTTTCTTGGTCGGGTTTGAAGCCACAAGTGTATATAGGATTTCTTCACTTGGAATTACTTTCGTATTATTGGCATTATCAGATTGAAAATCTCGAACCGAAAGTGAAAGTTCTGGACAATTATGAATACAACCGGTAGAGAATATAGGTTGTCCGACGAAGGCAATATCACCAGAATTATAGAGAATATAATAATG
Organism: Saccharimonadales bacterium (SeqCode); assembly: GCA_038317055.1. GTDB lineage: Bacteria > Patescibacteriota > Saccharimonadia > Saccharimonadales > DATKHC01 > JBBQBA01. The sequence continues at coordinate 478,728 of JBBQBA010000001.1, forward strand.
AAGACCTGTAGTTGTAACTCCGCTGAGTGCTTGGAGTGATACAGAATCCAGTCCATTACCTTTCCATATTGGTCTAAGCCAATAACTATGGTTATTAATATTTACTAATGACTCAGGTGATTGGCCATAAGCAAGTCTGTTTAATGAATATATCTTTTTATGGAAGCTGGCGGTAGTAATTGCAGCGTTATTTGTGCTATTTATGTCGCTACAAGAAATTGTGTAATAAGCCAATATTTCCTGAAATCCGTGCAAATTATTATTACAATCAGTTTGGGCTTGGGCTTTTGAACTAAAACCTCCGTATATTAAGTCATTTGGTGATTTTGCTAGGGTTGGCTGAGCTGGGAAAAGACTGATAAAAAGTTGAGCCAAAAAAGCAATTACTAAAAAGCTTAAACCTATTACTCTGAGCTTGAGTTCTTTTCGAAGGGAAGCTCTATATTCAGGTATTTGCTCAATCAAACTTGGGTTGAATGGTATGTTGCTTACTAGTTTTTTAAACATTAGAGTTATCTCATTGTACATTGTGCCAATAAAACCGTTCTAATGAAACTTTCTTTTGTCATTTTTCACTCACCAGGAGGTTGTCTATAGGATATAAATCATATATAATATAAGTAAATTCGAAAATGTAAAATCACGGAGAGGGTTATTAAATAGTGGCTCAGGGAAACGGTTATTCAGCGGACCAAATTCAGATATTGGAGGGACTAGAGCCAGTACGTAAACGACCAGGAATGTATATTGGTGGTACAGGCATTGAAGGCCTTCACCATTTAATTTGGGAACTTGTAGATAATGGAATTGATGAAGCTCTTGCGGGCTACGCAACTGAAGTAGATGTAAGACTACTTGAAGATGGTGGAGTAACTATAACTGATAATGGCCGTGGTATTCCAACTGGAAAGAACACCAAAAGTGGACTAAGTGGAGTAGAAACAGCTTTAACAATATTGCACGCAGGTGGTAAGTTTGGTGGTGGCGGCTATAAAGTATCAGGCGGACTCCACGGTGTTGGAGTAAGTGTTGTGAACGCTCTATCTGAGAAATTAGTAGTAACTGTTTTCCAAGAAGGAAAAATTTTCCAACAAGAATATCAAAAAGGTGCACCTCAAACCAAGCTTGTTGAAATTGGCAAATCTGACAAAACTGGAACTGAAATTACATTCTACCCAGATTCTTCAATCTTTGAAGTGGTTGAGTTTGACTACGACGTAATTCTTAATCGTCTTCGCCACCAAGCCTATCTAACCAAAGCAATTAAAACCTCAATTACGGATGAAAAAAGTGGTAAGCGATACAGTTTCTATTTTGAGGGCGGAATTCAGTCTTACGTTAAACATCTTAATCAGGCTAAAGAATTTGTCGATGAAGATGTCTTTTATGTAGACAAAACAGTTAACAACACTCAGGTTGAGATATCTTTACAGTATGTAAACACCTTTAACGAAACAATCAAGGCATTTGCTAACAATGTGCTTAACCCTGATGGTGGTACTCATCTAACTGGATTTCGATCTGCACTTACTAGGGTAGTTAATGACTATGCTCGAAAGAGTGGCCTTATTAAAGAAAAAGAAGAAAACCTTACTGGTGAAGATTGCCGTGAAGGCTTAACAGCCGTAATATTGGTTAAACTTGAAGATCCCCAGTTCGAAGGTCAGACAAAGAATAAACTTGGTAACCCAGAAATACGTGGTTATGTTGAGCAAGTTATGTCTGAATACTTTTCTTATTACTTAGAGGAACACCCATCAATAGCCAGAAAAATTGTTGGTAAGGCACTTTTATCAGCAAGAGCCCGAAAAGCTGCCCGTGCAGCCAGAGAAAGTATTATTCGAAAGGGAGTATTAGAAGGTGCAAGTATGCCTGGAAAATTGGCTGATTGTTCTAACAAGGACCCTAAAGATTCTGAAATATATCTTGTTGAGGGAGACTCAGCTGGAGGTTCAGCTAAGAGTGGACGCGATAGCAAATCACAGGCAATTCTTCCTCTAAGAGGTAAAGTGTTAAATGTTGAAAGATCTCGACTTGATAAGATGCTCGCTAACAACGAAATCGTAAGCTTGATTAAAGCGCTTGGAGTTGGTATTGACGAACAATTTGACGTAACAAACCTAAGATACGATAGAGTTATTATTATGACTGATGCCGATGTTGATGGTGCTCACATTAGTACATTGCTTTTGACATTCTTCTTTAGATTTATGAAGCCAGTTATTGATGGTGGACATTTATATATGGCTAAACCACCACTTTTTGAGCTAATAAAACCAGGACGAAAATCTAGTATTTTTATTTACGATGAGACAGATCTTGAAGTAGCCTTAGACAAAGCAATAGAAGCACGAAAAACTAATGGCACTAAAATAGAAGAAACTGAACCTCGCTTCAAACAGGCTGGTTATGTAGAACAAAAGCGTTACAAGGGATTGGGTGAAATGAATGCAGATCAGTTATTTGACACAACCATGGATCCTGAAAAAAGAGTACTAATTCAGGTTCGTGTGCAAGATGCTGAAAAAGCCGATGCGATTTTCAATAAGCTAATGGGCAGCGAAGTAGAACCTAGAAAGAACTTTATCCAGACACACGCAAAATTCGTAAAGGACTTAGACATATAAAATGGAAGACGAAACACCAATCACTCCAGATAGTTCCGAACTAGAGATAATCGCACCCGAACAATCTCACTCAAGAGTATTAGAACCTCGTAGCATTGAAGATGTAATGGAGTCTAGCTACCTAACTTATTCAATGAGTGTGATAGTAGCTCGTGCGCTTCCTGATGTTAGGGATGGCCTTAAACCTGTTCATCGTCGAATTCTGTATACAATGATGGAAGAAGGTCTAAGACCTACTGGTAAGTACCGAAAAAGCGCCAACGTAACTGGTACTGTTATGGCTCGCTATCACCCTCACGGTAACGTAGCGATTTATGATGCAATGGTCCGTCTAGCTCAACCATGGTCAATGCGCTATATGCTCGTTGATGGTCAAGGTAACTTTGGTTCGATGGATGGAGATCCACCGGCCGCTGAACGATATACAGAAGCTAGAATGATGAAGGCCGCAGAGGAACTTCTTGCTGACATAGATAAAGATACCGTAGATTTCGTAGATACTTATGACGGTGAAAGACAGGAACCTTCAGTTCTTCCGGCAAAACTTCCTAACTTACTACTAAATGGTCAGCTTGGTATAGCCGTAGGTATGGCAACTAATATGCCACCACATAACCTAAGTGAACTAGTCGATGCTACAGTCCATCAGATTGATAATAAGGACGCAACCCTAGATGATCTATTAGTGCACCTAAAAGGACCAGACTTTCCTACTGGAGGAATAGTCTATGGTAAAGACTCTCTTCGGACTGCTTATGCAACCGGAAGAGGCGGAGTCGTCGTAAGGGGTGTTGCGGAAATTTCCGAGAATGCAAAAGGTAAGGGTCAGATCATTATTAGTGAGATCCCTTATGGCCTCAATAAAGCTACTTTAATCGAAAAAATAGCTGATCTATATAAAGAAAAGAAAATAGCTGGACTTAGTGACATACGAGACGAAAGTGCCCGAGGTGTTGTTAGAATCGTTATTGATCTAAAACGGGACGCATATCCAAAGAAACTTCTGAATCAATTATTTAAATTAACTCCTCTACAGAGTGCTTTCCACTACAACATGCTAGCGCTAATTGATGGAATCCAACCTAGAGTTCTAGGTCTTCAAGATATCCTCAAGGAGCATATAAAACATCGTCAAGTGGTTGTAAGGAGACGAACTGAATTCGAACTTCGTAAAGCCAAAGACCGTGCTCATATCTTAGAGGGATTAAAGATAGCACTCGATCATATTGATGAGGTAATAGCAGTTATTAGAGCTAGCCAAACTACTGAGGAAGCTCAAGAAAACCTAATAAAGAAATTTAAACTAAGTGAGATTCAAGCAAAAGCTATACTGGAAATGCAACTTAGACGTCTTGCTGGGCTAGAACGTAAAAAGATAGAAGACGAACTGGCTGAGCTTATGAAATTAATTGCCAAGCTTGAAGGAATTCTTGCTAGTGAAGCTAAGATTCTTAAGATAATTAGAGACGAAATGCTCGAATTAAAAGAAAAGTATGGAGATGAGCGCCGAACTGTGATTATTCCTCAAGAACTTGGCAAAATGAACGACGAAGATTTAGTTCCTGACGAGCAAGTTGTTGTTACTCTTACATTAGCTAACTACATAAAACGTAGTCCAATCGCTGATTATAAACGACAAGGACGAGGCGGCAAGGGTCGTCGGGGAATGGTTACAAGAGAAGAAGATTTGATTGATCGAGTTGTTTACGCAAGTACTCACGACTACTTACTATTCTTCACTAATAAGGGTCGAGTTTTCAGACTAAAAACTTACGAATTACCAACCACTAATTTGAATGCCAAAGGTATCGCACTGGTAAATCTTCTGCAGTTACAGCCTGAAGAAAAGGTAAGCTATGTTGTAAATATTAGTAAGCAACAAGACAACGAAGGCCATCTAATGATGTGTACTGTTCGAGGAGTAGTTAAGAAGACACCGTTTAGTCAGTATCAGAACGTCCGACAAACTGGACTAATCGCAATTAACCTTGATGAAGGCGATGAACTTAAGTGGGTGTCAATGACAAATGGAAAGAATGAAATTCTAATATCTACTGCCGCAGGTCAAGCTATTAGGTTCCATGAAAAAGACGCTCGACCAATGGGTAGAGTATCAAGAGGAGTTAGAGGAATCCGACTAAGAGCAGGTGATCAAGTAATAGGAATGGATATCGTAGAAGAAAACTCATTCATTTTTGTTATAAGTGAAAAGGGCTATGGTAAACGGACCAAGGTAGCACAGTTCACTGCGCATGCTCGAGGTGGCGTAGGAATCCGTTCAGCCGTTGTAAACAAAAAGACTGGTCAGTTAGTTGGAGTTGCAACACTTAAGGCTGAGGACGACTTACAAGAAGTCATAGTTATATCCAGTCAGGGCCAAACAATTCGACTTGGGCTTAAAGAAATACCACAGATGAGTCGAGCAACTCAAGGTGTAAGAATAATGAGACTCAATGATGGGGACAATGTTACTTCACTTGCGGTAGTTGAAAAATCACCAGAATTAGAAGCCGAAGAAGAAGTTCCAACAGAGAAGAAATAACCAAAAGCGTTGTCGTTATAACACTTTCTTTTAAAATTCTTGACTTTAACCTTATCAACACTGTACGATAGTACGAGTCTGATTGGGGGTTCTATTTGAGTTTCCCCTGTGATGGTTTGGTCTTTAAAAATTTATGTAGTGCAAATCAACGTCAGTTTTCTTTTTTTATGGAGAGTTTGATCCTGGCTCAGGATAAACGCTGGCGGCGTGCTTAATACATGCAAGTCGAGCGGCAGCATGCACTTCGGTGTGATGGCGAGCGGCGGACGGCTGAGTAACGCGTAGGAATGTACCCCAAAGTGAGGAATAACTGCCCGAAAGGGTAGCTAATGCCGCATGTGATCTACGGATTAAAGCTTTATGCGCTTTGGGAACGGCCTGCGTACGATTAGCTTGTTGGTGAGGTAATAGCTTACCAAGGCGATGATCGTTAGCTGGTCTGAGAGGATGATCAGCCAGACTGGGACTGAGACACGGCCCAGACTCCTACGGGAGGCAGCAGTAGGGAATTTTCCACAATGGACGAAAGTCTGATGGAGCAACGCCGCGTGCAGGATGAAGGCCCTTGGGTCGTAAACTGCTTTTTTCTGTGATGAATATGACAGTAGCAGACGAATAAGGATCGGCTAACTCCGTGCCAGCAGCCGCGGTCATACGGAGGATCCAAGCGTTATCCGGAATTACTGGGCGTAAAGAGTTGCGTAGGCGGCAGAGTAAGCAGAATGTGAAATCGTGTGGCTCAACCATACACCCATATTTTGAACTGCTCAGCTAGAGGATGAGAGAGGTGGCTGGAATTCCCAGTGTAGGAGTGAAATCCGTAGATATTGGGAGGAACACCGATGGCGTAGGCAGGCCACTGGCTCATTCCTGACGCTCAGGCACGAAAGCGTGGGGAGCGACCGGGATTAGATACCCCGTTAGTCCACGCCGTAAACTATGGATGCTAGCTGTGCCCCGTATCGACCCGGGACGTAGCGAAGCTAACGCGTTAAGCATCCCGCCTGTGGAGTACGGTCGCAAGACTAAAACATAAAGGAATTGACGGGGACCCGCACAAGCGGTGGAGCGTGTTCTTTAATTCGAGGATAAGCGAAGAACCTTACCAGGGTTTGACATCCTGAGAATCTTTTCGAAAGTTAAGAGTGCCTTCGGGAGCTCAGTGACAGGTGTTGCATGGCCGTCGTCAGCTCGTGTCGTGAGATGTTTGGTTAAGTCCATCAACGAGCGCAACCCCTTTACTTAGTTGGATTTTTCTAAGTAGACTGCCCCGGTAACGGGGAGGAAGGAGGGGATGATGTCAGGTCAGTATTACCCTTACACCCTGGGCTAGAAACACGCTACAATGGCCGGTACAAAGGGCAGCCAAGGCGCGAGCCGGAGCAAATCCCATCAAAACCGGTCTCAGTTCGGATTGCAGGCTGAAACTCGCCTGCATGAAGTTGGAATCGCTAGTAACGGTAGGTCAGCACACTACCGTGAATACGTTCCCGGGTCTTGTACACACCGCCCGTCAAACCATGAAAGTCGCCAATACCTGACGTCCTAGTTTATCTAGGCCTAAGGTAGGGGAGATGATTGGGGTTAAGTCGTAACAAGGTATCCGTACCGGAAGGTGCGGATGGATTACCTCCTTTCTAGGGAGAATACCAAGCCTCGAGGAATCGAGAGCTATGGTCGATTCGGATAACTGGTGTTAAGCTTAACAGTTATCGCTACCACATTTATGTGGCGGATAAAGTTTTTTGTAAGGAGCTGACGTTGATTGCACTATATAGATTTTTAATGTTAAGAGGACGCTTAATAGCGTCTTTTTAAATACTGAAGTTGCACACCAGCAACATTCTTCAGTACAATACCGATTGATACGTTTTAAGTTATCGGGCTTGTAGCTCAGCTGGTTAGAGCGCGTCACTGATAATGACGAGGTCCCAGGTTCAAGTCCTGGCAAGCCCACCAATAGTAAAAATTAGGGGACGTAGCTCAGCTGGTTAGAGCACCTGCTTTGCAAGCAGGGGGTCCGGGGTTCGAATCCCCGCGTCTCCACCATATAAGAATAATTTAGGGTTGGGGCTAGGAATTTAGTGTATGGAGTTAGGACCCTTCGATCCTTGGTTTGGTCTTGGAGGTGAAAGCAACGATGATGATAGATACGTCGAAGGTTTTAGAAATGAAGAAGATATTGAACCAAGTGAAGCACCAACCAGTACTCATGACCGAGATTTAAGTATCCAGCATAGCCATAGTTCAGTACAAATACCTCGGATACAAAGTTTAGTTTGTGAACGAATCATAGAAGACAACGACCAATTTAGACCAAAATATTTTGATTAAAGTAAATAATATATAAAAAAAGCTATTGTTTATTATTTAAAATTTACTACAATAGCTTTGTAACATCTAAAACAAAAAACAAAAAATAAATGAAAAACTTAATAGTTCGTCCAAACAAATGGATAAGCCCAATTTTAGGGATAATTGTTGTTTGCTCTTTAACTATAGTTGGGGTTCATTACCTCAGCGGTAGTCATGCAGCAAGCATCCATACATCCACAACTCACAAAGTTAAAATAAAATTAGGTACTTCGACATATTACACAACTACCGGTACTGGTTCACGAGCACATATAACTATAAGCCCTTCAAAACCTAAGGTAACTGTTGCTCATGCAACGCCAACAAGAAGTTTATTACCAGCCCCTAATTTTACTAGTACCGCTTACTGTGTAGCATATGTTTATGATAATTCGCCCACTTGTAATAATGGAGCTATATCTGCTATTAACAATGCCAGGAGTGTTTTAGAAGGAATCGGGACATTACCTATCAATATGACAGTTTATAAAAGTCTATCGATATCACAACAAATCTTTGTTGTCACTAATTTGGAAAGAATAAGTCGGGGAATACCTCCGGCAGTTGCACTTACTAATCAATTGAATCTTGCTGCTCAAAATGGTGCGAATACAAATAATGATCCAACCATTTTCGGTGCGACCCTAAACGGGGGTGCAATTATTCAAGGATGGAGCGGCAACTGGGCAGGAAGTGGTAGTAGTAGTGCTCTAGGTGCAGATTATTATTGGATGTATGACGATGGTTATCCTAGTGGCAACATTGCTTGTACTACTCCTTCATCATCGGGCTGTTGGGGACATAGGTATAATATTCTTGCATCACCTGCTTCATTTACGAATTGTGCTGGTGGTCAAATCTATATGGGTGCTGCAGGACTAGGTAATGCATCTATTGCTATGACAATGGTAGGTGCTTGTGGTCCTGCTCCTTCAGATGAAACATTTACTTGGGCTCAAGCATCACAGATGTTAGGTTTAACTCCAGCACCAACTCCAACACCTGCACCCACACCAGCCCCTGCACCTGTACCTGTACCAGCTCCAACATTCCAAGCTGCCTTCCAGACTAATAACGGTTCACTTTATACTTATGGCATTTTCGGTAACTATAATTGGAACTTAGGTATGGCTGCCCACACAAGTCCAAGTATATGTAACCTAGCTACTGGAGGAGCAGAAGCAGCATTTCAGGCCATTACTAGCCATCTATGGGCGGTTGGTAACGCTGGTATGGTTGACACGGGTCTAGGTATGATGCCGGGAACTAGTCCTAGCATTGCATGTATGCCAGGAGGTGGATACGAAATAGCCTTCCAATCGAACGCTGGATCGCTATGGACTTACGGAACAGCTGGAGTTACTAATTGGAATCTAGGAATGTGGCCTGGAACCAGTCCTAGTATTGCCAGCTACGCAAACGGTACTTATGAAGTAGCTTTTGAAGCTAACACAGCTTCGTTGTGGACTGTTGGATCCTTTAATGGAGTGACCAACTGGAATCTAGGTATGATGGGTGGCACAAACCCCAGCATTGCTGCTGTCTACGGAGGATTTGAAACAGCTTTCCAAGCTAATACTGGCTCACTTTACTCGATTGGACCCTCTGGTTTGCGAAACTGGAATGTTGGAATGATGTCAGGTACAAGCCCTAGCATTACTCAAGTACCTACTGGTTATGAAATGGACATACAAGCTGATAATGGAAACTTATATTTTATAGGCACAGCAGGAAGTTATAATGCAAACCTAGGTATGATGCCTGGCACTAGTCCAAGTATTACTGAGATCTTTGGTGGAGGATATGAAGGAGTATTTCAAGCTAAAGGTGGTGCGCTCTGGGAAGCAGGAAATAGTGGAACTTCATCTGTCGGACTAGGTATGGCCGCTGGTACAAACCCCGCAAATAGGTAAAAAAATCATCAGTTTTTAAATATTGGTAATTTTTACTGGTTGAATAACGTAGTAATTTTAGCATCATAATAAGCTTTACAACCTCTGTTAAAGTTGTTAGACTTACAAGGCTGCTTGAGTTTAGGCAAGAGGTTAGCGTTTAGAGTAAGCGAACTTTTAGCATAAACTCAAGTGTTCACAGAGAATAATTACATTAGTAAGTGTGGGAATGTCTTGAGTTTTGTAGCTTAAAAATTTATGTTCAATGAGTAAAGAAGACAAACGGCAAATTAAATAACAGCTATTGGTTGTACCAATAGCTAGTCAATTGCACAATAACGTAAAAAGTTACTCAAGCGCACACAAGGGATGCCTTGACGCAAAGATACCGATGAAGGACGTAGGGAGCTGCGATAAGCTCCGGGGAGCTGCTAACCAAGCTTTGAACCGGAGATGTCCGAATGGGGAAACCCGTGCAGAGTTATGTCTGTACACGCTAAACTGAATACATAGGTTTAGATGAGGGAACCGGGGGAACTGAAACATCTTATTACCTCGAGGAAGAGAAAGTAAACAACGATTCCGTTAGTAGTGGCGAGCGAATGCGGAATAGCCCAAACCTTTTAGGTTTCCGTCTAGTAATAGACGGATAAGTTGGTAGACGAAGATCTATAAAGGGGTTGTAACATCACAAACAACCAGTACGGAGATCTGAAATTTATTTCAGACATCCGTTCAGGTAGCAGATTCTACCATTGATCTGCATAAGGTAAGAAATAAGCGATGCGAGCAGAAGTAGTTGGAAAGCTACGCCAGAGACTGTGAAAGCCAGGTATGCCAAGTTTCGCTAACCTTATATTTGTTTTGTTGAGTAGGACGGGACACGAGAAACCCTGTCTGAATCTGGGGGGACCACCCTCCAAGGCTAAATATATCTTGCGATCGATAGTGAACTAGTACCGTGAGGGAAAGGCGAAAAGAACCCCGTGAGGGGAGTGAAATAGAACCTGAAATTGTGTGCGTACAAGGAGTCGGAGCCAGCTTGTCTGGTGACGGCGTGCTTTTTGTAGAACGATCCAACGAGTTAATTATCAGTGCAAGCATAAGTCATATGACGGATGCATAGTGAAAGCGAGCCTGAATAGGGCATCAAGTACTGGTAATTAAACCCGAAACCAAGTGACCTAGCCATGGGCAGGCTGAAGCGTGGGTAAGACCACGTGGAGGGCCGAACCGTAGAGAATTGCAATACTCCCGGATGACCTGTGGTTAGAGGTGAAATGCCAATCGAACTTGGAGATAGCTGGTTCTCCTCGAAATAGCTTTAGGGCTAGCGTCGTACGGTAGCCGTTAGGGGTAGAGCTCTGTTTAGGACTAGGGCCCGTGAGGGTACCTAACCTTGATAAACTACGAATACTAACGGTGGTACTACGGCAGTTAGAACGTCGGGGCTAAGCTCGGCGCTCGAAAGGGAAACAGCCCAGATCGCCATCTAAGGTCCCTAAATATATACTCAGTGGGAAACGAGGTGGGGTTTCTTAAACAACGAGGATGTTGGCTTAGAAGCAGCCATTCATTTAAAGAGTGCGTAACAGCTCACTCGTCAAGAGACCCTGCGCGGAAAATGTAACGGGGCTAAAGTATATTACCGAAGATGCGAACTTGTAATTTATTATGAGTGGTAGAGGAGCGTTGATAGGGCGTTGAAGTCGGACTGCGAGGTTCGGTGGAGCGCTATCAAGTGAGAATGTTGGAATGAGTAACCATAAGGCAGGTGAGAATCCTGCCCGCCGAAAGAGCAAGGTTTCCTGGGCCACGATAATCGTCCCAGGGTTAGTCGGTCCTAAGTCGAGGCGAGTAGCGTAGACGATGGACAACAGGTTAATATTCCTGTACTTGTTATGTATTGTTTGAAGTGCGCGGCATGGCAGCAGAAGCGGATTCATGGTTATATCCGTCTAAGCGTCTAGGCTTCGGCTGAAGCGCGAATGAGATGGCCTTTATGGCTGGATTTCTGTGGACCCAAGCTGACTAGAAAAGCTTTCAAACTTATGTACATATCAATCCGTACCGCAAACCGACACAGGTGCTCAGGTCGAGAAGACCAAGGCGTACGAGTGATTCTTCGTTAAGGAACTCGGCAAATTAGCGACCGTAACTTCGGAATAAGGTCTGCCTTCAGCAATGGAGGCCGCAGCTAAGGAGCCCACGCAACTGTTTACTAAAAACACAGGTCTCTGCTAACACGAAAGTGGATGTATAGGGGCTGACACCTGCCCGGTGCTGGAAGGTTAAGGGAATAGCTTCACGGCTTGAACTGAAGCCCCAGTGAACGGCGGCGGTAACTATAACCGTCCTAAGGTAGCGAAATTCCTTGTCAGGTAAGAAACTTGCTTGAACGTGTCGTAAGACACGGGCACTAGGAATAATTTAGTAAATAAGGAAACATTTGTGTGCGGAGTGTAAACATGGCTATATGCTGGAAACCCCGTGTATCTGACAGTACTTATTTCTTATAAGTGACAATCTGATCAGTGCGGACAATCAGCAGGGAAGGCTTTGAGCAATCAAAGAACCCTCAGAGACTACACGCCATGCCCCATCTGTAAGGATGGGTGAAGATATAGTCCGATCTCCATGGCGACATGGAGGATATCAATAATTCGCGGATATCGTAAAAACAAGCGTCATATCAGATGAAGTTCTGACCCGCACGAATGGTGTAATGATGTGGGCACTGTCTCAACGAAGAGCTCGGTGAAAGTGCATTGACGGTAAAGATGCCGTCTGTCCGCAGCAGGACGAAAAGACCCCGTGGAGCTTTACTACAGTTTGACATTGAGCCGAGCTGCAACATGTGTAGCATAGGTGGGAGACTTTGATGCTAGGGCGCCAGCCCCGGTTGAGTCGTTAGTGAAATACCACCCTTGTTGTAGTTTTGTTCTTACCGTATCCGATATTTGGTATGGATTTTCAAATCGATACCAGTTACCGGATACGGAACAGTGTCTGATGGGTAGTTTAACTGGGGCGGTTGCCTCCCAAAGAGTAGCGGAGGCGTTCAAAGGTTGGCTAGGTTCGGATGGAAATCGAACCGGTAGTGCAAGCGCAGAAGCCAGCTTGACTGTGAGACCAACAAGTCAAACAGATACGAAAGTAGGAGCTAGTTTTCCGCTGTCCGTACATTTCATGTACTTGAGAGTGGTATCGGCAGCGCTTTCGGATAAAAGTTACCCCGGGGATAACAGGCTTATAGCGCCCAATAGTTCACATAGACGGCGCTGTTTGGCACCTCGATGTCGGCTCATCTCATCCTGGGGCTGGAGCAGGTCCCAAGGGTCCGGCTGTTCGCCGGTTAAAGAGGTACGCGAGCTGGGTTCAGAACGTCGTGAGACAGTTCGGTTTATATCCG